>JANMKB010000522.1:0-20875 GCA_031371805.1 Blastocatellia bacterium | reverse complement strand
GCGTCATGAAAACCATTGGTGTAATCGAAAACAAGCGCAAGCAGGATAATCAGCGCGACAAGGGTGAACGTAGATAACATTGATGACCTCTTTCGGGGATGACGAGGAAAGTTATGCGTTCTTAAGCATGACAGCTTCGATAACGTTGGCGACATCTTCGCAGGTGTCAATACTACGTTCCAACTTTTCGTAAACCTCTTTCCATTTAATTAAATTGATTGGGTCTTTTTCATTATCAAAGAGATGGGCAATCGCCTGATAATGAATCGCATCGCCCTCATTTTCCAGTGTATGAATGGCGATGATGCAATCCTGAATGACTTTCCCGTCATTTTTAGCCAGCGCCGCTACCGCCTTTTCCAGTTGCACTGCCTGACGAATCAGCACGTCGGCCATTCTTAAGGCGTGATCAGTCGTCGGTTGTCCGACGCGAAACAGCACGACACGGCGCGAGGTGTATTCGATCCCATCTACAATATCGTCAAGTTTACCGGCAATCGCGTGGATGTCCTCGCGGTCAAACGGCGTGATAAAAGTTTGATTGAGTTTACGGACAATGTCATGCGTGATTTCGTCGCAGGCATGTTCGACCTTTTTTATTTGGGCAGCGATTTCCACGTGCCGGGCGGGTTCCTCAAAAAGCTGTTTCAGTAATGCTGTACATTCTTTGATATGCACTGTCATCTGGTTAAATAAATCAAAATACTTCTCTTCTTTCGGTAGCAGACCAAACATATAGAGGCTCCTGATAAAGATTGAATTGAAATTTGACCGTGTGTCACTTGATTAGGTGTAATAAGTTATAGTATTTTGCACGTCACTTAAGGGATGTCAAAGTACCTGGATGGACTTAACATAAACTTAACATTTTAGCATCTGGACCGTTAGCTCAGTTGGTAGAGCAAATGACTCTTAATCATTGGGTCGCCGGTTCGAGCCCGGCACGGTCCACCAGTAAACAAGGGATTAGCAAAGATATTTTTGCTGATCCCTTTCGCTTTTGAAATCCTCAGTAGTTAGAATTAAGAGAGATTTAAGATATTCTTAACTTGAACTTGAATATGCACCGTTAATTTCCTGTTAGTGAGATTAAACAGCATTTTCACCTTATCTAACTCGCTTGATATTTTCTCTGACTGAATATTAACTTCTGATCACCGAATTAATTTATGAAACCGCACATCTTAATCATTGAGGACGATCCCGACATTGCCGAAAGTATTCGTTACAACCTGGAGCGCGAAGGCAGCCATACTGCGCAGGTTGCCCTCAGCGGTGAACAAGGGCTGAATATTTTGCTGGGACGGGAAAAAAGTATGGTTGAGCCTGCCCTGGTGATGCTTGATTTGCACTTGCCGGGAATGACGGGACTTGAGCTTTGTCGGCGCGTGAGAGAAGAAGAAAATCTGAAGAAACTGCCAATTATCATGCTCACCGCAATGGCGGATGAAAATGACAAAGTACGAGGTCTGGAGGCAGGCGCAGATGATTACGTCACCAAACCTTTCAGCGTCCGCGAACTGGTGGCGCGAGTCCGCGCAGCCTTGCGAAGGGTAGGGTACGAAGAGGCGGAAAACGATGCTTTTGATGATGGGGATTTAAAAATTGATTATGCCGGATTTTCTGTTAGCTGTGCTGGTAATGAAGTGAAATTGACGCGCAAAGAATTTGCGCTGCTGGCAATTCTGTCTCGCAACCAGGGGCGCGTTGTGCCACGCGAAAGGTTATTAGATCACGTCTGGGGTCTGGAATATTACGGCGAGGCGCGTACTCTGGACGTTCACATGAGCGGCTTACGGCGTAAGCTCGGCGCATGCGGCGATTGCCTCGAAACTGTGATTGGCATTGGCTATCGCTTCCGCAATCGTGAGGTCGCAGCCGGACAGAAAAAGATTGCTTAATCTCAAAAACATGCGTGGTAATTGGCGTCAATGTGCGGCAGAATATTTTTATTATGCAAAGTTGCCGTTGGCTACAATTAAACTTATTGCTCGTCTTATTCCTTTCCCTCACTGCGGCTGCGCAATCTCCTGAACTTCTCCTGCTCCGTCAACTCCGCAATCAGTTAGTTGCGACAAACGGATTGCGCGATGCCGATGTCGTCGCCATCATCAGCGAACGCGCCATTAACGATACAGCGCAGCGCATGAAAGGCTTGGAAATAAAGCTTGCCAATGGCGCGGTAATGAAAATTAATGCCGTCGCCATTGAGCTAAAACCTGCTGCCGCCTGGGTGAAGTTAGGTGTCGAGGCAGAGCCTTTGGGCAAACTTAAATCTGTCAACTTTCGTTTATCGGGAAAATTAGGTAGTGGAAAAATCAACGGCTCACATTTGCGTTTGCCCTTTCAATTGACGGATGTTGCGCTGGGCGCTGAGGATTCCAGCAGCTCATCGGTGTTGAAATTTTTGCTGGGTGAATGGCTCGCACCAGAGAAGTGGAATGCCGCCCTGCCACCACTGGAAATTCCGTTGCAATTGAATCAGCCGCTTGAAATCCCAGCCGCGACTTTTGTAACAAACGGCGAAATGCCGATGACGCTGACGACTCCGGCTTATCAAATTAAAACAGAATTCTGGTTGCAATCTTTTTTAGCGCTGGATGGGCGTGCGATTATTGCGCTAAGTTTGCAACCCACGACAGAGCCAGTCATTACGGTTTCGGGACCGATTGATGGTGTAGATGATGAAGTAAATCTCATTGGTGAAATCACGCAACTCACCCAACATCTCACAACCAGCAATGATCTGCGTGTCCTTGTCCGAAAAAATGCCATTAATAATTTGCTCGCCAAAATAGCCGCTGCGCACGCGCTTGATTTGACGGTGCAATTGAAACCCGGTCGCCTGCGCTCCGAAGAAATTGACGCACCGCTCGGAAAAATTCTTAACTATACGGATGTCGAGTCAGGCGCAGGACAAGCCGATGTAGCAAGCCTGCAAATTGAAAAAATTTCTGCGGAGCGCGTGGTCATACGCTTGAGCGGACAGGGTGAATTGATGGCTCAAGTGAAGGGCAGGGAATTTGGAATTCCTTATCATCTGGCTCCGCATGGAAAATTCTCGCTCAATCAGGAATTAGTGCTGCTGCAAATTCTGAGCAATAATGATCGCCTTGTTGTCCGTGCTGAACCTGGCACTTATGTGACTGCCAGAGTTAGTTTATCAATTGAGGTCGCCGGCCATTCGATAGGGCTGCCGCACACCGTAAAGTTGCAGGCCGATCAGTGGCTGAAAGATTTGGAACTGCCCACAATTTTTTCTCAAACTGTCCAATTGCCGCGCAAAATTGTGATTGGCAAAAATAATGAAATGGTTATCGTCAACAGTGAAACAACTCATTACTCAGTTGCAAATTTGCGCGTTGCGATGAAACCAGAAGAATTGGAGTTTATGGCGGACATCGGCTCTCCAAAGAAATAAGAACCGGGTAAAAATTCCTCATTGACACTGATCATAATGGGAATATAATCACCCTCGCCGAAAAAAATTAAGCAGCCAGGACAGTTGATATTTACATCTTTTCCCTGATTTTTTTAGCCCCTGCTGAATGCCATTACAGGGCATTCAATTCGCGTATTGAAAGAAAGTTAAGTTTGGTCGCCACAACACAGCCGCCGTGGCACGACCTCTGTTCTTTACTCACTCCCCCTTGTTTGAGGCGTTCCTGAAAGACTGACTAATCTCCCCTGTTTCCTCAAGCAATTCCAAACTGGCTCACCTGTTTTCACTGTCTGCATAGTCGCGGGCGGAAAGGGATTTGTGTATGCAAATTACAGTACATCTGCACGCCGATGTGGCGCGTCGCATCGCCGAGCGGGGTGCTGCTACTGCTGAAATGACGGAGCTAATGCAAATCCTGTCTCAATTCGGCGTGAAGCTGAAACCCTTACATCCTGACACGGATGATCCTGAATTGATGACGCATTTCTGGATCAGTGTACCCGATCAGGTGACAGCCGAACGCCTCACGAATCAACTTAGTCACCTCAAGGCGATTCAAGCCGCTTATGTCAAGCCGCCTGATGCAATGCCTTGAAATTGCTTAACTGAAAATAATTCATCGGTTAATAACCTCAAGGAGAAATTTTATGTCTGTAAAAGAGCGAAAATCGTCCTCCAAAGGAAATGGCTCTGTGGGCGGGGATGCTGCCACGACGTCAGGCTTGCCCAAAGGAGAACGTGAATTGATTGTGATTGCCAAATCCGACGCCGGATTGCGTGCCAGGCACGACGGCGTAGCTTCTGCCATGGGGGCAGATGTTTCAGGGCTGGCGAATTTGTTGAGTGGCGAAGGGATTTCCCTGAAACCACTTTTTGGCAATGAAGACCGACTCAAAGAAGAAGCCAGTCGGATGATGACAGCAGGTATCTCGACCGATGAGATGCCTGATTTGTCCGTGTTTTATCACGTCCAGGCTTCAGATGATCGTTTGGATGAACTGGCGACCAAACTCATCAAACAGCCACAGATCGAAGCGGCTTATGTCAAACCAGCCGTAGAACTAGCCCAAACCGGAACCAAACAACAGGCAGCCGATGTTGCCAACAACCTCAACCAGATGAGACCAGCAATGGAAGATGCGCCGCCTGCGACGCCAAACTTTATCGCCCGCCAGGAATATTTGAATGCGGCTCCGGTGGGCATTGATGCTTACTATGCATGGACGCAACCAGGTGGACGTGGCGCAGGAGTACGCATTATTGATTGCGAATGGGGCTGGTTGTTCACGCACGAAGACCTCACCCAAAATCAGGGCGGAGTCGTGGTTGGAACAGGCTCAACCGACATCAATCACGGAACGGCAGTGGCTGGTGAAATCAGCGGCGATGTCAACACTATCGGGATTACGGGCATCGCACCCGATGCAAATTTCAGTGGCGCGGCCTTTTCGCTGCCAACGGCACAGGTTATCAGAGGAGCCGCCGACAGGCTGAGTCCGGGAGATATAATTTTACTTGAAATCCATCGTGCCGGCCCACGCTTTGGATTTATGGGCAGAGCAGATCAGCGGGGTTACATCGGCATCGAATGGTGGCCGGATGATTGGGCGGCAATTCGGTATGCCGCGAACAAAGGCGTTCTTGTGGTTGAAGCGGCTGGCAACGGCGCAGAAAACCTGGATGATGCAATTTACAGCGTTCGGCCCGCTGGTTTTCCCGCCACGTGGAGCAATCCCTTCAATCGCGCTAATCCACAATGCGGGGCTGTTATTGTTGGCGCTGGTGCGCCGCCGCCTGGGACACATGGTAGAAATCACGGAGCTGATCGCTCGCGCCTGGATTTTTCCAATTATGGAGCCTGTGTTGATGCGCAAGGCTGGGGGCGAGAAGTCACCTCTACCGGTTACGGTGATTTGCAGGGTGGCGCCGACAATCGGCTTCATTACACCGATCAATTTAGCGGCACATCCAGTGCTTCACCCATCGTGGTCGGTGCTTTAGCATGTGTGCAAGGCGTTCTGAAAGCACGAGGGCGCATTCCTCTGAGTCCGGCTCGCGCCCGCGATTTGCTGCGCAGTACCGGATCACCACAACAAAATGAGCCAGGGCGACCAGCCACACAACGCATCGGTAATCGTCCCAACTTACGACAAATGATTGATGCGGTGGTGGGCGTTCCGGCTCCCTGGGTCGGCGTGCAATTTCGCGGCACTTTGGCCGCAGGCGCGACGCAACGCTGGTTTACATTTAACTGGCCGGCCCATTGGCATGTCTTGTGGACGGTCGTTCCCACGACGCCGCGGCCCGGTGGCCCGCAAATCAAATTCGATGTGCAGGTCGAACGTGCTAGTGATCAGTTCATCACTTATTGGATCAGCATTACAAACGTTAGTCCGGCACCGTGCGACATCGAAGCGCGTTATGCAGTACTGGGCTGGTAACCAATTTCTGTTAACAAAAAATTTAATTTTACTGGAGGAAAAATCATGAGAGTAGGAGTTCAATTCACAGGAACAGTTGCACCGAATGCAACGCAACGCTGGTTCACTTTTAACTGGCCGGAAAACTGGCATGTGGCATGGAACGTTGTTCCCACTTCGCCGCGTCCAGGGGCAGCGCAAATTGATTGGGATGTCGAAGTCGAACGCGCCAGTGCCGGAGCCATCACCTATTGGGTTAGTATCAAGAATCTGACTGCGCAACCAGTCAACATCGAAGCCCGCTATGCGGTGCTTAACTAGGAGGTAAAGCATGCGAATCACAATTGAAGATTCAGATGTCAGGATGGCGGCGGCTGGGAACATGTCAGCCACGCCGTCAACGGCGGTCCCCGCTATTGACGCTGGCCCACCGGCAGCCTCGCTCCTGCAATCCTTATCCTCTTCCGCAAGCGCAGAGGGGAACGATGCAGGCGCACCAGCGGAGTTTTTAGTGCAGGCATTACAAGGCACCTCGTCTATGAGTTATGCCGGAGAAACCAGTAATGCCGGAGCCGCTGCAATGGGTTAGTCAGTAAAACCACCAGGCAGGAATAGTGGGGAAGCTCGCTTTTCCTGCCGGGCAGGTTCCGGCTGTTTTCTTCTGCCTGCCTTCAAATCCTCCTGCTTCCGGCGTATCCTCGCCTCGCATGCGTCTCTGGCTTTCCAAAAATAGTGATGTCCCCATCCGCGAACAACTCGTTGCGCAAATCATTCTGGGTATTACCAGTGCTGATTTAAAGCCGGGCCAGCGGTTGCCTAGTACACGCGAACTGGCGCGGCGCTTTTGTATTCATGCCAACACGGTCGTTGCCGCCTATCGTGAGCTGGCGGAACGCGGCTGGCTCGAACTGCGACAAGGGAGCGGCGCTTACGTGCGCGAGAAAACAGCGAAGCATGAAATTCATGAAGAGGGGAAACTCGCACTGGATCAAATGACGACGGCGTTTTTGCAACAGGTGCGCGGGCGTGGCTTTTCAATGCAGGACATCAAAGCGAATGTGCAGTTCTGGCTTGAGTTGCAACCGCCGGATCATATTTTGGTAGTTGATTCTGATGTCGCGTTGCGCACAATTTTGATGGCGGAAATCGCAGCGGCGACGGGCTGGCAAGTCAAAGGCGCAAGCGTGGCCGAATGCAAAGCCACGAAAAAATTAGCTGGTGCCCTGCCTGTAGCGCTATACAGTCGCGCCGATTTTGTGCGGGCTGCCTTGCCTGAAAACACGCCTTGTCATTTGTTGCATTTGAATTCCGTGCCTGCTGCGATGCAGGGCCGTGAAAAACCCGCCACCGATGCGTTGATCGCAGTTGTTTCCGGCTGGCCTGATTTTTTGCGTTGGTCACACGCTATTTTGGTCGCGGTCGGGATCGAAAACACGGCACTGAATTTGCGTGTTACGTCTGAACAGGGCTGGCAACACGGTCTGCACGAATGCGCCTTCGTGATCGCGGATATGTTGACGGCACGTGAATTGTCGAATGATTTGGACGTGCGCGTGTTTCGTCTGCTGGCCGAAAAATCGTTGGCGGAATTGCGTGATCTGAAATCCTACCATTAGCACACTTTACAAAGTGTGACATTGCCTGCCCTTTTCTTTTTACACTTCCTGTATTTTCAAAAAAACAGGAGGAACTTATGTCACGCAAAATTTTTACCCTTTTCATCACTGCCGTGTTGTTGAGTAACGTCACAAGTTATGCGCAAACTGTTTCGTCAAAACGCGAAGGTGAAAATAAACGCCGCATTGTCGAGTTAGGAACGAATCAAAACGTAAAACTCAAACTACATTCGGGCGAAACGTTGGAAGGGCGTATCGCAGAGATCAAAAATGATTTAGTTATCGTGCAATTCGTTGACCAAAATAACGAGGTGCAAACGCGTGATTTATATTATGGCGACATTGAGAAAATTGCTAAAAAAGGAAATCAAACTGCTGGTACTACTTTCAAGCGCAGTGTTATCAAAGGCGCAGGAATTTACCTGGGCATGTTGGCGGTAGGCGTTATTATATTGGGGATTGCGACTGCGGCGTCCCATTAACCCAGCTCGCTACGGCTCGCGGTACTGTCCCCGAAGCAGTAGCGATGGGGTGATTTTTCATCATTCATCGCTCATCGTTCCGCCTTCATCATTCATAATATTCTGGATGTAAAAACGGCAGGAGCGCGAACACCACCGCTGGTTTGTACAAATCCAGTCGCGTGATTTTGCCATCTGATAAAATACCAATCGCGCCTTCTTTTTGTTTGGAGTTATTGCGGCCAAAAAAAAGATCATCGGCTGCGCCCAGTTCCAGGCCTTGTTCGCGGATCAATCGGGCGACGCCTGCCGGCAATTTAAAGCGTCCGGTTTGGCCTTCGCTGCTCCGCTCCTGGCGGTCAACGATCACCACAATTGCCAATGCCCACATTCCATTTTCGGTGTCAACGATACCGCCTTCGATGCCCACGCCGTAATCAGCCGCAGCGATTTTTTCGAGTGCCTGACGCGCCCGATTGAATGCGCCAGTGTACATTTCGTGTTCGGATTTTGGCTGCGCACTGACCTGCGAATCGGTGTTGATTCCGGTCACGCGGAATTCTGTCCAGAATTCGGCTACGGCGTGCGTGACGCAATTAATTTTAACCGGGTTTTCAGACCCGACGGCGAAGATGAGAGAGGAATTGATGGACAAAATATATCGTCTAAAGAAGGAGTTTATGAGGGCAGGAAGATTCTTCCTGCCCTCATAACTTTTGCATCTTACCGCGAGGATGCCATCAGCATCGCGCTTCCGAAATTAATAACGAGTCCAAGAATAAACAAGGCTGTCCAGATCATCATTAGCTGGCGGATGTTTTGCTTATCGGCATTCATCCAGCCCCAAACTAACGCGTAAAGTCCGCAGATGATTCCCAATATTCCATAAAGAGGGCCTTCGGCTTTGAATAATTTTATCAATACCATAATCCAGCATACTAAAGAGCCTAAACCAATAACTACGGCTAAGAGTGACAAGATGGTTGCCATAAATAGAATCCTTTCAGTTTCACAAGGGTGATTTTATTGTGTTACTAAGTGAAGGAAAGTTACGGGGAGAAAAATCAAACGAAACAACCAATAAAGCACTAATCCGATTAAGGCAACTGCGACGATTCCCGTTTGACGTTCAACGATCTCAATGATAGTAACAAGTTTTTGGTTAATGTTTGAATGAAGTAATCCAGACCCGATCAGCACCAGCACCAGCACCATGAAAGGCGCAAAGGCGTGAAGAGTCAACCCCTGTTGCCATTCTCCGTGCAGTAAGGCGGCAATTCCTCTGGTCAAGCCACAGCCCGGACAGGGAATGCCAAGCACGGATAATATCGGGCATTGCCAGCCGGATAAGCCAGCCCATGTCAGTATTTCCAGCAGTGTCGCGGCACCGATAATCGCCATTGACAATGGGCGATCTTGCACGATTGGAGCCAGAATAGGAATGAATGTTCTTTTCATCAACGCTATTTAAGTTGAGCAGAAATTTTTCGCATTGTTACGACAAGGTCTATTAATCGTTGGTCATTAACTGGCGCGCCTTTTAATATGGCTTCGCTTTCATTGAACATTCTCATCAATTCGACTTCGGAGTCTGTAACTTGTGCGCGTCGTTTTAAGCCAGCGACGAGGGCCTGCGTCGGAGCCGAACCAGGTAATCCAAGCTTACGACAAAGCCTGTTTTTGAAGCGCGGGTAAATATTTTCAAGGGCGAGATCGCGGGCTTGTGCGGCCTGTTGCAGGCTCGCCATCGAACCCACAAACTCCAGCGGCGAATTGCGATCCGGCACGGGCAAGGGCAACGGACGAGCAAAGCGTTTGCCGTAACTGTAAGCCATCAACCCCGCGACAAACAGCAATTGCAAAAAGATCCAGGGGACAGGCGTGCCGCGAAAATAATTTGCCAGCGCGTTACCCTGACTGTGATAACCGTGGTGATACTCATCAATAAAAATCTTTTGCCTGCCACCGCCAGCAGCATTTACGAGGTTGATGGCAAGATTGAGATTTGTTCCCTGTGCCAGGCCGTTGTTGGCAATCACAAACGGATCAGCCAGAAAAATTACGCGCCCTTTGCCGTAAGTAAAATCAACCAGCACCGCGCCTTCTTTATCGCCAAGATGCACGACAGGCGCTACTAAATTTTCCCTTACTTCTCCCTGCGGAACTGCGACACCAGCAGGAATTCCGTCTGGCACTACAATCTTTTCCTGTGAGCTAGCACTCGGACTTGGCTTCGGCGGTGGCGGCAGCGCTTCGTCTAATAACTTAGTTGACGCTGGCGTCGGTGTAGGCTTGGGCGGTGGTGGTGGCGGTTCTTCCTGCTCTTCGTCATCGCTGTCAGCTTTTGGGTTTTTTATCTCGTCGCTGGCGGGGCGAAAAGTCAGGCGCGACGCCAGTTTTGAAATTGCGACGCCGCGCACCTCACGCGTTAACTCTGTTGGTTGCGCAATCAGCACATCGCCGTTTGGCTCAACCAATTCTTGCGGCTGCTTGTCCTTCAACTCATAGGATTTTTCTTTGGTCGAAGTATAAAGCACACCGTTGGGATATTGGGCTTGCGGAGTGCGGCTGACAACCAGCAACTGCCCACCATTGGCGACCCATTTATGCAATTCTTTTGCCTCGTCAGCCTCCAGCGAGGTGTCCAACGGAAACGGCCCCACGACGATTAATGATGTGCCTTTGGCGTTACTGCCGGAAAGATTCAGGTTTTTGTAACTCTCGCGCCAGCGGGCAACGGCGTAACCAGATTCTTCGAGCAATTGATAAAAAGCCCGTGTCCCGGTTGGCCCGGAATTATAACTTGACCGAATCGGCAAATATTCATCCTCCACCGGACGATCAACCGTGATCGTGCCCGCCGCATTAAGTGCGATCAGCACAATCAATACAATCACAATTGTTGCAATGAGACCGAAATTACGTTTCATTAGATGCGCCGCTATGAGCTAAAACCGAAAGGCTACAAAAATCGTTTAGGAGAATAGAGCTTATATCAGATAAAATGCTCGCTCCCCAAGCGATGTTTTCATTCGATTCGCGCTCAACAGAAATTAGTCAGGACTAATCCAGGCAGGCAGGAGACGCTATATGCCAAAAAAAATTATTAAATCATTTGCCATTGCATCTTTTACTTTAGTTGTAATGTTCGCCATACAATTTTCGGCGCGAACAGCAGTCATGCCGCAGCCCGCATTTTCGCCGGAAGGCTTGGATTTCTTCGAGAAGAAGATTCGCCCTGTGCTTAGCGAAAGTTGCTATCAATGCCACAGCGCAAAGGCGAAAAAGCCTGCGGGAGGATTGCTGCTTGATTCCCGCGACGCAATGCTCAAAGGTGGCGCATCCGGGCAACCAGCTATCGTTCCCGGTGACATAGAAAAAAGCTTGCTCATCAAAGCAATTCGTTACAGCGACGCCAAATTGCAAATGCCAATGGGCGGAAAATTATCCGCTCAGATCATCAAAGATTTTGAAGCTTGGGTGAAGATGGGAGCGCCCGATCCGCGCAAAGCTGATGCCGCGCCAGCTTATATTTCTCCGTATGATTTCAACGAAGCGAAAAAATTCTGGTCGTTCCAACCCGTCAAAGACTCCCCGCTGCCAAATGTGAGAAATAAGGCCTGGATCAAAAACCCTATAGATAATTTCATTCTCACCAAACTTGAAGAAAAGAAACTCACACCCGTCGCCGATGCCGATAAATTAACGTTGATTCGCCGCGCTACCTTTGATTTGACAGGCTTACCTCCGACACCGGAAGAGGTTGACAGCTTCGTAAATGACAAAGCTCCGAACGCATTTGAGAAAGTGATTGATCGGTTACTGGCTTCGCCTGCATATGGCGAAAAATGGGGGCGGCATTGGCTCGATCTCGTGCGCTACGCCGACACCGCCGGGGACAACTCTGATTATCCTGTGCCTGCGGCGTATCGTTATCGCAACTATGTGATTCAGGCTTTCAATAAAGACAAGCCCTACGATCAATTTATTCGTGAACAAATTGCCGGCGACATTTTGGCGAAATATCAACCGCCAACAATTGCTGGCAAATTACCGGAAGAAGAGGAAGACGAAGCCGAAATCCCTGGCGGGAAAAAATCTGGTACGCACGAAATGTCGAAAGACCGACAAGAGAAAATTATCGCGACCGGATATTTGGCGATGTCACGGCGGTTTGGTTCGCGCAATCGTGACATGAATTTGACGATTGATGACACGATTGAAAATTTGAGTAAGACATTTTTGGGCTTGAGTACAAATTGTGCCCGTTGCCATGATCACAAATTTGATCCGATTCCACAAAAAGATTATTACGCGTTTTATGGCATCTTCAATAGCATGCGCTATTCATTTCCGGGAGCCGAAATCTATCAGCATTCGGCAGAAATGATTCCGATGGTCACAGGCAAAGACGCCGAGAATTTTTACAAGCAGCAAAAAGAACTCAGCGAAACCGACGACCTGATTGAACGGATGAAAACCGAAACAGGCGTTGCTGCGCGTAATAAAAAAATGAAAGAGTCGGCGGCGGCAAATGAAGCCAAACCTACTGAAACAAAGCGCAACAATGAAACCGGAGCGGAAAATCCTGCTGACAAAAAGTCGGAGAAAAAATCTGAACCGTTGCTGAGCGCCGATTACGACCGCGACACGAATAACAGTCAAACGGCGAATACTTCCAAACGCATGCCGGACGAAGTCGCCGCCGATAACAACCGCGTGAAAGCACGCATTGCTGAATTGCACGGACGCTTTATAAATACGCCCAAAGCTTACGGCGTTTATGAATCATTGCCCGCGAACGCGCACATTCATCGCAAAGGCGAGCCGAAAAATTTAGGCGACGAAGTCCCGCGTGGCTTCTTAACAATTCTTGGCGGACAACTAGTCCCCAAAGATCACAAAGGCAGCGGACGCGAATTGTTAGCAAACTGGATTGCCGACACGAAAAATCCGCTGACGGCGCGGGTGATGGTGAATCGAATCTGGCAACATCATTTTGGCAAAGGTTTGGTAAACACGACGAATGATTTTGGCGCCCGCGGCAAAGCTCCGACGCATCCTGAATTGCTGGACTATCTCGCTTCACGCTTTATTGAAAGCGGCTGGTCAATGAAAAAAATGCACAAGCTGATGATGCTGTCGCATGCGTACCAGTTGGGAAGTTTCGAGTCTCCGCAGAATGGTTTCGCGTCTCGGGTTTCGCGTTTCGAAGGCAACCCCACCCTGACGGCACAAAACTCGAAACTCGAAACGAGAGACGCGAAACTAAATGCTGATATAGATGTGAACAATGATTACCTGTGGCATTTCAATCGTCGTCGTTTGGATGCGGAGGAAGTGCGCGATGCAATTTTGGCGGTGGGCGGAACATTAGACCGCACAATGGGCGAAGCACATCCGTTTCCGTCTGAGACGACGTGGCGCTTTACACAACACGCGCAGTATTTTGGAGTGTTTGCTACCAACAAACGCAGCGTCTACGTAATGCAGCAACGCCTGAAAAAACATCCGTTCTTTGAGGTCTTCGACGGAGCCGACACCAACATGCCCGTCGGTGAACGCTCCTTCAGCACGACGCCAATTCAGGCGTTGTTCCTGATGAATAATCCGCTGATGCACGAACAATCCGATCAATTCGCTGTACGGGTTGGGATGGCGTTTGATACGTTGCCGGAGCGGTTGAATTATGCGTATCGTTTAGCGCTTGGGCGCCCCGCAAAACCAGAAGAAATCAAAGAAGCGCAACTGTATTTGCAACAAGCGCGTCCGCAATTTGTGGCAGCGAAAATTGAGTTTGAGCGCGTGAATCGTGCAGCGTTGGCGAGTTATTTGAGAGTTGTGTTGAGTAGTAATGAGTTTTTATATGTGGATTAAGATTTAGCCACAGATCAGGCAGATAAAAACAGATCTACACTGATTTGGTGTAGCAGTCGAATGTTTTTAATGTTACTGAATAATTCGGAAATCCAGCGAATAACCTATCTGTGTAAATCTGTTTTTATCTGTCTGATCTGTGGCTAAAATCTATAACGAAAAAGGAGCAAGATGACGGAGCAATATTTACACAAAGATTTAACCGAAAAGATAATCAAAGCATTTTACAAAGTATACAATACGTTGGGTTATGGATTTCTTGAGAAAGTTTATGAGAACGCATTGGTGATTGAATTATGTGAAATGGGATTGCGAGTAGAGCAACAAAAAATGCTGAAAGTTTATTATGGTCAATACCTCGTAGGCGAGTATTTTGCAGATTTGATTATTGAAGGTAAGGCCTTATTGGAACTCAAAGCTGTAGAGACTTTACATCCTGCACACCACGCGCAAATTCTGAATTATTTAAAAGCTACTGACATTGAAATCGGACTGCTTTTAAGTTTTGGGTTAAAGCCAGAAATCGGGCGTAAAATATTTACCAGTGATCGTAAAACACATCATATCAAATCAATATAAAGATATTTTTAAGGGCACAGCCAATGATTCAGAAAAATCTGTGAAAATCTGTTTTAATCTGTCTCATCTGTGGCAAATTCCTATGAATCAAATAAATCCTTCCCGTCGCCAAATGATCCGCTCACTATTCAGTGGTTCAATCCTAATGCCCGCCGTTTTTTCGCACCTGCTCAATACTGAAGCGCGGGGCGAAGACAATCCGCTTGCGCCCAAAGCTCCACATTTTCTCGGCAAGGCCAAGCGCGTAATTTTTATTTACCTGCCCGGCGGTTGCTCGCACGTGGATTCATTCGATTACAAACCAAAGCTCATCGCCGACGCGAAAAATAATGTGTTGTATCAGGGCAAGCGCAAGCTCGGGATGCCGCTCTGGGAATTTAAACCGCGTGGTAAATCCGGCGCGTATGTCAGCGATTTATTTCCGCACATTGGCGATATGGCGGATGACATTTGTATCGTGAATTCAATGCGCGGCGACCACAACGATCACTTTCAGGCGACGCTGGGAATTCACACGGGTTCGGTCACATTCAAGCGTCCGAGCCTCGGTTCATGGGTAAGTTATGGACTCGGCACAGTGAATCAAAATCTGCCTTCGTTCGTGGCGCTCGCGCCGCAATTGCCTTATGCCGGAGCGCAGGTTTGGGATTCCGATTTTCTGCCCGCCGCGCATCAAGGCACACGCGTAGTCGCAGGCAATGAACCCGTAGCCAATCTCAATCGCCGCTCGCCTTCGCCCGAAATTCAGCAATCAGAATTAAGCTTGCTCGACCGTTTCAATAAACGGCATCTGGCAACCCGCGACGCCGATCCGCAATTAGCCGGACGCATCAAGACGTATGAAACCGCCTTCGGAATGCAACGCGAAATGCCGGAAGTTTTGGACTTGTCGAAAGAAACCGACGCGACGTTAAAGCTGTACGGATTGGAACGCGGACAGACTACGGGGTTTGGCTGGCAGGCGCTCGTGGCGCGACGGATGGCAGAACGCGGCGTGCGCTTCATCGAATTAATTGATGTCGGCGCTTCCAAAAACTGGGATGCGCACGGTGATATGAAAACGCACGAACCGCTCGCCCGCAACGTTGACCAACCCGTAGCCGGATTATTAAAAGACCTGAAAGCACGCGGGATGCTGGATGAAACGCTGGTTGTATTCACGACAGAATTTGGACGCTCACCCACGCAGGAAGGCGATTACGGGCGCGGACATTTCAATTCGGTGTTTTCATCGTGGCTGGCAGGCGGAGGAATCAAGGGCGGAATGGTGTACGGCAAGAGCGATGACTACGGCTTCAAAGTCGCCGAAAACGAATGCCACGTGCATGACTTTCATGCGACAATTTTGCATTGCTTAGGCTTCGATCATACGCGCCTGACATTTCGTCACGGCGGACGCGATTATCGTTTGACCGATGTGCATGGCAATGTGGTGAAGGCGATTTTGGCTTGAGGAGTTTTTGCCACAGATCGGACAGATCAACACAGATTTTTTCAAATAAAGAAATCGTCAATTATTTTCAAAATAAAAGCCTCAAAAAAGATCAGTGAAAATCGGTCTTTATCTGTCCGATCTGTGGCAAAAATTGAACGTAATAAATTTCACTAGATACTGATTTTTCTCATCAGCTGCGACAATTTTCTCTTCAATTTTCTCCCATAAATTTTCATCATATTCAGGAAAGAAAGCGTCCGCCTCAGGCTCAGCTTCGACCATCGTCAAATACATTCGATCCGCCACAGATAAAGCCTGTGCATAAATTTCTGCGCCGCCGATGATGAATACTTCTTGTTCGCCGCGTGATTTCGCTAACGCAATTGCTTCATCTAACGAATGCGCGATCAAACATCCTTCTGCCTGAAAATTTGGTTGCCGCGTGATGATAATTGAAGTGCGACCGGGTAATGGGCGTCCGATGCTCTCATACGTTTTGCGTCCCATTAAAATATGATGCCCCAGCGTTAGTTGTTTGAAGCGTTGCAAATCCGCTGGCAAGCGCCACGGCAAAGTATTTTTGTATCCGATAGCGCGGTTGCGCCCCATTGCTGCGATGATGGAAATAAGCATGTGTAGTTGATAATTAACAAGTGATAATTGATAGTTAGTATCGTACCGCGATAGCTTACCATTTTGCGTCGAAAGGAAAAATTGATGCTCAGATTTTGCGCTCTTATTGTTGGTTTATTACTTCCTGTTTTTGCTATGGCTCAATCAAACGATTCGCTTTCTCTCTCGCAGGCGCAGGCGTCCAGCCTGGCGAAATTGCCGCTGAAATGCGTGCGCAAAGAATATCCCAATAAGCTCGATCATGTGATGAATGATGGCGGCGAAGTGCTCAGCCCGAAAACTTTGCATCCGTCATTTTATGGTTGCTTTGACTGGCACTCGTCGGTGCATGGACATTGGATGCTGGTGCGCTTGCTCAAGATATTTCCGAATTTGCCAGAGGCGAAAGAAATCCGTGCGGCACTCAATGAAAACTTGTCTGCCGAAAATATTAGCGGCGAACTCGTTTACCTCAAACAAGCGAGTCGCCAATCATTTGAGCGCACATACGGCTGGGCGTGGCTGCTGAAATTAGCCGAAGAGTTGCACGGCTGGAGTGATGCCGACGGCAAAAAATGGGCTGCGAATTTGCAGCCACTCGCGGAAGCATTCGCGGCAAAATATGTGAGCTTTTTGCCGAAGCAAACTTATCCGATTCGCACGGGTGTGCATCCGAATACGGCATTTGGCTTAGCGTTTGCGCTGGATTACGCGAATACACTCGGCGATAAAAAATTGGCGGAAATTATTATTGAGCGCAGCCGCGTATATTATGGCAACGACAAAAATTATCCGGCAGCGTGGGAGCCGGGCGGCGAAGATTTTTTCTCGGCGAGTTTGATGGAAGCCGATTTGATGCGCCGTGTGCTGAAACCTGCGGAGTTCAAAAAATGGTTCGATAACTTTCTGCCAAACATTGCAAAAGGTGAACCAAAAGCGTTGCTGACACCTGCTATCGTTGCTGATCGCACTGATCCGAAAATTGTGCATTTGGATGGACTGAATTTAAGTCGTGCGTGGTGTATGCGAAGCATCGCTGCGGCGCTCCCGAAAAATGATCCGGCACAGAAAATTTTAGTGAAAGCGGCAGCGGCACATGCACAGGCTGCCTTGCCAAATATTACGAGCGGAAATTATGAAGGCGAGCATTGGCTGGCGTCGTTTGCGGTATATTTGCTTGCGGCGGCAAAGCCTGAATAAAACTGCCAGCAATCCTGTCAATGCCTTTGCGCAAGCGCGGCGAGGATTTCTTTTTCTTCAATTTTACTGACTGTGCGCAAATCAAGCAGCAGACAATTATCTACAATTCGGGCGATAATTGGCGGGGAATTACGACGTAAATTTTCTTCCAATTCAGACACGCTCGTACAGGTGATGCTGATGAGTTTCGTGGGCAACGCTGCTTCGGGTGCAGAACCGCCACCGACGACGGAATCTCCATCAATTAATTTATAGTTCAGAGTCGAATTTAGTTTTCGCGCTCGTTGCACAAAAGCTCGCGCCCGCCGGGCAATTTCATCTTTAGTTGTATACAACGCAGTAAGTACAGGCAATTCTGTCAAAGCCTGACCATTGGCATAAGCCGCCAGCGTAGCTTCGAGCGCCGCGAAAATCATTTTGTCCACGCGAAAAGCCCGCATCATCGGATTGCGTTTGATGCGGGCGATCAATTCTTTTTCACCCAGAATAATTCCGGCCTGGGGGCCACCCAGCAATTTGTCGCCGCTGAATGCCACCAGCGAAACCCCTGATTTTATTGACTGCTGCACCGTCGGCTCATCGCGCACGCCAATCGCGGTCAGGTCAAGCAAAGCGCCGCTGCCCAAATCTTCAAACAACGGCAGGTTGTGTTCACGCGCCAGCTTTGCCAAATCATCCAGCGCCGGGCGTTCGGTGAAACCCACGATGCGGTAATTCGATGGGTGGGAGCGCAAAATTATTTTCGTATTTTCGTTGATAGCATCGGCAAAATCACTGAGCCGTGTGCGATTGGTAGCGCCGACTTCACGAATGCGCGCGCCGGATTTGGCGATCACATCGGGCAATCGAAACGAGCCGCCGATTTCAATTAATTCGCCGCGTGAAACCAGCACTTCGCCGCCTTCTGCCAGTGTGTTGAGCGTCAAATACACCGCCGCTGCACAATTGTTGACGACCGCCGCCGCCTCGCTTCCCAACAAATCGCGCAACATTTCTTCGAGGCCTGAACCGCGTTTGCCACGCGCTCCGGTTGCCAGATCAAATTCCAGATTGCAATAACCGCTGGCAACCTGATTGATTGCATTGAGCGCGGACTGGCTGAGCGGCGCACGACCTAAATTTGTGTGGAGGACAACTCCGGTCGCGTTGATCACGCGTTGCATTAATTTTTGCTGACGGTTAGTGAAGCACTGGTTCAGGCGCTGCTCGACCTCGGCGGACAAATCCATCACGCTGTTATTGTTGTTGTTATGACTGGTGATTTGCTGACGAAACTCAGAGCGCATTTCGTCCAGGATTTTGCGCAATCGTTCGCGCACGGCTTCGCGCCCTTTGTTTGCCAGCAAAGTTTGCAAACTTGCGCGGTGCAGCAAAGCGTCAATGGAAGGCAGGTGGCGTAATTTTTGCTCAGGAGTCATGGCCAATATTTAGCCACGAATCGGCAGGAATAACTAACGCTCAAAGTCCGTGAAAGAAAATTTTTTCCGGGAGCTTTCATAAAGAAGTTAAGTTTCGCGGAAGGCTGAGGAAAGTCCGATTTCAGGGCAGGATTCTTTTTGCACTTGCGTTGCCCAATAGGTATGCTAACGCCATGAAAAAGGAACACGACAGCAATACGGCTCCGATGGTCATGGAAAAACTTACTTCACTGGAAACGCTGGATCGTTCGTTCGATCTTGAATTCTGGCAACGGCAGAACGCTACGGCTCGCTTCAGCGCTGCTTGGGAACTGGTTGAGTTTGCTCACAAACTAAAGGGACGCGATGCAACCGAACTCCGACTTCAAAGAACTATTGAATCTCTTCAACCAGTTGAAGGTTAAGTATTTGGTGATTGGTGGTTACGCGGTCATCTACTATGCCGAGCCACGTTACACCAAAGACCTCGATTTGTGGGTCAGCGCCGAAGCGGAAAATGCTGCGCAGGTTTATCTTGCCTTGCAAAGCTTTGGTGCGCCGCTCGCGGGGATTACCGTACAAGATTTCCAAACGCCGGGGCTGGTCTATCAAATGGGGCGACCTCCTACTCGAGTTGATATTCTGATGGGACTGAAGGGAATCGAATTTGAAGAAGCATGGCAGGCGCGAGTAGAAGCTGATTTTGACGGTATTACAGTGTTCATTCTGTCACGCGAACACTTGATTGAGAACAAACGACTCGCAGGCAGGCCGCAAGACCTGATGGATGTTGAGAATCTTTTATTACGGGAAAGTTAGTCTAATTTCTGTAGTCCTTATCCAATCCTTGCCAATCCAAATCTCGGCAGGCTTCGCACATATTGAATCAAACGGTCTGTTTCGCGGGTCATTCTGCGCTCCGTCAGTATAAATTCTGCTTCGCGTTTTGCCTGGGCAAGAATTTTCTGATCGCGCACGATGTTCGCAATTCTAAACGCCGGAATGCCTGATTGTCGCGTGCCAAGCACTTCACCGGGGCCGCGAATTTCCAAATCTTTTTCCGCAATTTTAAACCCGTCTGTAGTCTCTTCCATAATCTTCAATCGTTCGCGCGATTCCTGCGTTTTTTGAAATTGTGCCAGCAGGATACAGAAACTTTCTGCTGCGCCACGACCGACGCGACCACGCAATTGGTGCAGTTGTGACAGGCCAAAACGTTCGGCGTGTTCGATCAACATCACCGAAGCGTTCGGCACATCCACACCGACTTCGATGACGGTGGTGGCGACTAAAATCTGTGCCTGATGCGTGATGAATTCTTTCATTACAGACTCTTTTTCGGCGGGCTTCATCCGTCCGTGTATCAGTCCGACTTTGAATTCGGGAAAGATTTCAAGCTGCAAGTTCTGGTACATTTCCGTGGCATTGCGCAGGTCGAGTTTTTCGGATTCCTCAATGATCGGATAGACGACGTAAGCCTGACGCCCAATGTTTATTTGCTCGCGGATGAATTCGTAAATTTTTTCGCGCCTATCCTCACCGCGCACAAACGTCTTGATCGGAGTCCTGCCCGGCGGCAATTCGTCAATCACCGAAACCTCTAAATCGCCATAAACAGTCATCGCCAGGCTGCGCGGAATCGGCGTCGCGGTCATCACCAGCACATCGGGATTCAATCCCATGCGGCGAATCGCAGCGCGTTGCATCACGCCAAAACGATGCTGTTCGTCAATGACCGCGAGGCCGAGTTTTTTGAATTTAACGGCCTCCTGAATCAGCGCGTGTGTGCCCACCGCAATATCCACATCGCCTGCTTCCAGGGCCGCCTGCACTTCG
>JANMKB010000495.1:0-2901 GCA_031371805.1 Blastocatellia bacterium | reverse complement strand
TGTTTTGACTTCCGAATCGCCGGATCGTGATGCAGCATATTGTCAAAATACCCGATGTCAGAAATGCCGATTTTATATTGCCTGAGCGCAGCATTAACGCGCTTCGCCCGATCTTTCGTGAACGGCTGGCGCAAATCCAGGTGATTGGCAACCGGATCAAGCATCGCTTCGGGTGGAACATCCGTTTCATCAGGATGAAGTGCCGCTGAAAGCTGGATGTAGCCAACGCCGAGTTCACTGGCAAATTTAACCCAGTCTTCGATAGCGAGGTCAGGGTCTTTATCGCGTTTTTTACGCGGTGTCAGTTCCTGTAAAGCGGCAGTCAGGATGCCGACTTTCATAAATTTAGGCTTAAATGGTACGACAGACATTTTTCCTCCGAGAATTCTCAGCAAACCTCTGAGCCTGCTGATTAAGTCAGTTTTGATTGGAATAGATTGCAGTTTAGAAATGATGGTCAATCCATCAGGTGGGAGTGTGCCTAAGACCCTGAGCAGTGTCAAGAATGACAGGAAAATAGCCGGGTCAGGGACAGCGGTTAGCGATAATTTTCAATCATCATAAGATCGCTGCTGCGTTGTGCAATAAGCGGCAGCAGGAGAAATTTCTTGTCCACCGACATAGATAACCCTGAAACTCCTTTGCGCAACAATTCGTTGAGCTGCGCGACGGGTTTCGTGGTTTGGGTGGCAAAATCAAAGTGGTTAATGAGCGTCCTACCCCGGGCATCAGGGATCACAAAATAAATTCCGTCATCAGTAACTGTCCACATCCGGCTATAATTTTTTTGCTGAAAGTCCATGACCAGCGTTTCGGCTCCGCCTTTAACCGGCAATCGCCAAATGGCTGCCGACCCTCTGTCTTTGGTAAAATAAATCCATTGTCCATCCAGCGACTCAAAGGGATCAAAGCCACCATCCTTAGTGACCTGAGCGGTTTGTTTTCCATCCACGGATGTTTTCCAAAGTTGTAAGCTGCCACTACGATTCGAACTGAAATAAATCCATTGTCCATCACCAGACCAGGCTGGCACGATGTCTTCGGCGGCATCAGTCGTCAAGCGGCGCGGTTGCCCGCCTTCGCAACTAATCGTAAAAAGATCAGCATTACCATCCGGGCGCGCATCAAACGCCAGAAATTTACCATCCGGCGACCAGGCAGGTGATCCGCCTAAAGGGCCACGGAAAGAAGTCAGGCGAATGGGATTTTCTCCCTCGCCATCCGCCATCCAGATTTCATCATTGCCAGAGCGATTGGAGACAAAGGCGATTCGTTTGCCATCGGGCGCATAACGCGGACTGGTTTCCATCGTTGTCGAAGTTGCCAGCGCGGCAGGTGCACCAATCGCCCGACCTTCGTTTAACGTCAAACGGTAGATGTCAGAATTGTCACTGTTTTGCGTCCAGGCCAGGCGGTTGCCAGAGGAAGAATACGCCGGATATTGCGCATTATTGCCGCTCGCTACCAGCCATTCCGGTTTGCCACCCGTAACATCAATTTTGTACAACCGACTTTTGCCACCGTAACGCGACGAGAAGACTATTTCCTGCCCATTTTTTGTCCAGGTCAGATTACTCGCGCCTGCGCCATCGAAAGTAATTTGTTTGGGCGCTCCGCCTTCTACAGGAATCAATTGCACCTCACCGACTACGGCGCTCACCACGCGCACGAAAGCAATTGTTTTTCCATCCGGCGAAAAGGCCGGACTGCAATCGCCGATGGTGGAGTTTGGGGAAGTCGTTAAGCGATGTTTCTCACCTGTTTCGGGGCTAACTAAAAATAAACCGAATGGCTCCGTGGCTGATTCTTTATCGCTGATGACTAACCATTTTCCGTCGGGCGACCAATGCAACCACGTATGAATACCGAAACTGAACCGATTCGCCCAAACGCTGATTAACTTTCGTTCTGATCCGCCCA
This sequence comes from Blastocatellia bacterium, assembly GCA_031371805.1. Lineage (GTDB taxonomy): Bacteria > Acidobacteriota > Blastocatellia > RBC074 > RBC074 > JAFDVL01. The sequence goes on along the minus strand of JANMKB010000495.1, from coordinate 981 downwards.
GCGCAGTGGTCAGAAAAATGCCATCGCCGTCTGAAGTGCTGCGATAAAAGGCCAGCGTGCGGCCATCAGGCGACCAGACAGGATTCGCATTATCACCCGCATGATGAGTAATTTGAACGCGATTTCCGCCTTCCACTAACCGTACATAAATATCAGTATTGTTTTCTTTATCGCCACGACAGACAAAGGCGATTTGATTCCCATCCGGTGAAAATGCCGATTGCATTTCCTGTCCCGGATAGCTGGTCAAAGGAATAACGTTGGGCGTGAAGTCATTGATTTTAGCCGTTGACCAAAGCTTATCTTTAAATAGCCAAATCCCTGCCAGCCCGAACAGCCCAATGGCAATTAACCACAAAGGTAATGAAAGCCGCGCCCACGGATAACGATTCTTCTGCCCGGTTATCGCTTGTCCGGCGGCTGGTTCTCGCGCAGGGAGAATAATCTCGGCAGCTGGCTGAGGTTCAATCTCTGGATGCGCTGTCACCGGAGCAATAAAGCGATACCCCAGCCGCGGCAATGTTTCGATGTAATGCTGATCAGCCTGCCCTTCCGCCAAAACCTTACGCAGGGCCGAAATATGAACATTGAGATTGGCTTCCTCAACTACCGTATTAGGCCACAGCGCTTTAACCAGCGCTTCCCTCGGCATGACTTGCCCCTGATTTTTTACCAGCAATAATAGAAGATCAATTTCCTTTGGTGGAAGTAATACCTGTTCATCCAGACGGTAGATACGATGCTCGTTTGGAATTAACCGAAACGGGCCAAATTCATAAATATTCTCTGCAAATTGGTTGCCAGTAGCCATAAATGACATCTTTAGACGAACTTTACTTTTTTCTTTATCAAAAATTTACCTGGCCTAAAGGACTTCATGTCGCCTTCAGGATACAATTCGCTCTTAGCTGGGGAAAATAGAAAAGATAAGAAAATTAAAACAGGTCAATATTAGACCAACTTGGAAGCAGTAAGCAATAT
>JANMKB010000463.1:0-13830 GCA_031371805.1 Blastocatellia bacterium | reverse complement strand
AATCAGGCGGTGATGATTTCAAAAAACGGCTGATGGTCGTGCCTAATTGCCACGTAATTAAGCTGGCGCTGGATGGCAATCGGGTGAGTAAGATTCAAACCAGTCGCGGCGACATCGCAGTCCAGGCCAACGCGTCCGTCATCATCGCGCTGGGGACAATCGAATCCACGCGCCTGGCCCTGCTGTCTTTGCCGAATCCGCAGGGCTTCATGGGACGCAATTTGATGGCGCATTTGCGTTCCAACCTAACCATTCGGATTCCGCGCACCGCTTTTTCCAGCCTGCCAAATGAGTTGCAAGCCTCTGCCCTTTTTCTCAAAGGCAAACATGGCAATGGACATTTTCACCTGCAAATTACGGCGGCTGGACTTGGCCCCAATCAGGCGAACCCGGAGGTGGAGCTTTTCAGGAAGATACCCGATGTAGACGGCTTGGAGGCCTTCAAGAATCTGACGGATCAGCATGTCCTCATCACGCTGCGCGGGATTGGCGAGATGATTGGTGACAAGACCGCCACGGCCAGCAGCAAAGTCCTGCCTGATCCTGATCTGGATGAATTTCAGACGAACCGTGTGATCGTGAATTTAAAAACTACGCCCACCGATGACACGCTCTGGGAAGCAATGGATACGGCGGCAGATGAAGTAGCGGCTGTTTTTGCCAATGGGCAGGCGTTTGAAATTATGGTCGGGAATACGCCGCTTACTGTCCCGGCGGCAACGCCAGCCAGCCAGATTGCAACGCTCCTGCCACACGCACAACGCCGCGACGGGTTGGGAACAACGCATCACGAAACGGGAACGCTCTGGATGGGAACAGACCCGACGCAATCCGTCACGGATACAATCGGGCGCTTTCATCAGACGCCCAATGTGTATGCCGCCGGGCCTGCAATTTTTCCCACGATTGGTTCACCAAACCCAATGTTGACAGGTATTGCGATGACCAGACGAACAGCAGCAGCGATCATTCAGCAGGCCACACCTGTTATGCAGACCGGGTTTGCCAGTATCTTTGATGGTCGGAGCCTCAGCGGTTGGCAGATAGCCGGAGCGGGCAGATTTATCGTGGCGGGTGGCACGCTCGAAACAGAAGGTGGATTAGGACTGTTATGGTATACGCCGCAACAGTTCAGCGATTTTATTTTACGGCTGGATTGGCAGGCCGCTCACGCGGATGATAATTCCGGGATTTTCCTGCGCTTCCCAAACCCCGGCAATGATCCCTTTGTGGCAGTTAATCAGGGCTATGAAGTTCAGATTGATGATCTGGGGCAGCCTGATGGCAACCCGATCCATCAGACAGGCGCAGTTTATAGTTTTGCTGCTCCTGATAAAGTTGCTTCGCGGCCTGTCAGTGAGTGGAATACATATGAAATTCAGGTTAGCGGTCAGCAATACAAAATCACTCTGAACGGTGCCCTGGTCACGTCATTTACAGGGAATCGCGGATTGCAGGGTCACATCGGGCTGCAAAATCACCACGCTGGATCACGCATTGCTTTTCGCAATCTGCAAGTGAAAGCTCTCTAAGGCAGGCAATGAAAATTATAATTGTAAAAAATCAGGCTCAGTGAAGATAAAACCTATTCATGATTTCGTATTTGGTGTATTGCGTTTTTGACCAGAGGGCGCGTATTCTGCGGCTCCTATGATTTTTGCTGACCTCAATTTAGCGCGTAAGCTGGAACATAACGACGCGATTCTTTGCGCTGCATACGCACGTATTCACGCACAGATTTATCCTGAAGCAGGCGCAACTTCAATGCAGATCATGGGGGGCTATGCAACCTTTGCCGGAGTTGATTCTCCGCTCACACAGGCTTTCGGGCTGGGGTTGAGTGGCGAGGTTTCTGAGGCTGAGCTTGACAGGCTGGAAGATTTTTATCGCAGCCGTAATGCCTCAGTAAACATTGAGCTTTGCCCGCTGGCAGACGCCGGATTGCTCAAATTATTAATGCAGCGCGGGTATCGAATTACTGAATACAGCAACGCCTTATTTCACGAGTTGCAAACTATTCCGGCAATCAATGTTGAGGCTGTGGTTCGCATCCCGGATAATTACGAAGACGAATTGTGGTCACGCATTATCACGCTCGGTTTCACGGAAGCCGAAGAGCCTGCGCCAGCGATGATGGAAGTCGCGGCGACGATGTTTCACACCAAAATCTCAGTGCCCTTTTTGGTGGAAATTGATAACAAACCTGCTGGCGGCGGCGCGGTTTCAGTGTACGATCACATCGCTGATTTTTATGCGCAGGCGACGCTGCCAGCCTTCAGAGGGCGCGGCGCACAAACGGCGCTTATTCAAGCTTGCTTAGCCTTTGCAGCCTCGCAGGGTTGTGAACTGGCAATGGCGACAACCTTGTGCGGGTCAATTTCACAGCGCAATTTCGAGCGGCAGGGATTTCGCATCGCATACACGCGGACAAAATTACTGCATGAATGGTCATAATCCGCCGACAATGCTGCCAGCTTGTCGGCGGATTATCGTTTCCACAGTTTTCATAACAAGCTCACTCTTAGCTAAGCTTCCGACAAGCTGGCAGCGTTGTCGGACATTTGGAATATCAACCATGAAAAAACTATTATTACTCGCCTCACTACTCTGCCTCATCGCAACTGTCACTTTCGCAAAACCTGACAAACGTAAAGAGAAAAAATCTATGTTCAAGCACGAATACGCTGAAATCAATGGCCTGAAATTGCATTACGTCAAAGAGGGCAAAGGCAAAAAAACAATTCTTTTCCTGCACGGCTTTCCTGAATTCTGGTACGAATGGAAAAATCAGTTGCAGGAATTTGGCAAAGATTACACCGCCGTCGCCTACGATCAGCGCGGCTATAATTTATCCTCCAAGCCGGAGAAAGTAGAAGATTACGCCGTCGCCAAAATCGTCGCCGACATCAAAGCGATGTTTGATAAATTTGGCGCGAGTCCGAAAAATAAAGGTATCCTCGTAGCCCACGACTGGGGCGGCGCAGTCGCGTGGGCGTTTGCGATTCGGCATCCAGAATATCTGGATAAATTAGTCATTATCAACGCCCCGCATCCCGGAGTTTTTGCGCGCGAATTGCAAACGAATCCGGCGCAACAAAAAGCCAGTGCGTACATGAATTTCTTCCGCTCAGCCCAAGCCGAAGCCACGTTGAGCGCCAATAATTATGCGGCGCTGCAAAACGCGATTTTCAAAAGCTCGACCAAACCGGAAGCTTTCACCGCAGAAGATCGCAAAATGTACTTTGATGCCTGGTCACAACCCGGCGCAGTGACGGGTGGATTAAATTGGTATCGCGCCGCCAATGCTGGCCCGCCTACCCCCAACGAGCCAATGCGCGAAACCAATCTGGCAGCGGGCTTTGATACGTTAACCGTCAAAGTTCCGACGCTGGTGATTTGGGGCGAAAAGGATACGGCGTTGTTGACGGGCAATCTGGAAGGCCTGGATAAATTCGTTCCGCAACTAACGCTCAAACGAATCCCCAACGGCTCGCACTGGGTCATTCACGAAGAGCCGGAATTGATCAATCAGTACATTCGTGAATTTATTGGCAGGAAATAAGCAGGCAGCTATATGATGTGCGTCAACCATCCCCGCATCAAAATCCTGTACGATATTTACCACGCCCACATCATGGACCGGAACATCATCCAAACCATCAAAAATAACATCGGCCTAATCGGACACTTCCCCACCAGCGGAGTCCCCGGACGCCACGAACTGGACGATACGCAGGAACTGAACTGGCGACTATTATTCAAACGAGAGCCGGTTATCACGCAGTACGAAGGTCAAAACCTGATATGCCTAAGAAAAATTTGCAGTGAGATGAGATACGCCCTGGGTACGCAGGCGTCCCGCCTGCGAGTCTTCCTGCTTGTGATCTCCAACCATAAAAAATTATCAGCAAAAGAATCATTGGCTAATTTCATGGCGTGTTACCACACACCACACGTAGGCGTCCCGCCTGCGTACCCAGGGAATTGCGCAAAAAATGGGGCGCGTGTATCTTAAGCAGGCTTCATTTCAGAAGCGAAAATAAATTGGCAGGGTTGATGATGAGTGTTCATTTGTCTGCCGCAGAAAGCTACACAGAAAATGATTGAAGACAAACTGCAATTACTCAAAACGAAAAATGAAGCCGCCTTAAGCGGTGGTGGCAAAGCCCGCATTGATCGCCAGCATGCTGATGGCAAAATGACGGCGCGGGAACGCATTGAATTCCTTGTGGACGATGGCTCGTTTGAAGAATTCGATAAGCTGAAAACGCATCGCTGCACCGATTTCGGCATGGAAACGCAGCAATTTCCCGGCGATGGATTTGTCACCGGACACGGCTTGATTGTCGGGCGCGAAGTTTTCGTTTTTGCGCAGGATTTTACAGTTTTTGGCGGTTCACTTTCCGAAACCAATGCGCAAAAAGTTATCAAGCTGATGGACCTCGCGCTGAAGGTTGGAGTGCCTCTGATCGGACTTAATGATTCGGGCGGCGCACGTATTCAGGAAGGCGTAGTTTCGCTCGGCGGTTATGCTGATATTTTTCTGCGCAACACGCTGGCTTCGGGCGTGATTCCACAAATCTCGGCGATTATGGGGCCGTGCGCGGGCGGGGCGGTGTACTCTCCGGCCATTACGGATTTTACGGTAATGGTGAAAAACACGAGCTATATGTTTATCACCGGCCCCGATGTCATCAAAACCGTGACGCACGAGGATGTCACAAAAGAAGAGCTGGGCGGCGCGATGACGCATAATCAAACTTCGGGAGTCGCCCATTTTGCCGTGGAAAACGAACAGCAGTGTTTGCAAACAATTCGTGAATTGTTGTCGTTTATGCCTTCCAACAATCAGGACGATCCGCCGCGCATTGCCTGTGATGATCCGATTGATCGCGCCGACGAACAACTGAACTCAATGGTGCCTGCCGAATCAAACCAACCTTATGACATTCGCAAAGTAATTAATCCCGTAGTTGATCACAATTATTTTTTTGAAATTCAGGAGCATTTTGCCCGCAACATTGTAATTGGTTTTGCGCGCCTGAACGGACAGCCTGTCGGAATTATTGCCAATCAACCGGCTTTTCTGGCTGGCGTTTTGGATATTGATGCGAGTGTCAAAGCCGCGCGGTTTGTCAGGTTTTGTGACTGCTTCAATATTCCTATCATCACGTTCGAAGATGTGCCGGGATTTTTGCCTGGTGTGAATCAGGAATACGGCGGCATCATTCGGCACGGCGCGAAATTGCTTTACGCCTATGCCGAGGCTACTGTGCCGAAAATTACCGTGGTGACGCGCAAGGCTTATGGTGGCGCTTATTGCGTGATGGGATCGAAACATATTCGGACGGATATAAATTTCGCTTTTCCAACCGCAGAAATCGCAGTGATGGGAGCTGATGGGGCGGTCGAGATTTTGTATAAACGCGAACTGGCGGCGGCGGAAAATCCGGTCGCCGCACGCCAGGCAAAAGTCGAAGAGTTCCGCGAAAAATTTGCTTCGCCGTATGTCGCGGCGGAACGTGGTTACATTGATGAAGTGATTGAGCCGCGCACGACACGGCGCAAATTGATTCGCGCCTTAAAGCTGCTGGAAAATAAACGCGACACAAATCCGCCCCGCAAGCACGGAAATATTCCCCTCTGAAAGCTCAAAAGCAGGGAACGGTTCCCTGCTTTTATGCTTAAAAATTGAGTGATAAATTACGTTGTGATTTTTTTATCACTGTCCTGGTTTTCCGTGAGCAGAGATTTAAGCCCCTTACGATTCAGCATGGTGTCCAGTTTTTTTCCCGCCTTGACGCGAATCGTTTTTCTTTCTTCAATTTTGATGGGATCGCCGGTTTGCGGATTACGACCATTGCGCGAGCGGCGCTTACTCACTGAAATCGTTAAAAAATCCTTGATGGTTACTTTTTCACCGCGTTTCAAGGCTTCTGACCATTCCGAAAAAACTATATCCAGCATCTGATCAGCGGCAATTTTTGATACTTTAGCTTTTGTCGCCAGCCTTTCAATCAGGTGCGCCCTATTCATAATAATCTCCAAAGAATTTCGCAAGCAGGATGAGCTTACTAATTACACAAAAAACTAAGTTTTCAGGTGTCCAACAAACTAAAGTTTATTGGACATTAAATTCACTTAAGCTTTCGCCTAATCAGAAAGTAATTAAACCTGAAAAATCTTAACGTATTAGTTTAAGTAATCGTATTTTATATCCGATGACAAACGAATTTATACGCTTTGGAAATTAAGCTGTCAATCGAAACGTTGAATTGTTTTAAACTTTCTGCTGAGAAATAAAAAAAGCAGGACAAAAGAGACTTACTCAATTCTTGTCCTGCTTTTACCTGGCGCGAAAATTTCTCTCTTTCTAAGCTGCTTTCTTTTTTGCTTTGTTGGCGGTGGTTAAGACTTCAATCGCCTTTTTCAATAACAGGTCTTCGGCTGGCTTTTGCGGCGCAGCCTGCGTTACGGGTTTATTTGCCTTATCTTTATCACTCGGATTTGGTGTCGTACTTGGCGCGGGGCTGGCATCCGGGTCAAGTTCGTCCAGTGCTGACGCATCCGCGACATCTTTACGTTTCACTTCGACACTTGGTGTGACGCCTTCGGGCAGGAAAAATTTTCCGTTGGGAGACGCATAACGAGCAACAGTTAATAAAAAGGCAGAGCCATCATCAATCGGAAAAAGTTTCTGTTCCGAGCCGATCCCAAAAGTGCGTTCACCGATCACTTCACCACGTTTATTATCAAGGATGGCAGCAGCTACGATTTCGGCTGCCCCAGCGGTGCTGTAATCGGTAATGATCGCAAGCGGTAAATCTGTCAAAGTTTTTTCGGGTTTCGCCTCATAAGTCGTGATTACTTTTTCTTTCCGCCCAATCACTTTGGCAATCGTGCCGGATTTCAAAAAGTAGTTTGCGACTTCCACGCCAGCCTGCAAGTCATCACCGGCAGAGCCGCGCAGATCCAAAATAATTTTATTGGCACCGCGCTTGATCGCTTCCCTGATTGAGGCCTGTACAGCCTCGGACTGACCGGGCAGGGATTGTACTTTGACATAGCCAATCTGTTGTTCCAGCGCCTGTAGCTCAGGCTTGGGAGCGGTCACGGGACCACGAGTGATTTTAACTTTTTCACTCCCCCGCGCACCACTGCGAAGGTAAGCCACTTCGACCTGCGTCCCGGGCGCACCTGACAACAGCGAATAAGCGTCTACCAAATCAATATCGTGGGTCGCGTGTCCGTCAATATATTCAATAACATCACGCGCTTTTACCCCTGCTTTGGCGGCAGGTGAATTCGGAACAACCGAGATCACATAAGCGTAACCGCGAATTGAACCAAGCATTAATCCAGTCGCATCAGTTTGTGTTTTCGCCTGATATTCTTTGACCTGCTGCGGCAGCAGATACGCGCTGTAAGGATCAAGCGCATCGGTCAAGCCACGTAAAGCGCCAATGCGAACTTTATTCAAATCAGGTTTTTCAACGTAATCCGTCACGATGTGCCGGACGACTTCAGAAAAAATGCTGAGTTGCGGATACGGCCCGGAATTTGCCATCACGTGTCCGAAAGAAGTGCTGGAAAGCATTCCCCCGACAATCGCGTAAATTGCGATCAGACCAGACAATGTCACCAGAGTTAGCTTGGTGCGAATAGACATGAGCGGAACTCCTCAATAAAAAAAGGTCAGTAACCCAAAGCTTGCTGACAGGATAATTTCAAAGCAGGCAGTTGAATAATAACTTACGGCTGATACCACAAGCAAGTTATAAGTCAGCATTAAGGAAACGGTAGCGCCGCCGCATCCGACAAGGCTGGCGTTTTCAATTCTGTCGCTACGTCGTTATCCAGAAAGCGCTGCCAGCGGTGATGCCGCAGCGTCGGGACACCGTTTTTGGCATACTCAACCAGCATCCGCGCCACAGAATCCACAATCCAGTTAAAATTTGGCTCGGTGACAGAATTAACATCTGCATCAGGGGCCGGATTCATAAAATCAATCGCATAAGGAATTCCGTCGCGTACGGCAAATTCGACCGTGTTCAAATCATAGCCCAGCGCCTCACAAAGCAATAACGTATCCCGAATGATGCGGGTTTCCAATTCCGGGGGTAATTCACGCTCCAAACGTGGGACGTAGCGCCGATTGGCCGGATCATAAATCATCACCAGCACTTCTTTCCGCCCGACACAATAACAACGCACATAATCTTCAAACTCAATTGATTCCTGCAACGTCATACAAAGCGTGTCTGTCTCGTCGTAACTGTGCAACAACTCTTCGACCGAATGCACCTTGTAGACATTTTTCCAACCACCGCCATCGAACGGTTTCAAAAATGCAGGCAAGCCAACGTAATCAACGATTTCCTGCCACTTGAGCGGAAATTCAAGATTGCGCAATGAGGCATTCGTCACCCCTTTAATGTAAGCCTTTTGTGGCATCAGGACAGTTCGAGGAGTCGCTATGCCCAGGCGTTGCGCCAGCGAGTAGTTAAAAAACTTGTCGTCGGCTGACCACCAGAACGGATTGTTGACGACTATCGTGCCATTCAAAACCGCATGTTTGAGCATGCCGCGATAATAAGGAATCTCGTGCGAGATGCGGTCAAAGATCAACCGATATTCGCAGGCATCTTCGGCTCGCACCCCGCCGGTTTTCACATATTCAGCCGTCACCCCGGCGTTCATACCATTTATTTTTTCGATTAATGCAGGGGGAAAGGTAGTTTCCATCCCCACCAGAATTCCGATTTTCATATTCCTGACTCCTCGTATGATTTTTAAAATCAGCTTCTTACCACGTACAATCAAACCTGACAGATAGTTTTCACATCAAAGCATAGCATGTGAAACGAGCTTTCAAGAGAAGCGCCGCAAACTTTTATGCGATGGCGAAAAAAAGCTGATGGATTTGCTGCCCCGTCTATTTGCAATGATTGCTTGCGGGGCTGGCAGTAGTAAAGCAGCGTAGGTTATTATGAACTCTGTCAACCAGAATCTAAATTCTCTCCCTGTTGCTGTCAACAGAAAGGTTACCGAAAGCATGAATCTTTGCAGTTTATTAATCTCCCGTCATTCATTATTGCGCAAAGTGCTGGTCGCTTTTTTTGCGTTAGCCATAACTCCTGTAATTTTCAATCTGGCCTTGCAAAATGCCAAAGCTGAAAAAACTCCCACTGTAGATAAATTAGTTGAATTTGCCATCGCCAGTTACGGCGGGCGCAACGCGGTTTTCCAGGTTCAGAAAAATGGCATCATCAAAAACAATCTAAAATTAATTAACGGTGAAAATATTCGTGAAGGCCGCACGGTAACTAAATTTATCCGCAAAAATAAACTGCTGGAAGATTTGATCATTCTGGAAATTGAGTTGCCTGACACAAAATTCACGATGGGCTTTGACGGTGAAAAAACCTGGGCCACAAATAACGGCGAACGAACGGAATTATCCCCGGAACTTTCCGCCGCTTTTCGCACCTCCTATGCCCACAGCTACGAAGCGCTTTTACGTTACAAAGAAGATGGCAGCAAAATTGAATATGTCGAGACGAAAAAAATCGCGTCACTCGAAGTTGATACGATTGATTTGACGACTGCGGAGGGCGCGAAAACTCGTTATGAGGTCAGCCGTCGTTCGGGCAAAATTCTTTATCTCGAATACGAAACGACACCCGCTACGCCGGACGCCAAACCGAACAAGTACCGCCTGCATTTTCAGGATTTCAAAATCGTCCAGAATGCAGTGGTGATCCCGTACAAAACGCTTGTTTATGAAAATGGCGTCAAGGTCGAAGAACGTAACGTGATCGAAGCCGCTTTCAACGTTCAGTTAGAAGAAAAAATATTCAAACCAGATGCGCCCGCGACGCCAGAGAAAAAAGAGGAAGCACCCGCCAAACCTGAAATAATCAAGTAATCATCGCCTGGCCACAACCATAATCCGCTCAATGCCCTGCAAATCCTGCAAAATAGTTAGTGCAGTCCAAATGTTGCGATCAACCAGTGCCTGAATTTTTGCTGACTGCATATAGCCCATCTCGCAAATAAAATGCCCGCCAGATTTGAGGTAGGCCGGAGCTTCATTCAATAAGCGCCGATAAAATTTCAAGCCATCGCCAAAATCTGTGAGCGCAGTTTTCGGCTCCCAGTCACGCACTTCTCTTTGCAAACCTGGCAGTTCTTCAGCCGCGATGTACGGCGGATTGGAAACTATCAAATCGGCTTTCGTCCCAGCTTCAATTCCGCTGAATAAATCACCCGCAATAAATTCAAGCTGGTTTTGCAATTCGTGTTTCTGCGCATTGCCTCGCGCCACGCGCAAGGCTCCCGCAGAAATATCGGTCGCAATCACTTTTGCACCTTCGATCTCACGTGCCAGCGCAATTGCAATACAACCGGAACCTGTCCCAACGTCTATGATCAAAGGCTGATTGATGCCTTGTGTCAGGCGCAACGTTTCTTCGACCAGCAATTCCGTTTCCGGGCGAGGAATCAAAACATCAGGCGTGACCATAAATTCAAGCCCGAAAAATTCCTGGCGTCCGGTGATGTACTGGAGCGGTTCACCAGTGGCTCTCCGGTCAACCAGCGCCTGATATTTTTCCAACACTTCAGCGCCAAGCTCTTCGCTGAAATTGATAATGAGATAAGTGCGATCTTTGCCTAACGCTGCGGCAAGAAGGGTTTGTGCATCAAGCAGGTCATTTGGAACACCAGCCGAACGGAGTTGCTGGACAGCTAGTTTGAGACTTGCGGAGATGGTTTTCATCAAAACTGAGTAATGTCGAGTAAGAGTAAATTAGCAACCTGATTAATCACACTCTCAACTTTCAACTTACAATTCTCAACCCCTCAGCAGAAATGAGGCACAGAAAGATTTTTCACTTGTTATAGAGTGGAAAGTTCAGAGTTGAAAATTGAGAGTGCCTGCTATCAAAAGCTTTTATCTGCTCATGCTTTGATTGGCAGTATTTACTTATGCTCCAGCCTGTTGCACTGAATCTCCCTTTAACTTCTCGGCCTGATAATAAGCCACCAGCGCATCCACCAAATCGCCGATGTCGCCTTCCATAAATAAATTTAACTGGTGCGAAGTGTAGCCGATGCGATGATCACTGACGCGGTTATCTTTAAAATTATAGGTTCTGATTTTTTCGGAACGATCTCCGCTGCCAACCTGTGAACGACGTTCGGCGGCGATGGCATCCTGCTGTTTTTGCAATTCCAAATCATAGAGGCGAGAGCGCAAAATTCGCATCGCTTTTTCGCGGTTCTTGATCTGCGATTTTTCATCCTGCATAGAGACGACTAATCCCGTCGGCAAATGCGTCATGCGCACGGCGGAATAAGTTGTATTCACCGACTGACCACCGGGGCCGGAGGAACAAAACAGATCAATGCGAATATCTTTCTGATCAATTTTCACATCTACGTCTTCCGCTTCAGGCAGCACCGCAACTGTGATCGCTGAAGTGTGAATACGTCCGCTGGTTTCGGTTTGCGGCACGCGCTGGACGCGATGGACGCCGGATTCATGTTTGAGTTTCGAGTACACGTGATCGCCTTCAATAATCGCTTCAGCCTTTTGAATTCCGCCAAGTCCGGTTTCGGAAATGTCAGAGATTTGCAGTTTCCAGCCCATGCGCTCGGCGTAGCGTCCATACATCCGCAGGATGTCGTAAGCAAACAGACAAGCCTCATCGCCACCCGTTCCGGCGCGAATTTCGAGGATGACATTTTTGTCATCGTTCGGGTCTTTCGGCAATAAGAGGACTTTCAATTCCTCTTCGGTTTTAACGCGCTTTTCTTCGACCTCCGCTAATTCCATCAATGCCAATTCTTTCATTTCCGCATCAGTAGTATTGTCATTGATCAGCTCACGCGCACCCGCGATGTCGCCATCAAGCTTTTTCACCAGGCGATATTTCGCCACAATCGGATCAAGCTCACGGTGCTGCCGGGCGATTTTGGTATAGCGCTCCATATCGGTCATATTCGCCGGATCGCTCATTTGCGCAGTCAACTCTTCAAAAGTTTTTTCGATAGAAGCTAATTTATCAAACATAAAAAGTGGTGGTCAGTGGTTAGTGGTCGGTGGTCGGTAAATTTTCGCGTAAGTATCGCGTCGTTTTTTAAGCACTACCTGCCAGTGCTCGTTCACCGACTACGGGCAACGATTCCTGCGGCTCTAATTTCAATGATTCCTGAAGCGCATGAATGGCAACTTCAAGTTGATCGTCCGAGGGTTCTTTGGTTGTCAGGTTTTGCAGCCAGATGCCTGGTCGCGTGATAAACGAAAAAAATGCGCCCGCTTCTTTCTTCCCTGCGATTTTGATAATTTCGTAGGAAATCCCTGCGATCAACGGAACCAAAGCAACGCGTGAAAGCAGATTAAGTAACAACGAATCAAATTTCACGACTGAAAACATGACAATCGAAACCAGCATCACCAGCATCAAAAAACTTGTCCCACAACGGGGATGCTGGCGCGGATAACGGCGAGCATTCGCCACTGTTAATTCATCTCCGGCTTCCCATGCATAAACCGTTTTGTGTTCGGCTCCGTGATATTCAAACACGCGTCGAATATCTTTGATGAGCGTCATAATAAAAATATACGTGACAAAGAAAACCATGCGGATGATGCCGTCTACAATATTGAACGACAAGGACGGACGGACAGGTTTCATGTGCGCACCGATCCAATGCCACGCTGCCAGATACCAGGGTTGATTGACGGTATTACCTAACGCCACCAGCGGCGCATTTTCCCAGCCAAAATAAACAAACAGGAAATTTGTAATTAAGAGCGGCAAAACGACGAACAGAAAAATTGAAAACCCGATACCAAACACGACCGAGCCAAACATTGCCAAACTGGTTTGCACTGTACTGGATTGCGTTGTTGCGGCTTCAAGCTGCGGATTGTCTATCACATGCGCAGTAGTGGCGAAGGCGCCGGTTTTCGCTGCCGTTTCGAGCACAGTTTTATCCTTGCCTTCCTGCGCGGCTTCTTCAAAAGCTATGGAAGCGGAAAAGTTCAATGCCTTCACGCCCAAAATCATGGAGTGAATCAAAACCGCGCTGCCCCGCAGGATCGGTACTTTCAGAATCGGGTATTTTTCGCTGAGTTTAGGTAAACGTTCTGAAATTGAAGCGATTGTACCATCCGGGCGACGCACAGAAACGGCGTAAGAATTCGGGGCGCGCATCATCACGCCTTCAATTACGGCCTGCCCACCAACGATGATTTCTTTGACTGCACTCATAACAAACCTCACGTAGGAAAAATTAAAACCACAGCAACCGCTGATTCCGATGATCGAAATCAGGCGCAAGTTTGCTGTGGCTTTAATAATAACCGCTAATGGTTGCGAAGCGATGAAATAATTACGATGGTGGCGGGCAGAGCGCGGGGTATGGAAAGATCTGATTTTTCTTTCCGGCATTCCCCTTTCAATTTTTGCAATTGCGTTTGCATAATCTGCACTTCACCATCAAACATCTGCACTCAGGCAGTTTCTACTACGGCTTCAGTTACTGCTTCAGGTTCATTTAAATCATTCGTAACTTTCCGGCCATACTTACGCTGGAACCTTTCCACGCGTCCCGCTGTATCAATTAACTTCTGTTTGCCGGTATAAAAGGGATGGCATTGCGAACAAATTTCGACGCTGATTTCTTTTTTGGTCGAACGCGTTACCCACGAATTTCCGCAGGCGCAATGAATTGTGACTTCTTCGTAAACTGGATGGATACCTGGTTTCACTTTAAACTCTCCTCTTGTATTGTACAGCAAACATCATTGTCTGCTGGCGT
>JANMKB010000445.1:0-7583 GCA_031371805.1 Blastocatellia bacterium | reverse complement strand
CCCTTTCCCATTGGCGGGCGTGAAGTCGGTACCCACGATTACGAAAATTTAAAAAATGTGGCGCTTCATTCGGCTGACGCGACGCGGGACGAAAATCTTTTACAAGCTGATGTCCAAACGTTCAAGGCCGCCGCGATTTTCAGTTCCTTGCGACTTCCGGCGGATTTTGCCGGCCCTGATGAACTTGGCTGGGGGCCGCTGGAAAGTAGCTTGGCGGCTGGGCCTTCGCATTTAATTGCCGTGAGCACTTCGTCGTGGGCGGCACTGAACAAAGCCGGAGAATCGTTATTGCAATGCAATTTGGCCGACTGGTTTGCGCCGCTGGTGATTGATGACGAAGAGATGTCAATCTTTAACCCCAAAGCGGTTTACGATCAACATACAGGGCGGTGGATGATTGTGGCCTGTGCCTGGAGCGAGAGCCGGATTTTTGACGGCTTGAATTCTTCTTTCCTGATCGCTGTTTCGCAAACTCGTAATCCAACGGGCAACTGGTGGGGCTGGCGCTTAAATGCAAATTTAAATGGGCAGGATTTGACGACTTATCATGCAACTTCGCTGGGACTTGGGTTGGATAGCCACGCTGTTTACCTGACCGCAAATATGTTTGACAGAGAGGGGAGTTTTCGCTATGCCAAGCTCCGAATTCTGGATAAAACGCCGTTGCTGACCGGAGGCGAAATCCCCTGGTTCGATTTTTGGAATTTACGCAACCCTGATGACACGCCGGCGTTTGGCGTGCGCCCGGCACACACGTTTCGAGCGCCTGGCGTTGAATACTTGATCAACGCTACGCGTGATGGTAAGACGCTGACTCTATGGAGTCTGAAATATTTGCCGAACTTAGAACCGCAGTTGCAACGTCGAGCAATTTCCACCGCCGAATATCATTTGCCACCGAATGCGCCACAAGCCGGTACGTCACGGGAGCTCGATACCGGCGATACTCGCATTGTGAATGCAGTTTTTCGTAACGGTCTGCTTTATGCGGCGCACACCGTCGCCGCGAATTGGGAAGAAGAGGAAAATCGCTCGGCGATACAATGGTTTCAGATTAATCCCGGCGCTGGAAAAATTGTTCAGCACCACATTTTCGGTGCGCAGGGGTACGATTACTTTTGCCCCACGGTAATGATTGACGGGCAAAATAATTTAGTCATGGTTTTTAACCGTTCGAGCGCCGACGAATTTCCCGCCATCCGCTTTACCGGACGCCTGGCAATTGATACACAAAATAAATTGCACGCCAGTTCGCTGCTCAAAAACAGCACTGCGCCGGGGCCAAGTGCGTGGGGTGGTTACAACGGTGCAGCCCTTGACCCGAACGACATAAAAGTCTGGATCATCGGCAAATATCCGACCTCCGAATCGGTCGGCGCTACCTGGATTGGCGAAACAAGTTTTATGAGCGGTCAACCAGAGATGAGAGCAAAGTAGTTAATTACAAAATTGAAAAGGAACGATACGATGCGAATGATCCTGTTTACGCTGCTGACCTGTTTGGTTGGTTTACCTTTAATCGCGCAACCCAAATATGATTTGCTGCTCAAAAATGGACATGTCATTGATCCCAAAAATAATGTTAATGAGAAGCGTGATGTTGCCATAGCAAATGGCCAAATCGCGGCGGTGGAGAAAAATATTGATGGCGCGATGGCCAAACAGGTAGTGGATGTTAGCGGTCAATACGTCACTCCCGGCATTGTAGACATTCACGTTCACGTTTATACCGGCACGGGAATGAAGGCCCTGACTGGCGATCAAAGCGTTTATCCTGATGGCTTCAGCTTTCGCGCCTGCACGACGACTGTGGCGGATGCCGGGACTTCGGGCTGGGCAAATTTCGAAGACTTCAAGCAACGCGTAATTGATCGCGCTAAAACTCGTGTGTTTGCTTTCGTCAACATTGTCGGGCACGGCATGGGCGGCGGGAAAATTGAGCAGGATACGAACGAGATGGATTCAGCGCGGGCGGCGGAAATTGCGAAAAAATATCCTGACGTTGTGGTCGGCTTCAAAACTGCTCATTACGCCGCGCCGGATTGGACAGCCGTTGATCGTGTCGTCGAGGCCGGACGTTTAGCAAATCTGCCCGTGATGATTGATTTTGGTCTCATTAAACCGGAACGTTCGCACGAAGAATTGTTTATGAAAAAGCTGCGTCCCGGCGACATTTACACGCACGTTTATCGCCCTTACGATCCGATTCTGGATGATAAAGGCAAGGTTCGTTCCGCGTGGATTGAAGCCAGAAAACGCGGCATTATTTTTGATGTCGGACACGGTGCGGGGAGCCTGGTACTTCGTTATGCTGTGCCTGCAATGAAGCAGGGATTTTCACCGGATTCAATTTCTACGGACTTGCATACCGGCAGCATGAACGGAGGCATGAAGGACATTGTGAATGTGATGTCGAAATTTTTGAATTTGGGCATGCCGTTGTCCGAAGTAATTCTAAAATCCACGTGGAACCCCGCCAAAGAAATTCATCGCGAAAAATATGGACATCTGAGCGTTGGCGCAGTCGCCGACATCGCCGTCCTCAAATTGGAAAAAGGCGCGTTCGGATTTATTGACACGGGAAAATCAATGATGAGGGGAACGCAAAAACTAACCTGCGAAATGACTTTGATGGGCGGACAGGTGATGTGGGATTTGAATGGACGCGGCAGTGAACCCTGGGAAAAAACTGCCGGTCAAACAAAGGCGATCATCCAACAGTGAGAAGAAAACAGCAACTCCTGGCGCACTAAAAAAACAACTGCAAAAGCTGGTTATTTCTTTATGATAGCAATGGTTGATTTTGGATTTTACTACGCCCTGAATTCTTAACTTCTGCTTGACCTTCCTCTATCGCAGGCATAACATCCTTCCACTATTATTTGGAATTTGCGGCAATCAAAATAAATTACTTTTTTTCATCTCGGAGGAGATTATGAAACTACATCAGTTCTCAATTCACCTGTTAACTTTGTTCGTCTTGTTAATCGGTGCTTCATTAACGCAGGCTCAGTTCGATACGGCAACTGTCGTCGGCACGATCCGCGATGCGAACGGAGCCGTTGTCCCAAACGCTTCGGTGAAGTTAAAAAACACTGCTACCGGAATTGAAGCTTCGTCCACGACGGATGCTGAAGGCAATTATCAATTTAATAACGTCAAGATTGGAGCCTATCAGGTTTCCGCCGAAGTCCAGGGCTTCTCAAAAGCGCTCGCAGAAAATATTCAAGTTACCGTCGGAGCGCGGCAACGAGTTGATATTGCGCTCAAGGCCGGGGCTGTCACCGAAACCGTCACTGTCACCGCCGAAGCTGCGCGGCTGGAAACTGAATCCAGTGATCGCGGTCAGGTCATCAGCAAAGAACAAATCGTCAACCTGCCGCTCAATGGTCGTTCGTATGCTGACCTCACCTTGCTTTCGCCGGGTGTAAGACGCTCAGTTCTGAATGTCCAGGAAGCCGGGACACGTGACGCTTCATTCAATGTTAACGGGCTGCGCAGTTCGCTCAACAATTTTGTCATGGACGGCGTAGACAATAATTCTTACGGCACGAGCAACCAGGGATTTTCAAATCAGGTTGTGCAGCCTTCGCCCGACGCCGTGCAGGAATTCAAAGTACAAACCAATAATTTCAGCGCCGAATACGGACGCGCCGGTGGCGCAGTAATCAATGCCAGCTTGCGCAGCGGGACAAATAGTTTTCACGGTTCAGCGTATGAATATTTACGCAACACTTCGCTCAACGCCGTAGGATTTTTTAAGCCGACGCGTGGTCAGAAACCGACGCTGATTCAGAATCAATTCGGCTTCACAATTGGCGGCCCGATCATCAGGGATAAAACATTTTTCTTCCTTGATTACGAAGGCTTCCGCCGCATTACGCGCACCTTAAATGGCAACATCCAGACGATCCCAACCGTCACCAATCGAAGCGGGATTTTCACCAAAGATGTTATTGCGCCTATCACTTTTGTAGATTCCAATGGAGTCACGCAAACTAAAGGTACGACGTATCTGGCCGGAACAGTTGTCCCGATGACCAAATTTGCCAAACAGGTATTGGCAGCGATCCCGCAACCAATTAATGCCAACGCGACAAATAATTATGAAAACCTGCCGCGCAATCAGTTTTTCAACGACAAGGGCGATTTGAAGCTTGACCACACTTTTAACGAGAAGACGACAGCGTTTGTCCGTCTGAGCCAGCGCAAAATGAATAACTATGAAGCGCCGACGCTGCCGGGGCCGCTCTTTAGTTCAAATGCCAACGCTTCGCTGCGAGTGCTGAATCAACAGCTTGCCGGAGGCGTGACGCATAATTTGACTACCAACTCAGTCTTTGAATTTCGGTTAGGAATTTCGCGCACGAAAGCGGGTAAATCTCCGACGGGCGTAGGCGATCCAAACTTTCAGTTACCGGGATTACCGACCGACCCACGTTTTGCCGGAGGGTTGAGCACACAGGCGATTGGCGGTTATTTGGGCTTAGGTCGTCAATCCAGTAATCCGCAATTTCAAAATCCAACAGTGATTGATCCGCGTTTCAATTACACATTTTTAGTCGGCAAACACAGCTTCAAATCCGGCTACGAATATCAGCGGATCAGCACGGAAATTGATGATTTCAATCCGAAGTATGGACAGGATACTTACTCCGGTCAGTTCAGCCGTCCGACCGGCGCGGCAAGCGACAATATTTACAACCTGACAGATTTCTTTTTTGGCGCTCGTAATCAATACGACCTCAATAATGCGGTTATTGTTAATCTGCGGCAGCGGATGCACTTTGCTTACTTACAGGACGATTTCAAGGTGAGTAAGAAGTTAACGCTCAACCTGGGATTGCGCTACGAATTCGCTACGCCGCAATGGGAAAAGAATAATTTACTAGGCAACTTTGATCCGGTCACAGCGACTTTAATTCCCGCTACGAATGGTTCGCTTTATAACCGGACATTGGTCAATCCTGACCGCAATAATTTTGCGCCGCGCTTTGGCTTTGCGTGGAATGCGCTGGATAAAACTGTGGTGCGTGGTGGCTACGGAATCAGCTATGTACTCTTTAATCGGTTAGGCGGAGAGAATCTGCTTTCCTACAACGGGCCAAATATTGTCGGTAACAGCGTCGTGCAACAAACATCCCAGGCGCTTTGCACGGGTAATAATTTCAGCGGGTGTTTCCGTCCCACCGAGGCTGGCTATCCAACTGATTTCGTTTCCCCTTCGCGGTTTAATCCGCTGACGGCGCGCGTGAATTTCACGCCGAAAGACACGCGTAATGGTTATGTTACAAGCTGGCATTTGAGTGTGCAGCGCGAACTGCCCTCGAAATGGCTGGTAGATGTCGCCTACGTTGGCAACCACAGTACAAAATTAATTGTGCTGGGTGATTACAATCAGGCACGTGCGAATACGACGACTGATCCAACCGCAGGCACGCCGTTACAAGCGCGTCGTCCGTTTGCGAATTATCAATTTGTACAGGCTTCCTTCAATGGCGGATGGACAACCTACAATGGATTGCAGGTGAAGTTGGAACGCAGATTTTCGGGTGGTTTGTACTTCCTGAATTCGTTCACGTGGTCAAAAGCGATGGACAATGCAGCGGGCCATCTGGAAGCCAGCTTCGGCGACAATTCACGAGGAAATATTCGTAATCTGCTAAATGACAAGGGAAGGTCGAATTACGATCAACCACTCAATAACACGACCAGCGTGGTATATGACCTGCCGTTCGGCAAAGGTCGCCGCTTCCTCTCCGCCAGTCACCCGGCAGTTGATTATGCACTCGGCGGATGGCGCATGACGTTGATTAATACGATGAACAGCGGCTTGCCCGTGAATTTAACGTATAGCCCGGCTTCGGCTTTTGTCGTAGGCTCATCGCTCACGTATCGTCCGAATGTCACGGGGCAAAATTTGTATAACGATAAAAACGATCCGAACAATTATCTGAACCCATTAGGAGCGACAGTGCCCACAGATCGCAGTCAACCCTTCGGAACAGCCGGAAGAAATATTGTTCGCGGGCCGAGTTTTTATCAGGCTGATTTAGGTTTGCACAAAGCGTTTCCGCTGTGGAAGGAAAGTACAAAAATGGAATTCCGCATGGAGGCGTTCAATCTTTTCAACCGGACAAATTTCACGACGCCGGACAGCAACGCTTCGAATATCAAATTTGATTCGACAGGAGCTTATACGGGAAGTTACGGCAAGATCACCAGTACTTTCGCCGCACGGCAAATTCAGTTTGCGTTGAAGTTGATTTTCTAGGTTACGGAACAGTACCGCGAGCCGTAGCGAGCCGGGTTCTTACGGGACCATCGCTACGGCTCCGGGTACAGTACCGCGAGCTGGAGCGAGCCGGGTGCGTCAGGTATGCGTTCGCGTGTTTCGCGGGCTTCTGCCAAGCGAGAAAAAAGTCAGTACTGCCATCCACACCACCACGATCATCAAGCCACCAAATTCCCGTGCTTCCTCCACGCGTTCGTTTTTCATTTCCCACGCGGCAAATAATTCTGAAAATCGCGTCTTACCCATCACGCCCGGTGCCCAGTCAAGCGCCCATAACAACGCCACGATTCCGATTCCAGCAAAGATATGCCAGTATTTTTTATCCAGCAAAAAGAGAATGCAGGCAATCATCGCCGCGCCATACATCATCATCCAGCGCACCGGATCAGGATCGTTATATTGCACCAGCAGGCTGAGTAAAAATGCTGCCGCCATTACATAATTCGCAATCTTCAAAGCAATATTCATAGGTATACCAACCATCTCAAATAATGTCTGATGCAAGTGATCTGAGCAAGTGTAACAAGGCCTTTGGCAGAATGAATACAGCCAGATTAATTTGCCCCATCCAGCGCCTTGCAGCGGTCGAATTGTTTTGGCATCCGTTACCATCTCCTCTATAATCCCTCTGCCGTAATATCAATTTTATTTGTTCGCCAAGGTTCCGAGTTGTTACTGCACTGCGGTAGTTGTATTTGTATTTGTGCGCGGCAATCGCTCAGCCTGTACCATCGTCAAAATTTGTCGCTCATCCAGGAGAGATTCATGGCACGGATTTTCATCAGCTATAAACGCAATGTTTCACCAGATGCAGATGTCGCGCTGGCAGTGTTCAATACTCTAAAGGATCAGCACGAGGTTTTCATTGATCAAGTTATGGAGGTTGGCACGCATTGGGCAAAGCGGATCGAGGCGGAGCTTGCGCAATCGGACTTTCTCATTTCGTTTCTTTCGGAGCATTCCGTCAGCAGCGAAATGGTCAAAGCGGAAATCGAAACCGCCCATCGCCTGGGCAATGAACAAGGGCATCCGCGCATTCTGCCTGTGCGCCTGGATTATCACGAACCGCTTCAATATCCATTGAGCGCGTACCTGAATCCAATCAATTGGGCATTGTGGACAGCCGCGCAGGGGACGCCGCATCTGGTTGAGGAATTACGGCGTGGCATTGAGGGCGGGGCTTTGACTGGCACGACCGAACTTCTGCCATCGAATGAGAGTCAGGCTATTCCGTCGCCCTTTCCTTCCGCGCAACCGTTGTCACTGGATTTGCCGGAAGGGACAATTG
>JANMKB010000382.1:0-19059 GCA_031371805.1 Blastocatellia bacterium | reverse complement strand
GACGAAGACGCGATTATCAGGACTCTTCGCCATAAATCGCGCTCGGCTCATCCCCTGCGCAGCGACGCTGATGTCGTAACCTTCAGGCAAATTCAGCGTAAAACTTTTACCGTTCATCAGCTTGATAGAGTGTGGCTTGAGAAGCGGGCGCGGCACAGATAAGGCCGAAGAAAAAATAAGTAACAGGAGAAGCGAGGAAAAATAAAAGTTCTTCTTCATAACGGATTTACATTACACCGTAAAATACGGTTAAATTGCGCGGCAGCAGAACACGGATGAATACTATTGCAGGCAGCTAAAAAAAACAGCAGTGCAAAAAGATTATATGGCAGATAAGTTAAATTTTACTGTTGCACAAAGTGTCGTCAACAGTGCGGGCGTCAACGTTGCTTACAATTACTGGCTTGGGCGCGGAACGCCAATCGTGTGCATTCATGGGCTGACGGCATCGTCAATGAGCTTCATCGGTCTGGCGGATTCGCTGGTCGGGCAACAGGCAGTCCTGGCAATTGATTTGCGCGGACGGGGGAATTCTGACAAGCCGGATGCGCCTTACGGAATGGCGCAACACGCGCGTGATGTGGCGGCGGTGTTGCGGGCTTTCGGGGCAGAGTCCTATGTTGTGGTCGGGCATTCGATGGGGGCGTATATCGCTACCGCGCTTGCGGCACAGGAGCCGGATTTAGTCGCCGGATTAGTCATGCTTGATGGCGGATATTTTCCGCCGATGCCGGACGGATTAAATGCTGATCAAATTTTGAATTTAGTTGTCGGGCCAGCCGTCATTGGACGCCTGAAGCAAACGTATCCATCGCACGAAGCATATTTGAATTATTGGCGTGGCTTGCCGAGTTATCCGCCCGAAGACTGGAATGAGTTGCTCGAAAAATATCTGGCTTATGATTTGGGTGGCAAAGCGCCAAACTTAAAACCGAAAGGTTCCGAAGCCGGCGTGCGAGCGGATTTTGCCGACATGTTGCGGCGTGCAGAAATTACTGCACGCTTACAAAGTGTGCGCTGTCCGACGATGGTGATTCGCGCCGAGCAGGGAATGGCAAAAGGGCAACCAGGCATTTTGCCTGATGTCGTGTTACAGGAGATGCGCACGCTTGTTCCACATCTGGAAACGCACACGATCAATGATGTCACGCATTACACGATTCTTTTCAATGAACGCGGCGTGGCGCAGGTTGCCGGGTTGATCTCAGGTTTTACGCAAAGCTGTTTCAAATCATTTGACGTTGAGTCGTAATGGATTCGTTTCCTTGCCATCAATTGTCAGCACTATATCCACTTCTCCGCGTCCCGCCAGGGTTTTGGGGATTTTGACGTTTATCTGATCAACTCCGACAAAGCAACAATGCGCTCCGGCATATAAAACTTCGGCATTCACCTCGCCAATTTTTGCTGTGACCTGGGCTAAGCCGCTCCGATTGCGAAGGCCTGTCCCATAAATTTCCAGGAACAAATCATCCGCTCCCAAAATTAATTCTCTGGCGACATATTTATTTTCGACTGTGAGATAAAGTGCCGTTTGCTCAAAGCTGCGATCTCCATCCGGTTTGATGCGTAAGACCGAAGCCGCCAGCACACCCGCGCCATCGGCAGAGGCGGCGAAAATGCCCGGCACGACTTTGGTAATTTCGACTGTTCCCGTGGAGATGGAGCCTGCGCCGCTGGTGATTGTCACGGACGCAATTCCTTCGGCAACGCCTTTCGGGACTTGCCAGTTTACTTGTTGTGCCGCCACAAAAAACAGCGGGGCCAGAAATTCCATTCCGAGGGAATCTTTAATTTTTATTGTCGTTCCGGCCAGCGTTGTCGGCAAGGGGATGCCGGCGGCGACCTGCGTGCTGGTGGCGAGGCCTGCGCCAAAGCTGGACGCGATGCCTTCCGGCGTGAGTTTCGTGCCGATAAAATTTGCGGCGTTCGTCGTGACGATTTTGTTCGCCGTGAAACAATTGTTACGATTCAGCAACGCCATCACTGTGTTGGTGTCGAAATTTCCGACGCCAACATCAGGTTTGCCATCACCGTTGAAATCTCCGAGCGCGATTGCGCCTGACCTTTGGAAGGTGGGGAACAGCGCAGCGTTGAAAAACGAATTTCCAACTCCGCCGCGTACAATTGCGATATTGCCACTGACAAAACTGGAAGTCAGAATATCTTTGCGTCCGTCGCCGTTAACATCGCCAATGACAATGAATTTTGGTTCTGTTCCGGTGGCAATCGTCGCCGGTGCGCCAAAGCTGCCATTCGCGTTGGCGTACCGCTTCGCGAGCACCACAAAGCCTTGTTTCACCGGATTTTCTTGTTGCGCGAGGGCCTTCTGCTCCGGCGTGATTTTGGCGGCTCGTGCGATTTTTATTTTGTTTCTTAAGGTCGGCTCAAGCTGCTCGCTTTCCGTTTCTAAATATTCTTTGTGAGACCCGTGATCAAGCAGCATTGTGATCGTGTGTCCGACTGGGAAAGTGAGCAAATACTCTTTGCTGGCTTTGAGTATTGCCAGCCAACCTTCGTCCTCACTAATGTTTGCCGCCGTGCTGTGAACAAAATACGGCGTCCCTAACACGTCCACCAACCAATGTCTTTTGCTTCCATTCGTGCCTTTGTAATGACAAAAACCTTTGGTTTCAAGGTGCGCCGTGTCCGTGGTTTTGACGCACCTCGAAGCGCCTAAGGATAAACTCGGAGATGCTGTTTTTTTTTGGCACTGCTCGCTCCATCTTCGCTAAGGCTGTCAACGCTTCTTCAAATTTAACAAAATCGTCAACCTCCAAATTTGCAATTCTCAAGCGCGACCAGCAACACGATCCGGCGGCAGGAATTAGTCTTCTTTCATAAGACGAACAGCGTTGGCTGTCTATAATACTTGCCGTGCTTGCGTTATAGTAAACAACAGCCCGTGATTGATGTATGAACTCGGTAGCGCTGCCCCGATTTATCGAAACGGCGCAAGTTTTTTGTCTGTTTGTTAGTCTTACACACGCGGCGCAACTAAAAAATAATTTCTCCTGTTACCAAATTTGAATGATACAGACGGTTTACCCGCTGTAATGGAATTAACGGCAAGCTATGTCCGGGCAGATTTTTTCGGCGGTTTAATTATGAAAATTATCAAGTCACTTTTCCTTCTTACTTGCATCGGCATTTTGCCAATCCATCTGTTTGCCCAGCCTGTTCGCTTTGAATTGGGGCAGCGCACGCGTGCCCTGGAAATTGCATGGGATGCGCAACCTGATGCTGCCGCTCGCAAGCGTGCCTCTGCGTATGTGAAGCAGGCCGTGACTTTATTTTTTGCGTTCAAGCTTAATGAAGCGGCGAAGAATTTGGATCAGGCGCGGTTCGCTTTGAAGTCGGCTGTGCCGTTGTCACCCGAAGTGCAGTGGGCTGAATCATTGTATGTTTTGCCGGAAAGCCGCTTGCTTGACAAGACCGCGCCAACCGTGGCTTTCACGCTGGATAAATTTTACCCCACGACCGAAGCAATTCCATCCGGCGCAGTGCTGAAGCTCAGCTTCTCGCAGGCGAACAAAGCGAAGACGATAGATTTTCCCATTGCAGGTTTGCCGTTGACAGAAAAGTTGCCACTGTTTTTTGCGAAAACTGCTGACGGTGATTTCACCCTGACAGCAAAGATTGTGATAGGGAAAAAGGTTCTGGCGACCAGCGAACAAACAATTTCTGTGGTAGAAAATCTCGCCGCACGAATTGAAAAATTGCGTCCGATGATTAATGGACTGATGCCCGGCGGGACACAGCCGCAAACAATGAAAGACCTGACAATGCTGCTTGATTCCCTGGCGCGCAAGAAAACGCTGGAGACAAATTTTCCGGCGGCCAGATTGCTGAATGAAGTCGAGGCGGCGCATAAAACCAGTGGCGATTTTTATGGCAAAGCGAAGCCTGGGCAATTCTGGCTAACGCTGGCGCTGGCACAGGGGATTTTGCCGGTCAGAATGCTGGCTCCTGTCGCCGTCAAACAAAACAAACCGTTGCCGCTGGTCATCGCCCTGCACGGCACAGGTGGTAGCGAGAATATGTTTTTTGATACTTATGGGCACGGCACAATTGCGCAACTGTGCGAACAAGGCGGCTGGTTGCTGGTTTCCCCGCGCGGCACAGGGATGAAGCCCGAACGTGTAGCTGAAATGATAGACGCCGTGGCGCAGCTTTATCCGGTTGATACGAAACGCGTGTTTGTGATTGGACATTCGATGGGCGCAGGACAGGCGGTCGCGGCGGCGCAACTAAATCCTGAAAAATTTGCGGTGGTTGCGGCGCTGGGCGGTGGTGGAGGAATTCGCAATCCGTCAGAAGCTCTGAAAAACCTGCCTTTTTTTATCGGCATCGGCACGGAAGAATTTGCCTTGAAAAATGCCAGGGGACTGAATGAAGGATTACAAAAGGCCGAAGTCAGGCAAATCAATTACCACGAATATCCCGACATCGAGCATTTAATCATCGTGCAGGTTGCGCTCAAAGATGTCTTTGCCTTTTTTGCTGCGAGCCAGCCGCGTACTGAGCAGGGCAGTGGCAAGGCCGGTAGTCATTGAATTGTTGGCGGGTTTATTCTAATCTGCGTCTGCTGCTCGCAAAGATAGTCGTAACTGTCCGCGAGGTTTTCAAATAAGGTTCCCCCTATGGAAAAACTAAGCGTCCCCCTGGCGTTAGTAGATTTCGTTGCCTTTGCGCTTTCCACAATTGGTTTTATTTGTTTGACCCGCATGATTGCCACCATCAATCGTGAATGCGGAGTTCTGGCTTTGGTTGGGTTGGCACTGATCACGTTGGGTGGTTTCGCAAAAGCGCTTTGGAAAATCCTGCTGGTCACCACGGCCATGAATCCGGTTGTTTTGGATAATCTCCAGTTTATTTTGCTCGCGCCTGGCATTGTTTGTCTGACCTGGGCGCTCTGGAATTTATTTCGGGCTAATGGGCGCGTTCCGGTCTGGGTCGTGCCGGTAATTATTATCGCTGCTGCCGAGGGAGCCGCCGCCATCAGGGTTTTGTCAAAAGGTGGCAACGGATGGTTTATCGTTCTGGTTGGAGTCGCAACAGTGGCAAATATAAGTGCCAGCCTGTTACTGATTCGTGAATCGTGGCGACGGGGCGTGACGCTTGTGGCTGTGTTGTTTGCCTTTCATCTGTTGGTGATAATGGGACTATTGGGAATGACTCGCATTGTGAATCGTCCGGTGACGTTTCAGTGGATGGAGCATCTCAATAATCTTTTTGCCTGGCTCGCCTTTGCCTATGCCAGTTGGAAATTAGACCGCCACATCACCGGACGAAGATTTTAATCACAAGCTGCGAAAAAAAATATTCCCCTGCCTGAAAAATAAAGCTCATAATGAGCGTGCGCATCCCCTGCCTCATTGAAATAAAAAATAACTCTATCGAAAAAAAAGCTCCTGGAGGGATTCGGATGGCCTCAATTGTATTTCCGGTAATTACGTTTATGCTCTTTGTGTTGCTGATTTGGGCGGCCATCATGTTTTATAAAAACCCAAGCTGGGCGCTGGCAATGCTGATTCCACTGCTGGCCTGGTTGATTTATGACGCGTTGGTGCTTGCGGTGGGGAATGTCCTGGGCGAAGGAGCATTGCTCGAAGTCCTGACGCGGTTGCGCTATTTGTTGCGCACCGTAATGACGCCATTTTTGCTAATAGTCGCTTTCGATCAGGCCAGTCGCGCCAAAGCTCGCCTGACTAATCAGCCGCTGGCTTCATTAGTTGTTTGGAGCCTCGTCATTGCCCTGGTCATATTAGGAATTGCTAAAATATTTTCGGGCTTTGGGTTGGAGCCGGTCGTGCTCGAAGGCCTCACCCGCTACAAAGAAGTCGAATCTTTTGGCACACCCTATTCCGCCCTTGCGACGATGGCATTTCTAGTGATTTTAGGGGTCGTAGTTTTCCTCAAAACTCGCACGCCCTGGCAATTGCTTGGCGCGTTGTTGATGCTTGCCAATCTGATTGTTTCGCCTTCATCATTGCCCTCGTTTATACCCGCCGCCGCGAGTGTGATTCTGGTGCTGGGCTTTTTGCTGACAGAAAAGAAACTGCAAAAAATTTCCCCCAATCCGGCTAGTGGTTAAATATTTTGAGCTTCTGAAAACTATGCAATCACTCAGGCTATTTCCAGTCAGCAACGGCTGGGCTATTATCACGCATCCCCGACAGGACATTTTTTTAGGAGAAATAATATGCAACTTGGAATGATTGGATTAGGCCGAATGGGCGCGAATATGGTGCGTCGTTTGATGCGCGGTGGACATAACTGTGTCGCCTTTGATTTGAATGCGGACTCGGTTAAAGCGCTGGCGGCTGAGGGCGCGACAGGCGCGGAATCGCTGGATGATTTTGTTGGCAAACTTGCCGTGCCACGCGCCGTTTGGGTGATGGTTCCATGCGGTGATCCGACGGAAAAAACAGTGCTAGCGCTGGCGGAAAAACTACAAGCCGGAGACACCATCATTGACGGTGGAAATTCCTATTTCAAAGACGATGTACGCCGCGCCCAAATGCTCAAAGATAAAGGCATCAATTACGTTGATTGCGGAACCAGCGGTGGCGTGTGGGGCTTGGAGCGCGGCTATTGCATGATGGTCGGAGGGCCACCGGAAACAGTGCAACACCTTGATCCGATTTTCAAAACGCTTGCGCCGGGAACAGGCAATATTGAGAAAACTCCTGGCCGCGAAAATCTTAAATCTACCGCCGAAGAAGGCTATCTGTATTGCGGCCCATCCGGCGCAGGGCATTTTGTTAAGATGGTTCACAACGGCATCGAATACGGCTTAATGCAGGCATACGCCGAAGGCCTCGACATTTTCCGCAATGCCAATCTTGAATCATTGCCCGCCGAACATCGCTACGATTTCAATATTGCCGACATCGCCGAAGTCTGGCGGCGCGGCAGCGTCGTCGGTTCCTGGCTGCTTGATTTAACTTCGATGGCATTAGCAGAAAATCCATCACTCTCAAATTATTCCGGCTTCGTCCAGGATTCCGGCGAGGGACGTTGGACGATTCAAACTGCAATTGATGAGGCTGTCCCTGTTGATGTGTTGGCGACTTCTTTGTTCGCACGATTCAGATCACGGCAGGATCAGACGTTTGCGGATAAAGTGCTGTCGGCAATGCGGAATAAATTCGGTGGGCATATTGAGAGACCGACGGGAGGATAAGAAAGTGGAACTTCGCTTTTGGCTTTTGACAATGACTTTTATTCTTTTGATAGGATGTCAAAAAAGCAGTAAACCTATCGAAGCAATCGCTGCGTCCTCACCTGTGGTGACTGCTTTTGCAACTCCAATTAGAGTGAATAAAATCTCTCCGACACCGATACCTGTAACTGTTGGGGTTGATTTACCCGGAATATTAAGTTGGCAAGGACTAAAGACAAAGTACGCTCACTTTAGCCAAATTCAAGTTGTGTTGGTGAACAAAGGTAAGGCTTCCATTTTTCTTAACAGCCACTATCCACAGCACAGCGAAGCACCTTAAAACGTTTCGATGAAGGAGAAAAAACTGGGAAATTGGATTCAATGCAGGGGCAGGATGTGTCTCCGCTAGTATGATTCCAATAGAGATTAAGTCTGGGGGCGACGTGAGATTATTGTAGATTGGAGTGTCGCCTTTCATTCTTTCGACGATCAATCATCTTTCGGAGGCGGGGGGCACACGCATCCATTATCTGAAAAATATCGGTTGACTCTAGATTATGCTAAAACACCATGGGTAGGTGAGCGACCCAAGTATGTTTTTTCAACCGAATCGCCAGCGTTTATGGTGAAATGGAATGAAAAATCACAAACGGAAAGCACTAAAGGTGGATGTAGTTAATCCGTTAGCTGGTGATTTATTATTGGCGCAGTTATGCAAGACATCACACTTGAAAATGTTTACAAACAAGTTACGCAGTTGCCATCCGAAGATCAGCAAAAACTGATTGAGGCAATTAGTGCAAGGCTCAAACGTAAGACACTCGGCAAGCGTGTGCAGCCGAGTGTCCCTTACAAAGACCGTTCGCGTGAGCAGTAATGGCTCCAGGAAAATAGCCTTAATTATATTGGTGAATGGCTGGCTCTTGAAGATGGAAGCTGATTGCGCACGGCAAAGTAGCGGCAGAGGTTTTTGCTGCATCTGATGCGTTAGGCTATGAACAGCCCTTGATCTTCTTTGTTGAAGACCCGACCATTTTAACCTTTTCAGGACTTTAAAGATGCCCCACTCACTTCAGTTTGACGTTGAACATTCCTATTTTTCCAATCAGGGCGGGATTTGGCTCCCAACATTTTTGACCGTTGGAGTGAAAACTGTTGAGTGTGAAGCCAACGTTGATACGGGCGCAGAATTTTGTATATTTCAGCGTGAGCTTGCTGATCGCCTTGGTTTAAACTTGGAAAAGTCTTTTACTTCCAATGCAAACGCTGAGTGAGCGGCTCAAGGCTTACGGTCACGAAGTCCAACTCAGTACACTTGGTGTGGCATTTAACGTGACGATATATTTTGCAGAAGATTATAACTTACCCCGAAATTTGTTGGGAAGAAATGGCTGGCTGCAACAAGTAAAACTGGCAGTGACTGATTACGAAGAAACGCTCTATCTGAGTACTTACGAACCGCTAATTAATTGAGAAAAACAATGACTGAACCAACCGAACAAAAACAACTGACCGGAGAAATCGCTGCCCCGTGCGTGATGGTAATTTTTGGCGCGGCGGGCGACCTGACAAAGCGCAAACTTATCCCAGCGCTTTATAATTTATCCAAAGCTGGTTTGCTCTCGCGTGAGTTCGCAATTATTGGTGTGGGGCGCGATGCCTTCACGGATGAAACGTATCGCGCGGAAATCAACGGACACGCCAAGGAATACGCCAGCGATGAACTTGATCCTGATTTGTGGGATTGGTTTCAGCACCGTCTTTATTACGTGCAAGGCGAATTCGATGACGCAGCGACTTATCAACGGCTGCAAGCGCAACTCGACGAGGCTAACAAAGATCACAATACGCACGGCAATTATTTGTATTACCTGGCGACTCCGCCAACGTTTTTTGCGACGATTGTGAAACAGCTTGGCGATTCAGGCTTAGCGAAAGAATGCGATGGACAATGGCGGCGCGTCATTATTGAAAAACCTTTCGGGCGTGATCTGGATTCGGCGAAAGTCCTCAATCGTGACATCAAGCAATCGCTCGCCGAAAATCAGATTTATCGCATTGACCATTACCTCGGCAAAGAAACCGTCCAGAACATTTTGGCGTTTCGCTTCAGCAATGGAATTTTTGAGCCAATCTGGAATCGCAACTACATTGACCACGTACAAATCACGGTCGCTGAAAGTTTAGGCGTTGAACAGCGCGGCGGTTATTACGAAGGAGCCGGATGCCTGCGCGACATGCTCCCGAATCATATTTTTCAATTGATTTCGTTAACTTGCATGGAGCCGCCGATTTCATTCGATGCTGGTGATGTCCGCGATGAGATGGCGAAAATTTTGCACGCGATCAATCCCTTCGATCCTGAAGAAGTATTGACGGACGCAGTGCGTGGACAGTACGGCGAAGGAGATGTCGGAGATCAAAAGGCCATCGCTTACCGCAGCGAAGCCAAAGTCGCCGCGACTTCGACGACCGAAACATTTGTTGCCGTGAAACTGAAACTGGATAACTGGCGGTGGGCTGATGTCCCGATTTATGTCCGCACGGGGAAGCGTTTGCCGAAACGCCTGACCGAAATTGCGATTCAATTCAAACAGGCGCCGTATCAACTTTTTCGTAAAACCAACGTCGAAAAATTACGCACGAATCGTTTAGTCATTCACATTCAACCGGACGAAGGAATTTCACTTCGCTTCGGCGCAAAAATTCCCGGCCCCGTGGTAAATCTTGGCGCCGTGAAAATGAGCTTCAATTACAAAGATTATTTCGGCAGCACGCCAAGCACGGGCTATGAAAGATTGATCTACGATTGTATGAACGGCGATCAGACGTTGTTCCAACGCGCCGATATGGTCGAAGCGGGCTGGTCAGTCGTTGACCCAATTTTAGATGTCTGGCAAGCCCTGCCGCCGCGCACGTTCCCGAATTACGCAAGCGGAACGTGGGGGCCAAAAGAAGCGGATGAGTTGCTCAAGCGCGATGGGCGACAATGGCGCGAAATTGGTGAGTGAGCTAAAATGAAACTGTGAGGTTGATTTATGGCACAGACAAACGTATTAGACGCAACTCCTTCGATCAATCCAGTGATGAAAACCCGGCTGATCGAAACCGAAATTCCTGAGCTTGAAGCGGGCGACCATTTGACGCGCCGCGAATTTCATCGCCGTTATGAGGCGATGCCAGAACTGAAAAAAGCAGAACTAATCGAAGGAGTTGTTTACGTGAGTTCACCAGTAAGACGGAAACATGGGAAATACACGAGTCAGCTCAATGCCTGGCTCGTGATTTATAGCGTTGCTACGCCAGGCACTGAAGTTGCGGATAATGCCACTACAATTCTTGATGAAGATAATGAACCGCAGCCGGATGTTTATTTGCGGATTGAAGAAGAATATGACGGTCAATCGTGGCCGGATGAAAATGATTATGTGACGGGCGCACCCGAATTGGTTGTTGAAGTTGCCTCCAGCAGCGCTTCGTATGATTTGCATGATAAGAAAAAAGTGTATCGGCGTAACGGTGTCAAAGAATACATCGTGTGGCGCGTAAAAGATCAGGCGCTGGATTGGTTTTCGCTTAGTGATGGTGAATTTATCCAACTCACTCCCGATGCCGACGGCGTTATTGAAAGCCAGGTTTTTCCGGGACTGCATTTGGCAGTAACAGCCTTGCTGAACGGTGATATGCAAACTGTTCTGGCAGAGTTGCAAAAAGGATTAGCTACCCTGGCACATCAGTCATTTGTTGTTGCTTTGCAAAAAAAGAAAACAGAGAAAAATGGCTGATTGCGTATGCCCGCCTGCGAAATTTCCACGTACAAAGACGAATATAAAAACGATTTTGCCCGTTTGAATTTTGCGTGGATTGAGCAATATTTTGTGGTTGAAGAAGCAGATCGCAAATATCTGTTGCACCCGCATGAAAATATTATCGAACCGGGTGGCGAAATATTTTTTGGCATGGAAAATGAGCAGGTGCTGGGAACTTGTGCGCTGCTGAAAATTGATGAGGCGACTTACGAATTAGTCAAAATGGCGGTCAGCCCGGATGCACAGGGTAAAGGTTTAGCCAATCATCTGATGCAAGCTGCAATTGCTTGGGCGCGTGGCAAAAATGCGAAAAAAATCTTCCTCGCATCCAATACAGTTTTAGCGCCTGCGATTAAACTTTACGAAAAATTTGGTTTTCAATCCACCCCGCTCGCACTTCATAACAATTCCGAATATCAGCGCGTCAATATCGTGATGGAATTGATTTTGGACTGATGTTATTGCGTGTGCATTTTTGATGTGTCATCATCCACGACTTAGCGGCTTACACTTCACAATTTAATCAAACAGGTAATTTGCCTGCTTAACTCAGGGAGAATTTATGAGGGAAAAATCTACGGCGTTGCGTTATTGGCTGAGCGCGGTGGCGCTGAGTTGCGCTTTATCACTGGTCAGTTTTGCCCAGGTCACATCAGGGGCGCAGCCAGCCAAACCTGTTGATCCGCCCAAAGAATGGCCAAAGGATCGCGTTGGCGGCTTGATCGCCGAATGGACACGCGCCAAAAATTGGACGAAGGAATACCTGGACAAAATGCCCGAAGATGGTTTGAACTTCAAACCTGTGCCAGAAATTCGCAGCTTTGCAGAACAAATGCTTCACTTAGCCAACGCCAATTTTAACTATGGTGTTCGCGGGACTGGCGCAACTAATCCGTACCAGGGGAAAAACCTTGAGAAGATGGATGAATACAAGAACAAAGCAGCACTGAGCAAAATTGTGCTGGAAAGCTACGACTTTGTGATGGCTTCAATCAAGGCGATGGATGTGGCAAAGCTGGAAGAACGAATTGTTGTGCGTGGCAACAATATTCCCCGTGCCGAAGCGTTAGTGATGGGCTTTGAACATCAAACGCATCATCGCGGTCAGACAACAATTTATTTGCGCATGAAAGGCGTGACGCCACCGGCAGAACCGCTTTAATTGCAAATGTAGCGGCATTCAATTTACGCTCAAGGCAGAGCAATTTTTCAGAGGAATATTTTATGAAACTGCAAATGAAAAAACTGCAATATTTTGTCAGCACACTCGCCCTGAGTTGTGCCTTCGGACTTGTAGGAATCGCACAAACGACGGCTGGCAGTACAGCTGTAGTGCAGGTAGCCAAAACCGCTGCGCCCGATCACATCGCAATGATGGTGACAGACTGGACACGCGCCAAATCGTATACCAAAGAATACCTGGACGCGATGCCGGAAGATGGCACGAATTTTAAGCCCAATGCGCAGGACAAAGATATGCGTACCTTTGCGGAACAAATGCTGCATCTGGCAACAAACCTTTATATGCTCGGTTCGATTGCAACTGGCACAACGAATCCGTATCAGGGAAAAAATCTGGAAAAAATGGACGAGTTCAAAGCGAACAAAGCGGCGTTGACAAAGGCTGTGATGGATAGCTATGACTTTATGATTGGCTGCGTGAAGGGCATGAACATGGCAAAGGCCGGCGAACCGCTCAAGCTTTTCAATCGTTTTGATACGACCCGCATCGGAGCCATTGCCGCTGCCTTTGAGCATCAAACACACCATCGCGGACAGACGACAGTTTATATTCGGATGAAAGGCGTGAAGCCGCCGCAGGAAAGGCTGTTCTGAACAATGAAGGCGGAACGATGAATGATGAATGGAATCCTGATTCCTCATTCATCGTTCCGCCTTTCGTGTATGCGTATTACTGAAATTTTTTATTCTATCCAGGGCGAGTCTTCTTACGCAGGCTTGCCTTGTGTTTTTGTGCGGCTCACGTGGTGCAACTTGCGTTGTACGTGGTGCGACAGCGAATATACCTTCAAAGGCGGCGCAGAAATGACCGTTGCCGCAGTAATGGAAAAGGTTAGAAGCTATAATTGCAAATTAGTTGAAGTCACAGGCGGTGAACCACTCGTACAAAAACGTGAATGCTGTGAGTTAGTGACACAACTTTGCGATGAGGGCTATCAGGTTTTAGTGGAAACGGGTGGCGGACTTGATGCGAGAGTACTGGACAAGCGTGCGATAAAAATTCTGGATGTGAAATGTCCGGGCAGCGGTGAATCCGAGCGCAACGTGTGGTCAAATTTGGAAACGCTGAATCCGTATGACGAAATTAAATTTGTCATTCAGGATCGCACCGATTTTGATTACGCGCTTGATGTGATTGAAAAATATGCGCTCGACAAAAGAGAACCGCAGGTATTGATGTCGCCAGTCTGGGGCGCAGTCGAATGGAAAGATTTAGCCGCATGGATTTTGCAATCCGGTGTGCGGGCGCGGATGCAATTGCAAATGCACAAATTGATTTGGGGCGCAGATGTCATCGGAGTTTGAATGAAACGAAATTTGTTTTTGTTATTAATCTTTTCGGCTTCAGTTTTTGCGCTGCCGCCTGGTCAAATCACTGACCGCATTATCATTGATCAATTTGGCTACATGCCAGAGATGACGAAGGTTGCGGTGCTGTCTGATGCGCAACTTGGTTACAACTCACCTGCTGCTTATACGCCTGGGAATAAATTAGAAATTCGCAAAATCGGCGATAATGAATTAGTTTTTTCAGCTTCGCCGACCGCCTGGAAAAATGGCGCGATTCACGATCAGTCCGGCGATAAAATCTGGTGGTTCGATTTTTCTGCCTTGACCTGTCCGGGCAGCTATTACATTTACGATCCGACGAACGACAAACGTTCTTACGCCTTCGACATTAATGTGAATGTTTACAGCAGAGTGCTCAAACAAGCTGCCCGCATGTTTTATTATCAGCGTTGCGGCGTAGCGAAACAGACTCCTTACGCCGACGGAAAATGGACAGATACAATTTGCCACACACGCAGCACGCAAGACACAAAATGCCGCCTGATTTCGGCAATCAATGATGCCAGCACCGAAAAAGATTTGACCGGCGGCTGGCACGACGCAGGCGATTACAACAAGTACGTGAATTTCACGACGGGTACTTTGTCAGATTTGCTGTTCGCGTATCAGAACAATCCGGCAATTTGGACGGATGATTTTGGGATTCCTGAATCGGGCAACGGCGTCCCGGATTTTTTGGATGAAATCAAAGTCGAACTGGACTGGCTGCTGAAAATGCAAAACAGTGATGGCTCGGTGCTGAGCAAAGTTTCCGTCACGCAATTTCAGGCATTGTCACCTGTGAGTAATGATAGTGCTCCGCGTTATTACGGCGCAGCTTCGACTTCCTCTTCGTTGTCGGCGGCAATGTCGTTCGCACACGCGGCAATTGTTTTCAATGCGATCAATCCGACGTATGCGGCGACGTTGCGGAGCGCAGCGATAAAGGCCTGGGACTGGGCGAATACGAATCCGGGCGTGATTTTCACGAACGCCGGATTTCAAAGCGCGAATTCAGAAATTGATGATTACGGTCGCCAAATGTACAAATTGTGCGCGGCGATTTATTTGTATAGTGCGACGCAGGAACTGCGATTTCTGACCTACGCCGAAAGTAATTATACCCAGGCACATTCGTTGCAATGGACGTACTGGTTTCCTTATGAAGCAACATATCAGGACGCGTTGTTATATTTTACTTCCTTGCCAGGCGTGACAGCTTCGGTTGTCAGCGCGATTCGCACCAACAAACACAGTGCAATTGGTGGCGGAGAATTTCTCATGGCCTTCAATAATGAAACCGATGCTTATCGTGCGTATGTGAAAAGCGATGATTACGTCTGGGGCAGCAACCAGGTCAAAAGTCAGATGGGCATGGTGTTTTACAGCCAATTAGTTTATGGCCTGGACACGCCAAAATCAGCGAGCTATAAAGCTGCTGGAGACGGATTTGTCCACTATTTGCACGGCGTGAATCCGCTTGGGCTGGTGCATTTGACCCGGATGGGGGATTTCGGCGCGGAGCGTTCTGCGAACGAAATGTATCACGCGTGGTTTGGCGACGGGACGATTTATGACAACGTCCAAACCTCGCCCAATGGCCCGCCACCAGGTTATGTGATGGGTGGCGCAAATAAATATTATGTGCCGGATGCCGCTTATACAGGCGCAGCGATTGTCCCGCCCCAAAATCAGCCCGTGCAAAAAGCCTACAAAGACTGGAACACAAGCTGGCCGCAAAATTCGTGGCAAATTACCGAGCCGGCAATTTATTATCAGGCGGCGTATTTAAAATTGCTCGCGACATCAATTAAGCAAAATTCTCTGGGCCGCTTCGCCGCAGGTTATTGTCCACGCCCAACCAGTGGCAGGCGCGGCACAACCATTCGATAATTATGCTTTCTATCGTTTTAGCCAGTGGCGGGATGGACAGTTGTGTGACGACTGCGATTGCCGCCCGTGAATCTGCTGAAATTGCCATGCTGCATGTCAGTTATGGGCAGCGCACAGAAAAGCGCGAACGCAAAGCCTTCAACGACATCGCTGATTTTTATGGCGTAGGCAAAAGGTTAGTGGCGAGCATTGCGCATCTGACACAAATCGGCGGCTCTTCGCTCACTGACAAAAATATTGAAGTCAGCCAGGCAAATTTAGCGTTAACTGAAATTCCAACTTCGTATGTGCCATTTCGCAATGCACATCTGCTTTCGATTGCGACCAGTTGGGCTGAGGTTATTGGCGCAACCCGAATTTATATCGGTGCAGTCGCCGAAGACAGTTCCGGCTATCCTGATTGTCGCCCGGAATATTACGAGGCCTTTAATCGCCTGATCGAAGTCGGCACCAAGCCTGAAACGCAGATCAAAATTATGACTCCGGTGATTAAGCTTAAAAAAAGTGAAATTATTCAGCAGGGAATTGCGCTTAATGCTCCTTTACAACTTTCGTGGTCTTGTTACAAAGCTGAGGATAAAGCCTGCGGTGAATGCGATAGTTGTGCGCTCAGATTGCGCGGCTTTCAGGCCGCCGGAATCCCTGATCCTATCCCTTATTTATGAATTAATCTGATAATTTTGGAATTGCCCCAATAATTACACTGTAACCAACTGTCAGACAGTCCCATCTGCTTGAGAGGAGATAGTTTTTGACATTGAAGTATGTAAAAGTTACAATGTCGAGGCTTTTGGCTTGCAAAATTGTGTCAAATATTCAGTGTCGCCAAAATGCTCTCTCGGTACAAAGATGTGCTGTAATGAAATCGAGGAGTTATCGAAATAATGAGTAAGTTTTCTACTATTTTTTTTAATCAGGCAATTATCGTGTCTTGTCTGGGGCTTTCTTTAACCTGTTCAGCCTTTGCACAGGATCGTAGTACTACCAATACTTCAGCCGGAATCCCCATCGAAATTCAACAACGCAACGACGAAATCCAAAAAATTATTGAGCGCTCGACGGATGCTTTTCAAAAAGGCGAAGAGCTTTTTAAGGCGGGAGAATACGCTCAGGCGCGGCGCAGCTATGATCGCGCCGTTGATATTATTTTAGAATTTAATGTTGACGTTCGTCGTGATGCCAGACTCAAACAACATTATCAAAAATTGCTTGACGGGATTAATCTGCGCCAGACAATGCTGGCGCAACAATTGCCCGCGCCGCTGCCGTTATCGGCTGAGGCAAAGGACGAATTGACAGATGCGCAATCCGCTCAGCTTGCCAAACAAGCGCAAAAGGGAACCGGAAAAAATCCTGGTGATCCTAATTATGTTCCTTCCCCACTTGATGAAGTTTCTAAACTTAATTTGACTGAGGACGAAAGAAAAGCGACCGACGCCGAAGCTAAGGCAGCGTTAGAAGCTGCGCGTGTGGACTTTGGATTCAAGCCAAATGCTTTGGTGCAAAGCTGGATCAATTATTATCAGGGACGCGGACGTTCGACGATGGAAGTCGGAATTCGCCGCTCTGGCAAATATTTAAGCAAAGTGCGCCGCATCTTCAAAGAAGAGGGCGTGCCACAGGATTTAGCGTGGCTCGGACAAGTTGAAAGTGCCTGGTTGCCACACGCTCGTTCATGGGCGGCGGCGGTTGGGCTCTGGCAATTTATTCCAGGGACTGGTGCGCGATTCGGGCTGCGCCAGGATTACTGGATTGATGAGCGCTCAAGTTTTGAAAAAGCGACCCGTGCTTCGGCTCGTTATTTGAAATTTTTAGCCAATCGCTATGCGGGAAACTGGGAACTGGCAATGGCAGCTTATAATAGCGGTGAAGGCAATGTAGATCGTGCGATTGCGCGTTCGGGCTATGCCGATTTCTGGGAAATTTATCAACGCGGCTTGTTACCGAACGAAACCAGAAACTATGTGCCAAACATTTTGGCAACCATCATCATTTCTAAAAGCCCGGAGCGTTATGGTTTTAGTGTGAAGCAGGATGCTCCCATCGGTTATGACACGGTGATGGTGAATAATTCAGTTGATTTGCGCCTGGCGTCAGAAGCCTGCGATACGAGCTACGAATATTTGGTTGAATTGAACCCTGAATTGAAACGGGCCATGACGCCACAGGGAACGTTGTATGGGTTGCGCGTGCCGGGTGGACGTGGCAAACAGCTTCAGGCCTGGCTCACGCGGATTCCTTCGGACAAGCGCAATTCGTGGCGTTTGATGACGGCACAAAATGGTGATTCGTTTACAACGATTGCCAAACGTGCCGGTGTTTCCGAATCAACTCTTTCCGCTATTAATGGTGGCGTCGAGCCAAAGGGTGGGCAAAAAATTATTATTCCGGTTGGCAGTAATGTTCGTACTGTCGCTTCCGTTGCTCCCAAAGGTGCGATGACTTCAACCAGTTCTGCTGTTGGTGGTGGTTATACAAAAGTGATTGTATACACGGCGAAGAGTAACGAAACTCTCAGCGACATCGCGGCTCGTTATGGTTCATCAGCGAAAGACATTGCGGCGCTCAATCGTTTGAGTGCAACTACCTCCCTGCGTGCCGGCCAAATTTTGAAAGTGCCAACGCGCAGCAAATAGTCTTTTCATAATTCCCTTTCTGGTTGCTTAAGCAGTAACGCATGAATTCATGCGTTACTGCTTTTCTTTTTTTATCCTGCGCTGGCAACTTCGTCGGACATTGACTATCATTCACCTGTTCTTAGCTGTACCCGATATTCAGATAAAAACTTAGTCATTTGCTCTGGAGGTGAACGTTGCTCTTCAAAACGCTTAGCGCAGCAGTTTACGGAATTGATGCCCAACTCGTCGAGGTTGAAGTTGATTTGACCCCGCGCCCTGGCGATTCACAAAACGATACGGCTGTGATTGTTGTCGGCTTACCTGATTTAGCTGTCCGCGAAAGCCGCGAACGAATCCGTGCGGCGATTACCAACAGCGGGCTTTTTTTTCCTGTTTATAAAACGACCATTAATCTTGCGCCAGCCGATGTGAAAAAAGAAGGCTCGGCGTTTGACCTGCCCATTGCCATCGGGATTCTGGGCGCTAACGGCGACCTTCAGCGCGAAGATTTAGGTGATACTTTGCTGGTTGGTGAACTTGCCCTTGATGGTCGTGTGCGAGCGATTCGCGGTGCTTTGCCAATTGCTGTTGCCGCCAAACGGAATAACCTCAAGCGCCTGATTTTGCCCGCTGAAAATGCCCGCGAAGCTGCTGTCGTCAACGGCCTTGATGTTTATGCCGTGAGTGATTTGCGCGAAGTGATTGATTTGCTGAATGCCGAGACAATGCCAGAGCCGCTGAAAATTGATACTGAAGCTCTGTTGAGTGAAGCGGATCGCTACCCGATTGATTTTAGTGAAGTCCGGGGGCAATTCAGTGCCAAGCGCGCGATTGAAATTGCGACCTCGGGTGGGCACAATATTTTGATGATTGGGCCGCCGGGATCAGGCAAGACTATGCTTGCCAAACGCGTCCCTACGATTTTGCCTCCGATCACTTTTGATGAGGCGTTAGAGACCACAAAAATTCATAGCGTAACCGGATTGTCTGATTCGCATGG
>JANMKB010000377.1:0-3211 GCA_031371805.1 Blastocatellia bacterium | reverse complement strand
GTTGGCTCGGCTCCGGCAATGCGATGATCTTCTCGCACGCAAAACATCAGGTTGCGCGTTGTATCAATTACGCCATCAGCAAATCGAAATGGTTGCTCAGGTGTGATTGGTTTTGCCTCATGATTATTTGTGCAATAAATTCTTTGATCGGCAAAATTTGAAAAATAAATCACACTGTTTTTGACTGCATAACTCCCACCACCATATTCGTGAACACGAGTGCGAGCATTAAATTCTTTAGGAATCGCATCCGTAATTTTGCCGTCCGGCGTTTTTCGGACAATCACATTACGTCCTTTTTCGGCGGCTCTGCCTTCGATCCAGTACACGTCTTCGCCGTCGAGTTGAATTTCGCTCAGGCGGATTGAACCGGCGACGATTAAGTCAGATGTGACAGGCGATTTCCACGCTCCGTAAGGCACTGTTTTTGACATAGTTAATTTCTCCTGATTTGTGATGTAGTTTAAATAATTAACGGTAAGAAGGGAATCACCTGACCGATATTTTGTGCTAACCCCTACAGTTAATCACATGACAGAGAAGAGGTTAGCCTTTTTTTACAAGTGTTGCATTTTTATGATTGAAATATGACAGCGGTTTGTGTATTTTATCGCTGTTAAATTAGTTTAAAGATAGTTTAGCGTTTCTGGGCGGTTAAAGTTTCTCATCCGGCAAATTCCTTACTGACATCGCTCTGCAATAGACAATCGCCTCACTGGAAAAATGTATTTTGTTTATTGCTGAAGTCCAAACGAATGGGATTGATGCCCCATCAATCAACCGTTCCTTTGCTCCCTGTTTATTATTCAAGGCCGATATTTCCAACAACCCGGAAAAGACTTATCTCTGTCATTGGAGGATTGATTATGAAGATCAAGGTGTTTGCTCGCCTGGCTGCGGGCATAATTTTAATCGCTGGTTTATGTAGTTTGATTTATCGCGTCGAAGCAAGCTTTACCAGTCCACTTACCGTTAATTTTAGTTACCCCCTGTTCCCGACCTCCACCGATCCGTCAAGAGTTGGCGGATCGGGTGTCCAGCAAATTTTCAGGACAGGGTCTGTTCCGGCGACGGGCGTTTTTGCAAACCTTGATCCGAAAAATAGTATTGCGCCTGCCGGAGCGACGCTGAATTTCTTTCTTGGCAACGCCGCTGCGATTGGTGCAACTGATTTTGTGTATGCACTTAAAATTACCAATAGCGCAAATGCCACGCTCCCTTTAACTGCTTTGCAGGCGGGAAGCTGTGCCGGCTCGAAATTCACCAGTATCGGTTTCGTAAAGTATAATTCTGGTTCCGCCATTAATCCGACCGATGGGAGTTTTATTGCGGCGTTGGGACAGTTATTTTTTACTTTTGATAATCAAACAATTCCCCCTGGTGGTGAAAGTACGATTTTATTTTTCACTTCGCCCGACCCCCCATCATTGGTGACTTCATTTATTGGCGGTGGCAGTGGCGCGGATTCGGTTTCGTCAAATATTGACCCAGCTCTGAAACTTTACAGCCCTTGTCCGGTTTCCCTCACTACTGACAAGAAAATTGGTTGTAGCGCCGCCACCGTCGCCGACAATCCCCTGACAGCGATTGTCGGCTCCCCCATTGTTTATCAGGTTTCAGTAAAAAATAACGGCAAAACGCCACTGGCAAATATTGCAATTACCGACCCCCAGTTTGGTGGCAATATTAATTCATCCTTTACTGTAAACGGTTCGCCGTTTGCCGGAACTCTTGCGGCAAATCAAACGGCAATTGCCAACCTCAACGCAACCGCCACTGTGAATGTCACCAACACGGCATCTGTCACAGGCGAATATCAGATTCTCAATCAGCAGGGCACACCCAGCGGTCAAACATTTTTATTGAGTGAATCCGCCACCGCTGTATTGTCCGATAGTACGATGCTGGCTGTATTGGCAAAGCCGAGTATTCAATCGTCCATGACCGTTGCGCCGACTTCGTTTACTGCGTTGCCACAGGTTCTGACTTATACATTGAAAGCCACGAATAATGGGACAGCGGACATCTCCACCGTGATTGACGTAGACGCAAAGCTGAAAGACATTGTGGCGAATGGCAAACCGGGTCTGACGGTTTCATCCCCAACAACTTTCCCGACTGCCGCCCAAAATTTAACCGCAGGCGCAATGAAACAGGTCGTTGTAAATATTACCGTCAACTCTGTCGCGGGATGGCAGGCGCTCGCGGATGTCGGGTTGACACAGGCTACTTTTTCGATGACGGCAACCGGAACGTTGAATAATGTTCCGGCTGATTCGTGTGGCGCTACTTCGGTCACAAGCGCGTCCTCAGCTATAACTTCCTTCACGCCACCTTGTACGATGGAAATCACGAAAACAATTGCCTGTGATGCCGGCAGCGGAGTCCCGGCAGATGCCGCGTTTTCGTCCACCGCTTTGGTTTATCCCACGTCCAAAGTTTATTATCGCTATAAAGTCACGAACACCAGCCTGATTGATGCCATCAGCAACATCACGATCACCGATGCAACGGCTGGTGTGGCGATTCCGGCAGTTGGGACACTCGCCGCCGGCGCAATGAAAATTATTGATGTCCCGGTGATCATTACTCAATCAGTCGGCTCCATCCTTGATGCTGTCAGCGTCAACGGCACCTGCCCAATGGGCGCGGTAACGGCCAGTACAACCTCTAATGTCAAAGTAGTGGCGCCAAAAATTACGGCGCAGCAATTAGTCAATGG
The DNA here is from genome assembly GCA_031371805.1 of Blastocatellia bacterium. Lineage (GTDB taxonomy): Bacteria > Acidobacteriota > Blastocatellia > RBC074 > RBC074 > JAFDVL01. The sequence goes on along the minus strand of JANMKB010000377.1, from coordinate 489 downwards.
CGGAACTTTAGCGATTGAATATGAGCTTGGGCAAGTGCTGACATTTACGCTGATCGCAACGAATGACAGCACGAGTGGGACTCCCGTTGATCTGACGATTGATGATGTTGTGTTGAAAACTGCGCCAAATGTAGTGATTAAAAATGGCAACACAATTATCAGCCTGCCATACACCGTCCCAAATGTTCTGCCTGGCCAGACTGTAACGCTGACCGCAACGGTGGTATTTGCGACGCTGGCTGATTTTAAAATTTTTGCGGATTCACAATACAACTTAACCAATGTTCTCGAAGTTCGTGCGACGCTGCCGGGGAATATCAAGGCCTGTTCACTCGGCGTGACAACACCGCCGCCGCCGCTTACTTTAGCGGTCAATAGTCCACCGATCAGCGTGCCGCCGCCGCCGCCTGTCAGTGAGATTTGTATTATTCAAACCTGCGAGCCGAATTGTCCGGCTCCGCTGGTGGGGCAATCGCTGCTGGCAAATGG
>JANMKB010000333.1:0-2912 GCA_031371805.1 Blastocatellia bacterium | reverse complement strand
AGGACACGCCGATTGTGATTGCGAGTGATGCAGGCTTCCCTGACAGATTGCGCAAAACGGACAAGAACGATTGGAACCCGCGCTTTGGATTTGCCTGGCGTCCGTTCAATGATAACAAGACAGTCATTCGCGGCGGCGTCGGAATTTACACCGTCACAGTGCTTGGTTCAGTCCTGTATTCATTGGCTGGAATCGCCACCAGCAACGCGCCAGTATTTCAAAATTCTGCGCCGGGCAGTACGACTTTCCGTCTGCAATTGCCGAACGCATTTCCCACCGGAACGACTGCCGGCTCAGGCGGCATTCCTGATTTCCGCCGCGCCAATCAGCCTGATTTGACCGATCCGTATTCGATGCAATGGAACTTAACCATTGAGCGCGAATTGCTGTGGAATACAGGATTGAGATTGACTTACACAGGATCAAAAACGCGGCAGTTAATTTACAGCCCTGACCTGAATCAAATCAAACCAAACACGACAGGCTATGCGCCATTAGTAGCAACAACTGATTTGCGCAAAGCGAATTTATTGTACCCGAATTTCAACGCAATACTGACGCGTGATAACGGCCCCAGTGCGAAATATCACGCGTTCACCACTGAACTTTCGCGCCGCTTTAAAAATGGTACGAGCTTCCAAAGTTCTTACACCTTAGCGAAAAATCTCTCGAACGCAGGCGGCCCTGCACCCGGTGGATTTGCCGCAGAAAACGGCCCGACAACGCTGAATATTTACAACATTCAAGCCGATTACGGCGACGTAGCGTTCACGCGTCGTCATCGTTTTCTGACTACCTTTTTATGGGAATTGCCGGTTGGAAAAGGCAAAAAATTACTAAACAGTTCCAATGCCGCAGTGGACGCTGTGCTTGGCGGTTGGGGCATCAACGGAATTTTATTATTCCAAAGCGGTCCCTATCTGACGCCGACATTTACTGGCACTGATCCTTCGGGAACAGGCGTGTTGGTGCGCGGCGTGACGACTACGCAGCGTCCTGATCGCATCGGCAATGGCAACATCAGTAATCCGACCATTGATGCGTATTTTGATAAAGCCGCGTTCGTTCGTCCGGCAAGTAACATCGGACGTTTTGGCAACGCTGGGGTAGGCATTTTGCGCGGCCCTGGCACCGAAGTATTTTCGATGACGGTCGGCAAGCAATTTTCCATTACGGAGCAACTGAAATTGCGCTACGAAGCGGCATTCTCGAATTTGTTCAATCACCTGAATCCCGATATTCCCGGCACGTTGAATATCACCTCCGCAGCCTTTGGGCGCATTACGCGACCACAAGCTGTAGACCAGGCCGGTCCGCGGATCATTCAGATGTCGTTGCGGCTGGCGTTTTAATTGCCAATAATTTGTAAAGCACAAAACGCAAACTGGAAAGTTTACGCCGCAATTTTTGCGGAGCGCAATCTTTCCAGTTTGCGTTTTGCTTTTGGAGTGCAGCGGGCTTGACGCCGCTTTGCGTTCGTTGCCGAATTATTCAAGTTGTGGCGAAAACTTTCCGCGACGAACGCTAAAGCGGTGTCAAGCCCCCGCACTCCATAGCTAACGCAACCAGAAATTTTGTGGTATCGTTTCTTCCGCCACATAAATTCACAACAACGAGGAAAGTCCGATGCCTATTGCCCCCGGGACGCGGTTCGATCATTACGATATTATTGCGCCGCTCGGCAAAGGCGGGATGGGCGAAGTCTACTTAGCCGAAGACACGCGGCTCAAACGCAAGGTCGCGCTCAAATTATTGCCTTCGGAACTCACGCTCAGCTATGACCGTTTGCGCCGTTTTGAGCAGGAAGCGCAGGCGACTTCCGCGCTCAATCATCCGAATATTATTACGATTTTTGAAGTCGGCGCGGCAAATGGCAATCACTTCATCACCACTGAATTTATTGATGGCGAGACGCTGCGACAGAAATTGGAGCACGAAAAGTTGAGCGTCAAAACTGCGCTGGAAATTGCGATGCAGGCGACGAATGCTTTGTCTGCGGCACACGCAGCGAGCATCGTCCATCGTGACATCAAGCCCGAAAACATTATGCTGCGGCGCGATGGCTTTGTGAAGGTGCTGGATTTTGGCCTCGCCAAGCTAACGGAACGAAGCGGCGAAACGGCGACAGAGCGACGGGGCGAAGATGATCCAACGCTCGCCCTGTCGCCCCATCGCCCCTTCTCCCCGTCCCCGTCTCCCGTCGCCTATTCGACCGAAATTGGCGTCGTGATGGTAACGGCGAGTTACATGTCGCCCGAACAAGCACGCGGACAAAAGATAGACGCCCGCACTGACCTCTTCAGCCTCGGCGTCGTTCTCTATGAAATGCTCGCGGGGCAACGTCCGTTTGACGGCGTGAATATGATTGATGTGATGGCGGGCATTCTTGATCGTGAACCAAAACCGTTGCCGGAAATTCCGCCGGAATTACAGCGCATTGTCACAAAATCTCTTCAAAAAGATCGTGAGCAACGCTATCAATCCGCCAAAGATTTACAGCTAGACTTGCAGTCATTGAAAGATAAATTGCTGGTTGAAGCCGCGCAGTCGCAGGGAGCGCCCGACGTAGCGCAGGCGTCTCGCCTGCGAAGCGAGCGCCGCGATGCGCCCGCAGACGTGACGAGCGGATCCGCTGAAGAACACACGATCTCCGCGCCAGACCAGCGAGCATCGCTGCGCTCGCTCGCCGCAGGCTGGCAGCCTGCGCTACATCGAACCCCCCTCATCATTGCCGCGGTAGTCCTGCTGCTTGCCGCTGCCGCCTTTTTCTACTTCAAACACGCGCCCGTCCTGACCGACAAAGACACGATCCTGCTGGCGGATTTCACCAACACGACGGGCGACAGCGTGTTTGATGGCACGCTCAAGCAGGCGCTGGCGGTGCATCTGGGGCAATCGCCGTTTCTGAATCT
>JANMKB010000293.1:0-4501 GCA_031371805.1 Blastocatellia bacterium | reverse complement strand
AGCATAATCGTAATCATCACACCTAATAAAACTAATCCCCACGGAAGTTTTTGATTGAGAATTCCTTTGATGATGTACGAAACCAGCACTGCTTTGGGGGCATCGAATTTTGGCACAGATGAACCATCAGGGCGCGTTTTGAAATTTCCGTTAATGCCAGGATCAACCAGATAAACAGGCGTTCCCTGATCGTTCACGAGATATTTTTTCGTCTCGCCGTTCTGATCGGTATGATGCCAGACGAGATAAGAATTACCGTCTGCCTGTGCGCCTTTGATGGGTTCGCGTTCTTTCAACTCGAAAACATTCGCGTGCAATTCGGTTGGTGATTTGAGCGGCAGGTAAACCGTGCCATTGTCATTTAACTTTAATAAAATCGGCCCCAAAACTATCGCCGAGGCGAGTGAGCCAAACAAGATGGCGATCTGTTGATACTTCGGTGTCGCACCAATTAAAAATCCGGTTTTCAAATCCTGCGAAGTCGTCCCGCCATTGGAACAGGCGATGCAAACAATGGCTCCAACCGACAGGGCTGTGACGTAATAAGGCGGCGCAGTCCAACCGATAATCAAAAATACCAAACAGGTCAACAACAGTGTAGCGTAGGTCATGCCCGAAACAGGATTTGAGGACGACCCGACTTCCCCTGTGAGCCTTGAAGATACGGTGACGAAGACAAATCCGAATAAGACAATCATCAGTGCGCCGAGAAAATTCATCTGCAAAGATCGAAACGCGACGATCATAATCATCAGCGCGACAATGCCGACGATGACCCATTTGATAGGGATGTCCTGTTCAGTGCGCAACGAATTTTCGCTGGCAGTTTTTGTGCCAGTCAAATCGCGCAGACCACTGCGAATACTGCCCCAAATCACAGGGATCGAACGAAAGACGCTGATGATACCAGCCGCAGCGACGGAGCCTGCGCCGATGTAAAGTACATACGCGCTACGAATTTCATCCGGCCCCATTTCGCTAATTAATTTTGTTCCCGGATCAAGCGATTGATTTAAAGCTCCACCAAAAAACTGGATCGCAGGAATCAGGACAAGATAGGCAAGGATGCCACCGCCAACCATCAAGCCGGAAATATAAGGCCCGATGATATAGCCGACGCCGAGCAGTTCAGGTGAAATTTCTGCGGAGACGGAACCACCCTTAAAAGGCGCGCCAAAGATTTTTTCCGGCACCTCTTTCCAGAGCCGAAATGCCGACATCGCGGATTTATAAACCAGCCCAATGCCAAATCCGGTGAAGATCGTTTTCGCTCCAATTTTCGTCGCGCTGACTTCTGCTTCTGAACCTGAAGCGATGGCAGCTTTGATTGATTCATCATCTGCGCCTGCCTTTAAGACTTCCGCGCAGGCAGTTCCTTCAGGGTATTTCAGGATGCCGTGTTGCTGCACGATCAATGCACGGCGCAGCGGAATCATCATCAGAATTCCAAGCAATCCGCCCAGCACACCAACCAGCATCACGTTTAGAATTTCAAGATTAAAACCCAAAATCATAATTGCAGGCATTGTCGCCCCGAAGCCGAAAGCGATGGATTCACCTGCCGAGCCTGCTGTCTGGACGATGTTGTTTTCCAGAATCGTCGCGTTCTTCAAGCCCAGCTTGGCGAGCAGGCGAAAAATCGTAATTGAAATCACGGCGACAGGAATCGAAGCGCTCACCGTCAGCCCTGTTTTCAGGACTAAATACAGTGATGATGCGCCGAAAACAATTCCCAGCAGTGTCCCTAAAATCAGCGGAACCGGAGTCAATTCACGAAGCTTGACCTCAGCGGCAATGAAGGGGCGGAAAAGTTTTAGTGCAGGTTTTTTGGAGTTTTCCATAAGCAATCCTGAAGAAAAATTAAGTACGGATAAATATTTGCGGTTGATGGTTGCTTTGCAGTATTTAGAAAATTCAGTCTACCAAGTTTTGACTGGAGCGCAAGCGTCCCCGCTTGCCAGTACAAAGCTTCTTTTCAAAGACTTTACCTGGAGCCCCTGGAAAGGGGGGACGCTTCCGCTCCAGTCATTTTCTTCCTATGTTCTGGAAACAACTCTGATGTTATGATCGTACACAGAATTGGCGGGAATCGTGTCAGGTGAAACTAATTTTCGTACAATCAACGGAGAAAAACTCATGCGAACTTTCAAAATCGTGTTGCTCACAGCAATCATCGCAACGCTTGCTTTGGCGCAATCCACTGTGCCACCTTTAGCCGAAACGCGGCTCAGCGTTCACACTCTTCTACGCGAAGATATTTTCGCCGGTTATCAGCAAAATGATCTTGCGCGGCTGACCAGAGGCGAAAAGAATATCGAATTGTTATTGCAGCAGCGACCGAAAGCAAAAGCTGACTTACTGGCGTGGAAAGCTGGCGCGACTTTATACCGGGCGGTACTTGCCTACGATAAAAAAGATCGGGCTGAATTTGAGCGGAAATACAAAGAAGCGCAGTCCTTATTTGCCGAGGCAAACGTACCGAATTCGGGAGGCACTGGCGTAGATGCGATTACGGGTGGTTCTAACTTATTCTTTGCGGATCGGCTGCCGAAAGAATTTCGCGCCGCTGCGTGGGCTTCCGCTTATGCGGCATATCAGGCGATTTGGAAAGAGCAGGGCGCGTTCATTGATAAGCTCCCAATTCACATGCGCGGCGAACTCCTGGGCGGCGTAGCGGAATCCGCGCTACGCACCGGACATTTAAAAGAAGGCAATGAAGCACTCGACAAAATTCTCGCCGTGCTGCCCAATACGCCGTATGAACCAATTGCCAAAAAATGGAAAGAGAATCCGAAAGCCGCAGAAAATTCCAGTATTGCGTGTATGACTTGTCATGAACCCGGACGGTTGGAAGATCGGCTGACGAAGCTGAATAAGAATAATTCAAAATAGCCTGGTAAGTTTTCCAGTTGGCTGATGTTGCCGGAAAATGTCTGTCATGCTTCAGCCAACTGGGAAATTTGAATTTTTCCGTCGGGAAAAACTCACTCATAATTACAAGGTCAGATTCATTTGTTGTAATAAAGAAACAAAGCGTGGATCGGTGTGCAGGCTTTCAAAACGCGGGTCTACTTTCAGGTATCGAATTTCTCCCACCTGGTCTTGATAGGCTTGTTGCAAGTAAGTGATCGCTTCATCTTTTTCACCTAAGCTGACGCAGATACGCGCCAGGTTAAAGGGCGAAATATAAGTTTTAGGGGCTTCAGCTTTGAGATTATTCAAAATACTGATCGCTGCCGCACGGTTTCCTGATAACGCTAATGCTACTGCGATTTGGTCGTCGTTTACTTCATCCTGAATAATACCGTCTGCTTTCCTGTATTCTGCGATGGCTGCGTCATAACGATTCTGTTGTACGTATGCATCACCAATCGTGATACGGGCCAAATCAAAACTCGATTCAAGCTCCAGAATATATTTACATTGGGTGATTGCCTGGTCGTATTCACGCCCAAAATAATATGTCAACGCTAGTAAGTGATGGGCTTTAAAAGAGAGCGGGTCCAGTTCTACCGCCTTTCGTAATTCAGCCCGCGCCTCTTCAAATTTGCCGTGAATCAAATAGCAGTAACCCATTCCCAATCTCCCGTCAGGAATATTCGGATTAAGCTCAATTGCGCGTTGTGAATATTTTATTGCCTGGAGCTGATCTAGTTCTGTCGCTGCCAGGACAGCGTAGGTTTCAGACAAATTCGGATCAAGTGCAACTGACTGGAAGGCGAATTGTTTAGCCAGTATAAAATCCTGTTTAGGAGATTGCGCATTGAAATGCCCCTGCGTCAGGTAGCTGGTAGCAAGTTTGCTGTATGCTACGGCATAGGCAGGGTCTTTGGCGATAGCTTGTTGAAAAAGCGCAATTGCTTTGCTGACCTCAGCCGGGGTTTGCTTATCGTGTAAATATCCTCCCTGCAAACAAAGCTGATAGGCTTCGGGGTTTGGCGTGTATGTTTTTTTCTGCGGCTGTTTGTTCCATTTCCAGCCTGCCCATAAAAATGCAGTGAGCAGAATTATCAGGCTACAGGCTATCGCCGACTTGAGCCGCCCGAAAAGCCGCCGCTGCAAAATCGGCGGTTTTACCTCTTTTGCCTCGACCTATTTTAAAATCGGCGGTTCTGCCGCCGGAGTGTCGCGGACTTCTGCCGTAAACCGATAACCGATGCGTGGCAATGTTTCGATCAAGGGTAAAATTTCGTGTTGACTTAATACTCGGCGCAAGGTCGAAATAGCGACTGTCAGGTTCGCATCTTCGACGGCTAGGTCGCCCCAGACTAACTGCATCAATTCTTCTCGCTCGACAATTTTCCCGGGTCGCTCAATCAAAGCCACAAGGACATCCATGGCCTTGTGTGGGAGTAAAATCGGTTGCCCCTGATGCCACAATCGCTTCTTGTCAGGGTCTAATCTGAATTGGCTGAATTCATAGAAACGACTATTTTCATTAGACATAAGTGCCTTTAGAAATTTCTTTAGAAAAATTTAGCAGAACGTTAAGGATTATTCC
>JANMKB010000215.1:0-1783 GCA_031371805.1 Blastocatellia bacterium | reverse complement strand
GGTTTTTTTGACCAGAGAATTAGGCGGCGGGGTGGATTATTTAAATTCAATCGGCGCTCAATTACGGGCTGGTACGATGAGCTTGCGCGACGGAATCACGCACGAAATGTTCAGTATTTGCGTTCCCTTCAGCGCGGCGGTGGAGCTTTTGCGCACGCGTATTAAGGTTGATCCGGCGTTTTTCACTTTTGCCCATTGGTGCAAAAGTAATAACTTTCCGCTGACCGTTCTGAGCGCAGGCTTTTACGAAATTATTGAATTATTTATCGTGCCGGCAGAATTTCCTGACCTCGAAATTCTGGCCAATCACATCAGGCCTGACAGCGCGGGCTGGCACTGTGAATTTCGGGATGATTCGGATTATGGGCATGACAAAGCGCGTGTGATTCAGCAAAAACAGGCGCAGGGTTATCACACAATTTTTATCGGCGATGGCATTTCTGATCGGTCGGCGGCGAAAGTTGCCGATGAAGTTTTCGCAACGCATTATCTGGCGCAATATTGCCGCGAGCGGGAAATCAAACATCACGAATTTGCGACCTTCGCCGATATTCTAAATCATTTGCAAATTTCCCTGCGCAAACATGAGATCGTTACATCATGAAACTGATTGTTACTCCGCTGGCCGAACAACGTGAACTGGATGAAAAGCGTGCGGCACTCAGAACGCTTGAGGCAACGCTCAATCAGCGCGAGTCTGAATTGTCTGCGTTGCAATCCGGCATCAAGGGATTCGAGCAAATTTACCTGGCGGCAATCGGGCAAAAATTTGATGAACTGGCGGCGCTTGAACAACAAATCGCGGCAACTTTAGGTCAGCAAATTGAAACCGAAGAGTATGCCATCAGCGATGAACTTGAATGCGGACAAACCAAATTTCACGCGTCGGAGAACCTGAAAAAACTTTACCGCGAAGTAGCACGGCTCTGTCACCCGGATTTGGCGGGCAACGAAGCCGAGCGCGAGTTGCGCCACAAACTCATGATTGCTGCCAATCACGCGTATGAATCCGGTGCTGAGGAACGTTTACAAGCCTTGCTGAGGGCTGAATCCGGCTTTGCCGAACTCGCCCGCCAAAGCAATCTGGCGAATGATTTGGCGCAGGTTCTGCGCACGATTTCTGCCACCGAAGCAAGCCTTGCCGAAGTTGAAGATGAAATTGAACGGACTAAAAATTCCGAACTGGCGCGACTGAAAATTCGTGCCGAAAAAGCCGCTGCTATCGGACATAATTTTCTGCTGGAACTGGTCAGTCAGGTGGAGCGACAAATCCAGAAATCAAAAAATCGCCTGACGACTTTACAGGCTGAAATAGCGGCGTAAAATCTCGCTGAAGCCCGAATAAATATTGAAAGTCGAATATGAAAAACTACTACATCGGCATTGATCTCGGCGGCACAAATATCAAGGCTGCATTGGTAAACACGCTTACCGGAGAAACCAGTGCGACGACTTCGATTCCTACGCAGTCGCGGGAAGGCTACGATGCGGTCATTGCGAACATGAGAAAATTGGTTGAGAGCATTGTCACGGCCAGCGGCATCGCGCCGGAAAATATTGGCGGCGTCGGCATCGGCGTTCCTGGCGAAATTGATATGGAACGGGGCGTGACATTATTCCTGACAAATTTGCCGGGACAGTGGCGCAACGTGGCTCTGGCTAAAAAATTAAAGGCGCTCACAGGATTCAATGTAAGCCTTATCAACGACGCACGTGCGATGACTTTTGCGGAGTGGAAATTTGGTGCTGGCAAAGGCGTTGAGACTGCCGCGTTTTATACGCT
>JANMKB010000196.1:0-2351 GCA_031371805.1 Blastocatellia bacterium | reverse complement strand
TTGATCTTTATGGCATTGGCAAACCGCTCACAGATGATTTCGGGCGACGTTGCTTGATGGCGCGGCGGTTGGTTGAAAAAGGTGTGCGTTTTGTTTGTCCGGTTTCAGGTGGCGGCACAGGCAATTTGCAATGGGACGCGCACACCGACATCGAAGAAAATCATTTACGGATGGCGGCGCAAACCGATCAGCCGATGGCGGCTTTGCTGACAGATTTGAAGCGGCGCGGCTTGCTGGATTCTACGCTGGTGATGATTGGTGGAGAGTTCGGACGCTCGCCCGAATCCGAAGGCAGCAAAGGCCGCGATCATCACAATCTGGGCTACACAATGGTGATGGCAGGCGGCGGCATCAAAGGCGGCGTAGTGCATGGCGCGACAGATGAGATTGGATTGTACGCCGTCGAAAAACCTGTGCATCTGCGCGATATTCACACGACGATGTTGCATCAATTGGGATTGGATCAGGAAGCACTGAGTTATTTGCATCAGGGGCGTGAAGAGCGGCTGACCGAGGTACTGGGAAATGTGATTACTGATTTAATTTAGGTAGTGGACTCGTTATTTCCTGAAGAGAGAACGCAAATTAAAAAAGGAGTGAGAGTTTGTTTTTTGGGAAGTAAATTTCGGAGTTTTAATTTTTTCGTAGTGTATGCAAACTATATCCGTTCGAAATATCGTTTCCGTTCCCAATCTGTCACCGCCGCATTGAAAGCCTTTTGTTCTGTCCTGAAAAAATGGGCATAATGCTTTACGACATCTTCACCAAAAACATTTTTCGCAAAATCACTATTCGCAAATTTATCGGTCGCTTCTGCCAACGTGTACGGCACGCGCGGCAAATGCTGTGCTGCATAAATGTCTCCGACAAAACATTCGGGCGGCTCAATTTTATTGGCGATACCGTCGAGTCCTGAGGCGAGCGATGCAGCGAATGCCAGGTACGGATTTGCATCTGCGCCGGGGATGCGGCATTCAATGCGCAGGGATTGACCGTGACCGACGACGCGAAATCCTCCGGTGCGATTGTCGTAGCTCCAGGCCAGACGCGTAGGCGCCCACGAACCGTCTACATAACGTTTGTACGAATTTACAGTCGGCGCATAGAACGGCATCACATCCGGCACGTGCGCGATCCAGCCGCCGAGAAAATGACGAAACGCTTCAGAACATTTCACAGGGCCGAATTCTTCATCGCCCGCAAAAGCGTTTTTGCCGTCGCGCCATAAACTTAGATGAATATGACAGCTTGAACCTGCGCGATCTGCCGCAAATTTCGCCATGAACGTGACGCTCAACCCTTGGGCTTCGGCGACTTCCTTCAGGCATTGTTTATAGACGACGTGACGATCCGCCATCTCCAGCGCTTCGGCATAACGCACGTTCAATTCGTGTTGACCGAGCCCCCATTCGCCTTTGGAATTCTCAACCGGAACACCAGAATTTTTCAGATGACGGCGCACGGCGGCGTTGAATCCTTCGGTGCGCGTGCCTTGCAAAATGTGGTAATCCTCAAGATACCAGCCCGCCGGTTCAAGATTCGCGTAGCCTTGCTGATGCGCGTCACGATAGTTGTTATTGAAAATATAATATTCAAGCTCAGAGGCCGCGAAGCTCTCAAAGCCCAATGTTTTCGCGGTTGTGAGCTGCTTCTGCAAAATCGAACGCGGAGCCATTGAAATTAGATCGTGGGTCTTATCGCTTTTGACATCGCATAAAACCAGCGCTGTTTTGTCAAGCCAGCTCGCAACTCTAAGCGTTGCCAGATCCGGCACCAAATGAAAATCGCCGTAGCCGAGTTCCCAATTCGCAAACGTGTAACCGGGCACGGGTTCCATTTCCATATCGGTTGTCAGCAAATAATCACAGCCGTGCGTGCCGTTGCTGATCGTGTCTGCGACAAACATTTCAGCGTCGTAGCGTTTGCCGCACAAGCGTCCGTAATGATCGGTGAAGCCGACGATGACTGTTTCGATTTGGTCTTGCGCTACGAGTTCGCGCAAGCGCTCAACGCTGAGCATTCCTTTGAGTTGGGTCAATATAGCCTCCATATCGGCAGGGAAATTAGACAGAATTTACAAGATTGACATAATGAGTAATAGCTACTAATTCTACTCGAAAAAATAATCTTGTTTATCTTGTCAATCCTGTCTAAAATATTTTTGTACTTCATTTCTCTAACCATGCTGGACCGACAAATCGTTTACGTTCGTGTATGGCATACCACAAGCCCAGCAATAATGTCACCGCAACTAAAGTTTTTCCGGCGCGTTGCTCATCAGGAATACTCAGAACGATGCACAGGAAAATTACCCATAAAATTGCAATGAAATTGATGATGGCACTATATCG
>JANMKB010000191.1:0-26043 GCA_031371805.1 Blastocatellia bacterium | reverse complement strand
GGGAGTTCTGAGGGTTGCGACAGCCTGTGCGCTTCGCAATGGCTAATCTATTCCATTTTTATAGCTTAAATCAATCTTTAGAAAGTGCCGAAGAGTGAGAATGAACGCCAGGGGATAGTAGCGAAGTAGATTAGCCTTTGCAGCAAAGGCTGTTGCCACCATGGCTGGTTGCGCTACATGTCATTTGCGCCAGGCCAGCCAGGAATTCCCTTCGCTGCTTTCACCGCACGAACAACTGCCTGTGCCATCACTTCAGCGGATAACGCTCCAAGCAAAGTCACGTTCGCAGGCATTGCGGATTTGCCTGTCGCCAATGCAAAAATCGTGTCTCCATCAAACATCGTATGCGACGGATTAATCGTGCGGGCAAAACCATCATGCGCCATCTGCGCAATTTTCTGGCACTGGGCTTTGTCGAGTTTGGCGTCAGTAGCGATGACTCCAAGCGTCGTATTTGTTCCGCCTAAAATCGGAGGTGGATTTTCTCCGCGCAGAATCGCGTTCATTGTTCCCATCAATTTTTTGCCGTCAGCCGTCCGCGCTCCGGCGATCATTTTGTTATTCGTTAGATCGAAAATATCTCCGACAGCGTTGACGGCAACGATGGCTCCGACCGTAAGGCCATTCGGTAACTTGATCGAAGCCGTACCGATGCCGCCTTTCATCGCACGATTGTTGCCAAATAATTTTCCAACTGTAGCGCCCGCACCTGCGCCAACATTGCCTTCGGCTAACATTTTGTCCGAAGCGTTTTTACAAGCTTCGTATCCGGCATTTGCGTCTGGGCGAATTTTTGCATCGCCGACGCCGAGGTCGAACAAAATTGCGGCAGGCACGATTGGTACTTTCGCTACACCTACGTCGTAGCCGATGCCGCGTTCTTCTAAATATTTCATGACGCCGGTCGCAGTTTCCAGACCGAACGCGCTGCCGCCGGAAAGCACAATTGCGTGAACCTGCTGGACAAGATTTTTAGGATCAAGCAAATCCGTTTCACGCGTGCCGGGAGCCGCTCCGCGCACGTCTACGCCAGCGGTCGCGCCTGCTTCCGTGAGGATGACCGTGCATCCGGTGGGACGGCGTTTATCAGTGAAATGTCCGACTTTTATTCCGGGAATGTCGGTGATGGAAGATTGACGATTTGTTTGAGCAAGCACCGAAATATTTAAAGCTAAAGGTAATGTAAGCGAACCATATATAATATCTCGCCTGCCGAATTTTATTGCAGTGGAAGAGCTTTCGCTCTTGTCGGTTGTAATAAGACTCATAGATAAACAATCCAACAGCAGAATTAGTTCAACTAACAGCTATGGTAAATAATAAGTTTCTTTTTTTGGGCTGCTAAAGAATATGAAGCTTCGATGTGACTTATAGGAGATTCGTAGTTCCGATCAATTCCTTCTTCTACGAAGCAAGCATATAGTTCATTAAGTACTACTATTTTACAGAGGTGTTCTGAACGGTGAAAATTATGAACAACAAATTCAACTATTACAGTATTTCCCGCTTCTTTTTCTTGACGAATCGCTTCAAAAACAGGGTTGTCTTTTTCCGGCTCAACAAAATTATTTGAACTTACAGTTCCCATCTGTGCAATTTCATCTGGCCTCGCTATATCAGTCGAACTACCTCTACGAATATAGACTTTGTTGGCTTTCAATTTTCCAAAAGGCTTTTTTAGATATATTGGACGAGCTTGTATAGGAATATGAATTACTCCTATTTGTAATTCGCTCCAAGTCACAGTTTGATATGAAAATGTGACCGGGCGGTTAGTCTTTGTGTTAACGAATTGTTGGATATTTGCGTCGTCAATATGAGATGTAATTCCTTCAACATTACTTTTGGCTCTTTTTACTTCCTTAACTCCAACCAAAATGTATGCGTCTGTTCTTCTCCAGGCATTTGTAAAGGCAAGAATATCTTTCAGTAGCTCACCTTTGTCTTCATCAGTTGCGTTTTCAAAAGGGTACTGGTCTCACTTGAAATCGAGAGACGTGCTTTCGTTTTCATGCAATAGTTGTTCTATAAGTACCGAGTCCATTTACTTTTATTTCCTTGTTGAAAATTCTCAACAGTTCGTTGAAGTCGGAGTTCATTTAAGTCTAAGCCCCTGTCACGATAGTAAAACTCTACCATTTCCCACGCTGCGCGAAAGATCGCCGCATCGCCCTGGCGTTGCCAATACGCAATGTCGAAAGAACGATCCATGTCTTTCAATTTGCCAAATCGCTCCATCACAAAATCTTCTTTTTCTGAAATCATACCCATAAATTATAACAACGATTGCGTTCGTAAAATAGGGTTATTTGGTTTTCCCTTCAACCAGACTCACCAGCATTCCCACGACGAACACGACTACACACCCGATTACGTTGTACCAGAGAAAACTGATCTTTGAATAATTTCCGACGACGGCGACGGAGATAATTCCCGCGATTAATCCGATGAAAGCTCCGTTGCCAGTGGCGCGTTTGGTGCCGATGGCTAAGACGAAAACGCCGAGCAGCGAACCGTAAAAAAATGAGCCGAATTTATTGACGACTTCGATGAGTGAACCGAGGCGTGATGCGTACAAGGCTACGATGCAAGCGAAGATTCCCCACAATCCTGTAGACAGTTTGGCGACGCGTAAATACTGCGCATCACTGGCAGTCGTGTTGACGTGACGACGATAAAAATCAATCACAGTCGCAGTCGAAAGTGCGCTGAGTTCGGCAGAAATGGAAGACATCGCGGCGGCGAAAATTGCGGCGATGATTAAGCCGACAACGCCGGCGGGCATGTAGGTTGTGACGAATGTTGGGAAAATATAATTGACATCGCTGAACGTTGAAGAATTATTTGATTTCTTGATGACTTCGGCGGCGTCTTTGCGAAGGTCGTTAATTGTTTTGTTGGCGGCGATATAATTTTGCTTAGCAGTTTCTGCGTTTTCGGCTTTCGAGAAATTTATTGCTTCTTTTTCGCGGACGGAAAACGCCTGCGCAAATTGTGACTCCAATTTTTCGTAATCCGCTTTGTAAGGGCTTTGCTGGATTTTGGCTACATCGTCCGCTTTGAAAATCATCGGCGGTTGGACAAACTGATAAAAAACAAACACCATTACGCCAATAAATAAAATGCCGAATTGCATTGGAATTTTCACGAATGCGGACATCAGCAATGAAGTCTTGCCTTCACTGATTGAACGCGAAGTCAGGAAGCGTTGCACCTGACTTTGATCACAGCCGAAGTACGAAAGAAACAAAAATAGCGCGGCGATGATGCCTGACCAGAATGTATATGTTTCGGTGAGGCTGAAGCTGAAATCTACGGTTTTCAATTTACCTGCTGCACCCGCTAAATGGAGCGCATCACTCATCGAAACACTTGCCGGAAACTGGCTGACGATGACATAACAGCAGACCGCCATCCCGACGAAAATCACGACCATTTGCTTGACATCAGTCCACGTCACCGCCTGGACTCCACCGAACATTGTATAGATTACCGTCGTCAATCCCATTACCAAAACCGTAGTCATTTCGTTCCATCCCAGCACGATAGACAAAATCACCGAAGGCGCAGAAATAATGACGCCGCACGACATGCCGCGTTGAATTAAAAACAGAAAACTTGCTAACGCTCTGGTCTTCGCATCGAAGCGGCGTTCGAGATATTCATACGCCGTATAAACCTTGGCGCGGTAGAAAAAGGGGACTACGGTGACGCACAAGATAATCATCGCAATCGGCAAGCCGAAATAAAATTGCACGAAGCGCATGCCGTCGTTGTATGCCTGTCCGGTAGCTCCGACGAGGGTGATCGCAGAAAGCTGCGTCGCCATTACGGACAAGCCGACAGCCCACCACGGCAGGCTGCGATTGGCGAGAAAATAGCCTTCGACTTCGGTGCTTTTTTTAGTCAGTCGTAAGCCGTCGTAAACGATGTACACGAGATAAGCGGCGACGATAATCCAATCAAGAGTTTTCATAAAATGTAGCGCAAAATAAGTAGCGCAATCCAGCCATGGTTGCGACAGCCTTTGCAGCAAAGGCTAATCTTTCACCCAATTGCAAATGCGAAGGAAAAACATTACTCAAATGCCTTCATAAACATCCAAAGTGAAGAAATCACGATCACGAGAAATATTACAACAGCGAGGTAGACGCGATTCCAATAGGGGTATTCTTGTTCTTCAGGTTTTTCCATCTTTAATCCCTTTGCAAATTCATTAAATCATCAAAAATTCGTTGCTCAACTTCACGCGCTTCGACCTCGAATTCATTGTAGTAATACGCCAGATTCAGAGAGCGATGTTCTTTATACATTCTTCCCCACTTGCCCAAATATGAAGCGCGAAATTTCCATTTGCCTTGACTTTGAAATTGTACACTATGCGTGACTTCGTGTCCGATGAGCGCGATGCCTGCGATGGAATCTGGATCAAAAAATCCAGGTTTGAAAAAAATATTATTGCCGTCAGTAAAGGCTGCGGCGTCCATCGTGACGTAAAAGGGAATGCCATGAAAAATCCGAATCTGGTCAAGATCGAAGTCAGGAAAATATGGCGCGAGAATTTTTTTGACGTGCTCAGGTAACGATGCTGCCTCAGATTTTTTTGCTCTGAAAATTCTTGTCCGTTTAGCCATTCGCCAAACTCTCCAATGCTTCGCCGGTTAAGCGATACACCGTCCATTCGCGCATCGGTTTTGCGCCGAGTGATTCATAAAATTCAATCGAAGGTTGGTTCCAATCCAGCACTGCCCATTCCAGTCTGCCGCAATTTCTTTCGCTTGCCAGCTTCGCCAAAAATGCGAGTAAGGCTTTGCCATAGCCTTTGCCGCGATGAATAGGGTCAACGAATAAATCTTCCAGGTAAATTCCCGGCTTACCGACAAAGGTCGAAAAATTGTGGAAAAATAAGGCAAATCCGACCGGTTCATTGTGTGAATACGCGATTACAGTTTCAGCGTAGCGGTGTGCGCCGAATAAAACTTCACGCAATCCGTCTTCTGTCGCAACGACTTCGTGCGAGAGTTTTTCGTATTCAGCCAGTTTTTTGATAAACGAAAAAATTAACGGAACGTCGTCAATGGTTGCAGCTTTGATTTCCAGCATAAATCCTTGTCGTGAATTTGTAAGTATCGTTTCAGTTTTCTTGATGTCTTCATCCGTGATGGTACTGAAATCAACTCTCTTTGGGAAGTAAGGCTGACTTAGCTCGTTCGTGGTTTCCTTCAGGTAGCAGGAAATGTTTGTTGCAGGAAAGCCGAAACCTGTCTTTAAAGACGTGTGTTTGCCTTTTGGCGTGAGGTAACGATTGACTCTCATTGCTCAGCCGTTATAATTTGAAGGGAAGCTGGAGCATTAATAATCTCCGCTTCACTACTCAGATTATCAAGGTGATGTGAAAGTAAAATGAGACAAGCCGTAATCATCAGCGCGACGCGGAGCGCAATTGGGAAATTCCAGGGAGCGCTCAAGAGTTTTTCGGCGACGCAGCTTGGCGCCTTTGCCGTGCGTGCTGCACTTGAACGCGCCAGACTTGATCCCCATCAAATTGACGAAGTGATTATGGGTTGCGTGTTGTCCGCTGGACTTGGACAAAATCCGGCGCGGCAGGCGGCCCTGCATGCTGGCCTGCCAAATTCAGTTGCGGCGTTGACGATCAATAAAGTTTGTGGTTCCAGCCTCAAAGCAGTGATGCTGGCGGCGCAGGCGATTGCGTGCGGAGATGCGGAAATTATTGTGGCGGGCGGAATGGAGTCAATGACGAATGCGCCGTATTTGCTGACGAAAGCCCGGGAAGGTTATCGGATTGGCAATGGCGAAATTATTGATGCGATGATTCACGATGGTTTGTGGTGTGCGTTCGACAATTGGCACATGGGCGAAACCGGGGAAGTCGTCGCGGAGAAATATCAAATTACGCGGACGCAGCAGGATGATTTTGCTTACCACTCGCATCGCAAAGCGGTGGCAGCAATTGCCGCCGGAAAATTCAACGATGAAATTTTCCCCATCGCAATTGAACAGCGTAAAGGTGAGCCGATAATTTTTGCGACGGACGAAGGGCCACGCGCCGATTCATCTATCGAAACATTAGCCAGGCTCAAACCTGCCTTTCGTCCGGCGGGAACTGTGACCGCCGGCAACGCTTCGGCGATTAATGATGGAGCGGCGGCAATTATCATAATGTCGGAAGAAAAGGCAAACCAGCTTGGCCTTGAACCGCTCGCCCGGATCACGGCGCAGGCGACTTCCGGGATTGAACCAAAATTAGTGATGATGGCTCCGGTTGAGGCGACAAAAAAAGTTGCTGCCAAAGCGGGTTGGAATTTGCGGGAGGTAGATTTGTTTGAATTCAACGAAGCGTTTTCTTCACAATCCGTAGCTTTGACGCAGGTACTGGAACTCAATTCTGAACGCATTAATGTTAATGGCGGCGCGGTTGCTTTAGGGCATCCAATCGGCGCTTCGGGCGCACGGGTTTTGACGACGTTGTTGTATGAGATGAAAAGGCGCGAGGTGAAACGCGGGATTGCCAGCCTGTGTTTAGGTGGCGGGAACGCGGTGGCTTTGGCGGTTGAAAGATAAAATAGAATGGATGATTTTGAGTATTCAGAAGGTGACTGAAGTAAGAATTTTAAAGCTATATTGATTGGAGAATAAAAACATCACACTTAACAGCCTTATGATTTATTGCCAACGCTGCAAATCTGCTAATCCGATTAGCGCCGAATATTGCATGGCCTGCGGGACGCAACTCCACATCATTACTCGTCCGCGTGGGATGATGCCTGATTATGATGAGGCGACTTTTGAGGAGCATTTGCTGGAACGGATCAGCGCACTGGAAGTTTCTGTTCATCGCGCTAATGACCGCTTTGAGCAATTACTTGACCTGGCGCATCAACAGGCGACGGGCAGCTTTTACAATCACATGATGCTCGAAGCGATGTCCGACGTTTTGCACGAACACGGACTGCTTGATCAGGAAGAGTTAGAGCAACGCTGGAAAATTCGCATCGCGCGACATTACGAAGAATCAATTGAACGTGATCGGCTGGACGAAAGATGTGACCGCATCATTGCACAATATTCGGGTAAGGACGTTGATAAATTTGCCGACCTGGTAGATCAGGGCGTCGTGTTGCTGGGCGAAAGTCAGATGCGGCGTGGGTTGCGTTTGCTGGAAACGGCGCTGTCATTGGATGAGTCAAATGCGGAACTGACTTTTATCCTCGGCGAATATTATTTTCATTTAGGCAAAGCCGCCGAGGCTTACGCCTTTCTGCAACAAACCCTGCAAATTAATATCGGACATTTTGGCTCGCATCTTTTGTTAGGTTTACTGGCAGGCGATGAAGGCGAAACGGATGTCGCCAAATCCCACCTGCAAAGCGCCCTGGAACTCGATAGAAATTCTTTTGCGGCGCATTATGGTTTAGGTCGTTTGCTGGCGCGGGAACGCAAGCTGGGCGATTCGCTGACGCATTTAAAACGGGCGCTTTCGTTACAGCCAGCGCCGGAAATGCATTATCTGGTCGGACGAATTTATTGGGAGCAGGGACGCGCAGATCAGGCACTCAAACATTTGCAAAAAGCTGTCCGCTTAGACCCGCGCTTTGACGCCGCGTTGTACGATTTGGGCTTGCTTTACTGGCAAACGAATCGCATGAACGAAGCGCAGGCGCATTTTCGCGCTGCCTATGAAATCAATCCGCGTGCGTCGCATTATCGCTTAGCTGTGCAGGCCAGCGCCGGTGATGAATTGCCAGTTCCTCCGGCGATTAACTGGAGTTCGTTTGTGCCCACGCGCAAAACCAAAGTCAGCGAGTCGCGCTTCATCGAACTGTTGCGGCGCGACCTGAATACTTTTTCTCTGCCAGTCAATTCACGAAAAAAATCATAGCCGTGATGGTCATAATTTATTCGTCAATTAAAATTTTAAATTTGGACATGACAACGCGATAAATTGTGTTACAATCTGTTTCATTGGTGAAACGCTTGGTTGCAGGCGTGAAACGGTCTGGGAGTGGTAAAATATTTTTTGAAAGGGAAATGAGAAATTTATGGCTATTGAGAAGACAGCAGACAATAACGAAAAAACCAAGGCGATTGAAGCCGCGATTGCGAATCTTGAAAAGCAATTTGGCAAAGGCACGGTGATGCGCTTGGGCGAGCGCAAAGTCGAAGACCTGCCAGTGATTTCTTCGACCAGTATCGGGATTGATCTGGCGCTGGGCGTGGGCGGATTTCCGCGTGGTCGCGTCATTGAAATTTACGGGCCTGAAAGTTCTGGTAAGACGACACTGGCGTTGCACGTTGTCGCCGAAGCGCAAAAGGCTGGCGGCATCGCGGCTTACGTTGATGCCGAACATGCGATGGATGCGTTTTATGCGACAAAATTGGGTGTGAACATTAATGAAATGCTGATTTCACAACCCGATTCCGGCGAGCAGGCATTGGAAATTGTCGAATCACTGGTGCGCTCAAATGCGATTGATGTGCTGGTGGTTGATTCGGTTGCGGCGCTGACTCCACGGGCTGAAATCGAAGGCGATATGGGTGATAGTTTGCCTGGTTTGCAGGCGCGTTTAATGTCGCAGGCGCTGCGCAAACTGACAGCGGTCGTAAGCCGCTCCAACACGACGCTGATTTTTATTAATCAGGTGCGCGATAAAATTGGCGTGACTTGGGGCAGCCCGGAAACCACTACCGGTGGACGAGCGCTGAAATTTTACTCCTCAATTCGCGTGGATATTCGTCGCATCGGCGCGATCAAAGATGGCGATACTGTGGTTGGCAACCGGACGAAAGTTAAAATTGCCAAGAACAAAGTTGCGCCGCCGTTCAGAGAAGCCGAATTCGATATTATGTACGGCGAAGGCATTTCAAAGTACGGCGAAATGATTGACATCGGCGTTGAGCAGAAAATTGTGGATAAATCCGGCGCGTGGTTTTCTTATAAAGGAGAGCGGTTAGGACAAGGCCGTGAAAATGCTAAAACTACGCTGAAAGAAAATTCTGAACTTTGCGCTCGGGTTGAAACTGATGTCCGCAATGCATTGGGCATTGGCGTTAAGGCTCCGGCGGTGGAAGTGAGCGAAGTTGCTACCGGGAAGGCAAAAGCCTGATGAATTGTCCGGTTTGTAAAACAGAAGTTCTGGCAGCCCGGCAAAGTGAGGATGGGCTGCCAGCTTTTTATTATGCCAACTATCGTTTTGCCAAGAGTTGAAAATGTATAATAGTATTCTGACGCAGATGCAGGAATGTATCTGGAGTGGGAATTTTATTATCCCTACACACGCATTGGTCGCCATCGCTCAGGATTTATTAACCAGAGAAGATGCTGAGCATTGTGTTCTTAATGGTAAAATTATCGAACGCCAGAAAGATCGGTTTTCGGGTGAATTTAAATACATCATTTCTGGCCCGTCCGAAGACTGGCGCGAAATTCAAGTTGTGGCCAAACTAACTTTAGTCGGTGACACCTACATTATTACCGTTTACCGAGTGTATTAATTATGAGCACGACAGAAGCCAAACCCAAACACGCGAAACGAGGTCGGCCAAACCCAAACTATCAAATCTGTGCGCATTGCAATCAGGTTTTTGCCCGCTTGGTAAAACTTCCCCAGGTCTATCAACAGGGCAAGCAATTGACCGTCATTGAAAATGTCCCGATGATGTTATGTGATAATTGTGGTCAGAGCTATGTCACCAGCGACACTTGGAAAGCTATTGATGAAGTGTTGGCGCACCCGGCGAAGTTTACAAAAAAACAATCTATTCCAGTTGCATCTTTTGCGTGATGCCTGGTTAAATAATCATTCGCAGCGCAGTCACCTGCTGGCCTTCCTGCAAGACGAAAATCCTTATCAGGCTTAAATTTTATGCGACTAACGGAAATGGCATCGTGTGCTGGTTGAGCGGCAAAGCTCACGCCCGGCGCACTCGCTCAAGTTTTGAGCGGGCTACCAAAACAACCGAATAATCCCAATGTCCTGGTTGGCTTCGAACATGCCGATGACGCCGGAGTGTATCGTTTGAGCGCTGATGTAGCGTTAGTCCAGACCCTCGATTTTTTCACGCCAATTGTTGATGACCCCTTTGATTATGGACGCATTGCTGCGCTGAATTCCCTCAATGACGTGTGGGCGATGGGTGGAACTCCGCTCACGGCGATGGCGATTACGTGCTTTCCACGCAAGGGAGTTGATTTCGCTATTCTGAGCGAAATTATGCGCGGAGGCCTGTCAATATTGACTGAAAATAATGTTGCCCTGCTTGGCGGCCACAGTGTGGACAATGCCGACATTATGTTTGGTTACTCGGTGACAGGAGTGATTGACCCGAATAAAATTGCCACGAACACTGGCGCGTGTCCGGGTGATATATTGATTTTGACCAAACCAATCGGCACAGGAATCATTTCGACGGCGATTAAATTTGAAAAATGTCCGGCGGA
This sequence comes from Blastocatellia bacterium, assembly GCA_031371805.1. Lineage (GTDB taxonomy): Bacteria > Acidobacteriota > Blastocatellia > RBC074 > RBC074 > JAFDVL01. Next base: position 15,584 of record JANMKB010000191.1, on the reverse strand, counting down.
AGTTGCCGCCGCTTCCATTAAAACAATGCTTACCGCAAGTCGCGCTGCCGCTACCGCGATGCAGGAATTTGGTGTCAAAGCCGCAACTGACATTACGGGTTTTGGCTTGCTTGGACACGGCTGGGAAGTCGCCAAAGCCAGTCAGGTGACATTTGAAATTGACTCCACCCAAATCCCGCTTTTACCGCAGGCGCTGGAATTAGCCGCGCAGGGAATGCTGACACGTGGTGACCGCGTTAATCGTGATTACATCGGCACAGACATTCAGATTTCTGCCGCAGTCAGTAAAGAAATGCAGAGCCTGCTTTATGATCCGCAAACAGCGGGCGGGCTGTTGATTTGCATTGCTGAAGATCGTGCGACTGAGTTGCTCGAAAAACTGCGCGAGCAATACGTGCAAGCGGCAATCATCGGGCGTGTAGTTATGCCACAGACCACTTCATTAGTTATCGAATAAAGCGTTGCAAACTGAAAAATTTGCGCTACTAAGGAGAAATTATTTAATGCGATTACCGGATGGTTCACAAAAAAATATTCTGGATTTATTTCGACTGAATGGACGGAAAGCTTTAATTACGGGCGGAGCCGGAGGTTTGGGGCGCGTGATGGCGCAGGCTTTTTCTGAGGCGGGAGCCGAGGTTGCCATCGCCAGCCGCAAGCTGTCAGATTGCGAGCAGACCGCGAAAGAAATTACTGCGCTTACCGGACGGAAAGTTTTTGCCGCAGCGGTGGACACAACCAAAGAAGAAGACATTAATAAGCTCAAAGAGACTTTGGCGAATGATTTCGGCAGCGTAGATATTTTGATCAACAATGCCGGGATTAATATTCGCGGCAATATCCAGGACTTGTCCGAAAATGAGTTTGACGCAGTGATGGGGGTCAATGTCAAAGGGCCATTTTTATGTTCGCGTGCTTTTGGCACGGAGATGTGTGAAAACGGTTGGGGCAGAATTATCAATCTCGGCTCAATTATGTCCGTGATTTCGATGGCGGGGCGCACGCCCTACGCTTCCTCAAAAGCCGCGATTTTAGGCTTTACGCGCACGCTGGCATTGGAGTGGGCAACCAAAGGTGTGACAGTGAACGCGATCTGCCCGGGGCCGTTTGCGACCGATATGAATTTGCAGCTTTTAAATGACCCGGAAAAGTACAAAGCCTTCGTTGAGAAAATTCCGATGGGACGCTGGGGCGAGTTACATGAAATCGCCGGTGCAGCGCTCTTTCTGGCATCAGACGCGGCGTCATTTGTGACGGGCAGTTCGTTGTTTGTGGACGGCGGATGGACGGCGCAATAAAACCCGCTTGACTATCTTTGATGCGTTGCTACTATAGTAATATTCACTGAGCTTGTAAAAGCTGTACCCTGCGGTGAGATGCATGTTTGAAGACGAACCGCCGCTCATAAAGAAGGCTGTCTTAATAAGGAGTTGAAGTGAAAATAACCTGGCATAAATTCCTCATTTTCGGTGTCGTAGTTTTTCTGGTAGCCAGCACTGCTGGCCTCACCTCATCGGCGACCATCCAGCAAACCGCCGAAGATCGTGCAAATGAACAAAAGCTGTATAGGCAATTCATAGATTCCGTTGAAATCATCCGCGATAATTATCTGGAAGAAGTTGATTACGAAGTCCTGACCAAAACCGGCATTCAGGGAATGTTGCGAACGCTTGATCCGCATTCAGCTTACTACGATAAAAAATCATTTGAGGATATGCGTAATGATCAGCGCAGCCAGTATTTTGGCATCGGCTCAGTTATTGGGATGCGCGATGGCAAAGTATTTATTCAGGAGCCATTCAAGGACACTCCGTCCACCCGCGCCGGGTTGCGTTACGGTGATCAAATCGTCGGCATTGACGGACAGAATTCCGAAACCTGGAATTCAAATCAGGTCACTGCAAAATTACGCGGAGAGCAGGGGACAAAAGTCAAGGTGGCAGTTCGTCGGGCGGGAATTGCTGAGCCTGTGACGGTGACGATTGAACGCGATGCGATCCCGCAGCTTTCAATCACGGGTAATTATTTAGTGCGTCCCGGCATCGGTTACGTCAATATGCCGCGTGGTTTTCATTCGACCACCAATGATGAACTGACTTCGGTCATTGCGAATTTGAAAGAGCAGGGCGCCAGTTCAATGATTATGGATTTGCGCGACAATCCAGGTGGATTTTTAGATCAGGCCATTAAAGTTTCTGATAAGTTTTTACAGCGTGGACAAACAGTTTTGTCAGTTCGTTACCGCGAAGGCAAATTAATGGATCGTGATTTGCCAGCGGAAACCGGGTCGCCCGAAACTTTCCCGCTGGTTGTTCTGATCAATAAAAATACGGCTTCGGCGTCGGAAATTGTCGCCGGTGCAGTGCAGGATCATGATCGTGGCTTGATTGTTGGCGATACCAGTTTTGGCAAAGGCCTTGTCCAAACGATTATCCCACTTTCCGGTGGAGCCGGACTGACACTGACGACGGCGCGTTATTACACGCCCAGCGGACGCCTGATTCAACGCGATTATTCAAATAATTCGATGTACGAATATTATGGTCGTCGCGTGGGTAGCGAACCACTGGATGAAACCAAACAGAAAAATAACAAGGCTTGGCTGACTGATTTAAAACGTCCTGTTTATGGCGGCGGCGGCATCAACCCTGATGTTAGAGTTAAAGATACAAAGATTGAAAACCTTGATTTGCTGAATCAGACGCAAATTATTTTACTGAGTCCGATCTTCCTTTATACCCGCGAACTGGTGGGCGGTCAGATTGCCGTTGCCAAAGATTTTCAGTTAAGTGGCCCACCGCAATTTGAGCGGCAGATGAAACCGAATGAATATATCGTGACGGATCCGATTATGAAATCGTTCCGTGAATATTTGACCGCGTGGCTGAGCAAACATCCCGAAATTGTGCTGACTCCAGCGCAGGTTGAAGAACAAATGACCTGGGCGCGTAATCGCATTCGCTTTGAGACTTTGGTGGCGGCTTATGGCACCGACAAAGCGCAACAGGCGATGGCGGATTTGGATGCGCAATTGCAAAAAGCGATTGCTGAGTTACCCAATGCAGCGGCTCTTTCGGAAAGAGCACGTCAAAAACGCAGCGTTTCAAAACGATAAGCCAGCGCAAAATTTGAATCCGGGTTTAAGGGCGGTTGATGGATTTCAGCCGCCCTGTTTTATGCGGGACACAGTACTTACCCGGAGCGGTAGCGACGGGGTGACGGCTTTACTGCGAACTGCGAACTAACCACTGCGAATTATTTACAACAACCGCCATCATGCCTCTTCTCAAACGCAAGCTTTTTTTACCTTTTCTGATTATCCTTCTGCTGCTTTTTGCCGCCTGGGTTTTTACGCATCAATTCACTCAGGTAGCGCTTGAAACTTATATTCCTGAAACGGCCCTGGGCTATGTTGAAGTCAACGATATGTCCGCGCTCCTGGAAAAATTTACCGCAACTGAGGCGTGGAAAAACCTGGCGCCGGCTTATGGTTTGTCGCGCAGTTTTGGCTCTGCGGGCTGGCTCGGAAAATTATCACGGTGGTCGGGCATCGGGACAGGTGAATCGTTATTGTTTGTACGCGGGCAATTTGCACTGGTGATTACCGGTATCGAAGTACGCGGCGATGAAGTCAAACCGCGCCTGGCTTTGATCGCCGAAACGCACGGCAGCAAAGCACAAATCAAAGCATTAATTGCCGAACGACTATTGCAACTGGCAACTCGTGCTTATAAAAATCCGGTGCAGGAAACCAGTGAATATGCGGGCGTGCCAGTGACGATTTTTCGCGCTCCACAAGGCGACCGAAAAATTCTGGCGACCAGCATTGACAGCGAATTGATTGTTGCCAATGATCCTGATGCCTTGCGTGCATGCATCGAAGCGCGGCAGGGACGCGTGTCCAGAATAGCGAAAAATAATTTCTTACCCCAGGCCAAAAACGCAGTGAAAGGTAACGATGAAGTGTTTGCCTTTGTGAATAAATCCGGGGCTGCGCGGCTCTCACAATTTTTAGCGCACATTGTTGCGGGCAAAGTTATCGAAGGAACGCCGCTGGCCGGATTGCTGGAAAATTTAGCGGCTGAAATTTCTAAAAATGCCGTTGAGGCGATGGCGTATAGCACGAGTTTTGAAGGCGGCAATGTGGCTGATCGCTATGCAATTTTATGTCAGCCACAAATGGCGGAAAGCCTGCGCTCCACCATTCGCGTTGCCAGCGATGCTTCATTAGAAAATAGTGCGGCGCTGAAACTTATTCCGGCTTCAGCACAAGAAATAACTTTGCTGCATATTGACGACCCTAACCGAGCGCTGGACGGAATTGAGAAAATTATTTCGGCAAATATCGGAGTGGCAGAAAGCTTCTTGTTTCATCGGTTTTTTGTGACTGCGCGGAAAACATTTTTGGGTCTTGAGCCAGGCGAAACCGCCAGCAATTTGATCGGAAATGAAGTGCTGCGAGTAAGCCTGGCAACCTCCGCAAAAGAAGAAAATTCGAATCGTCGAGTGTGGTTGATTGCAGCGCGGAATGCTACTTCATTAGCCAGTCTCGCCGGACGTTTATTACGGCAACAGGGGAATGGAATTAAGCGCGAGAACTATCGCAATTTAGAACTGCAAAGCTCAGGTGACGAGAAGCGCGCGTATGTGTTTCTTAACAATTTTCTGGTGCTGGGCGACAAAGAAAATGTTAAGCGACTGCTTGACGAACACGAAAAGAAATCTTTGCTCAGCGATGTACCGCAATTCACCGCCGCAATTCGTTCTGCGTCAGAAAACAAAAGCGCCATGGACAGCTTCAGTTCTGTGACGCAGGAGACCCAAAAAATGATGAGCAGTCTGGCGGGTAAATTAAAAGGCAAGCCGAATGATCAGGTGACAACGCAACTGAACAAATTGCCGCTGGCCACCAGCAATATGCAAGTTAACGAACGGGGAATTCAGCTTTCAACACGTTCTCCGTTCGGTAATTTTCCTGCCATACTCGCGTTTGTAGATTCAATTTTCTAACCGACTATGCCCAAAAAACAACTCACCCTTATTCCTCTGATCGGCATCATTTATTTTACCGTGAGCGGTGGCGCCTTCGGACTTGAAAATGTAATTTCAGGCGCTGGCCCCGGACTTGGCTTGGCACTGCTCATTATTACCCCTTTGCTGTGGAGCGTGCCGATTGCGCTGGTGACGGCGGAAATGGCGACGATGCTGCCGATTGATGGCGGCTATTATCGTTGGGTATATTTTGGACTGGGAAGATTTTGGGGCTTTCAGGAAGGCTGGTGGACGTGGCTTTACACCTTCGTGGACATGGCAATTTATCCGGTCGTGTTTACGACGTACCTGAAATATTTTTTCCCCGGCATGACGGGCTGGCAACAATGGCTGATGAATCTGGTCGTGATTTTTACTTCGTTGCTTATCAATTGGCGCGGGGCTAAATTGGTAGGCAATAGTGCGATCATCGCCTTCATCGTGGTCACTGCGGCGTTTTTATTATTATCAGTAATTGGCATCGTGAAAATGACGCATGTTCCCTGGCAACCATTAGTTCCAGGCGGCGAGAAACATCTCAGCGAAACATTGGGCTTGGGATTGAGTGCGGTGATGTGGAGTTACATGGGCTGGGATAATGTCAGCACCTTTGCCGGAGAAGTGAAAAATCCTGGACGCACATTTCCCCGGGCCATGTTATGGGCGGTGCTGTTGGTGACAGTGCTGTATTTGCTGCCAATTGGCGTGGCTTTAGGGGCCACGAATACATGGCGCGAATGGGACAGTGATACCTATACGATTTCACGCGTTGCGGCGGAACTGGTTGCGCCCTGGCTGGGAGCCGTAATATCGTTTGCCGTGATGTTTAGTAACTGGAGCTTGTTCAATAGCCAATTGCTGTATACCTCGCGTTTACCTTTTACGATGGCGGAAGATGGTTTGCTGCCGAAGGTAATTACGAAAACGCATCCTCGTTATGGAACACCAATTGTTTCGCTGCTGCTGTGTGCGACAATTTACAGTGTCTTTACTTTTCTCCCGTTTAGCAAGCTGGTGATTATTGACGTGCTGATTTATTCGATTTCGTTATTGCTGGAATTTGTCGCGCTGATCCGGCTGCGCTTCACACACCCGGAGATGCCACGACCATTCAAAATTCCGGGCGGAAAATTAGGGCTGGTCGTATCTTTTTGTTCATTACTACTTTTTGCCACTGTCTTTGTAGGCTTTACGTTGATTGGCGCGAAAGATAGCTGGATTCAAGTCCTGATTGTTGCCGGCCTATTATTGACGGGGCCACTGGTTTATTGGGCTTATGGAAAGCTAAACAGGGAAGCAGGAAAAGTAGCGTGGATGCAAAATATAGTTACGAGCAAAGAATAGAGCACAGACGCCTCGCATAGGTTTATCTTTGCTCCATCGCAACCAAATAAATTTTTACACAGGTTTACTTTAACGCCGCCCCTTACGATTAAATTCAACTCTGGTTTGAAAAAATCCGACAAGCTGGTTACTTGTGCGAATTCTTTTTTCGCTTTCGTAACCCTGCTGCAAGTGCTGCAAGTCCAGTCCCAAGTAACGTCAGAGTCGCGGGTTCCGGTAACGATGCAACGGGGTTGGTATTTTGATTAAAGGAGTTTGATTGCGCAAATGGTGCAATCGTCAGCATTTGCTGAAACGGAATGCGCCCGAATTGGACACAACTAAGGGATGCTCCGCTGTCACCCAAAATGCTGACGGCCTTTTGTAAGGCAAAGGTATTATTGAAAACCATTACTTCAATGTTCCCACCTTTATGCCCGTCAATTGCGATGGTTCCAACCCATCTTGCTCCCAATGGTAAACCGCCAGCTTCGGAATTATCGCCACGCCCCTGATAGGGTTCAGATGATCCGCGCAAATCCATCTGAGGAGAATTGCCGGTGGAACGGAGTTCGGTTTTAGAAGGATCGTTAATGGTTCTTTGAGCGGAGGCGGATTCTGCACTATTATTGACTGAATCAGCCGAAACACTAACACCAAAGAACAGAGAAATACACAGGGCAATCCCCGGCATCATAAGCTTTTTCATAGTAGTTTGCTCCTCGTCGAAAAGGTTTTGTTTCTGCTCACTGGCGCAATTTAAACGGGATTGCGTCAGCAGCTTAAGACCTACCGCGTGGATTCATTAATCAGTTATTCTATTGCTTTTTTAGCGTGCCGGCTAATTGCAATGGGTAAGAGACCGCATGGCAACTGCTACTTTAAGGGCTGAGGGTTAAACAGTCAAGCCGGAATAAGATGTTAATCAAAAAAGTATATCTATTCAGATTTAAAGAAGTTTGTCAGTTTTAAGGAGTGCTTTCAGGTATTTGCGTGTGTTGTTTGCAAGGGTCGGTTCGGCTTTGATTTCCAGTTTTAATTTTTCTAAATCCTGGGGCGAATCAATGTCACTCCAGGCAGGTAATTGTGAGATTGTTAACCCGCCTTCCTGAGTGCGAGCCAGCGTTTCAGTCAGCACATTTTCTGAACTCCAGTTAATATTCTCGAACAGCTTTGGCTGCAATTGACTCATTCCGATCAGGTAATAACCGCCGTCAGTTGCCGGGCCAATGACGACCTGGTTTTGACTTGTGAGTTGCTCAAAGGCTTCGATAATAATTTCCTCTGGCAGGGTTGGAGTGTCGGCGCCGATGATGACAATTTTGCTGAACCCAAGCTCGAATAAATCCGCCAAACAATTGCGCAGTTTTGTCCCCAGATCGTCACCGTGTTGCGCCATCATCAAACAACCGTCAAGGTCGGCGCTTTCAAACGCTTCGATTTCGTCTGATGGCGTAAAGCAAAGTACCAGCGATAAATTTTCGCGCTCTTCCTGCACAACTTCCATCGTCGCAAAAGTGTCGCGCAAAAAACAGATGTAAAGTTGAGCGACTTCTTCCGCCGTTAGCGCACCAATCAGGCGGGTCTTGACTTGACCAGCAATTGGAGCTTTCGCAAAAACTACCAGAGCTTCTTTCATAATTAAATCCAACTCAGCCAGGCGGCGCTCGCCACCAGCAATAACCAGAGCCATTGGACGGACGGAGCTTGTTTGAGGCTGAAGCCAATGCTGGCAGGGGCCACAAGCAAATCAATCGTCAGAGTTTGTGCCAGATGATAACGCACAAAACTAGCGGCAACAGCTATTGTCGCGATGACTTGTGCAATAGTGATTTGTTCGATGGTGAGTGACAGAAAAGGCAGGAGCCAAAGATAATACCAGCCATATTGTGGGGAAATAAAAAACAACACGAGGCCAGCCAGCAAAGTGCAGCCACGCAACTGCTGAAAAATATCCTTGTTTTTGAGCAACAGATAAAGACCGGCTGTGCCGAGAATTACGGCGAAAATTCCCAGATATGCCAGCGGAGGCAACGGAACAATCATCCGTATCCATTTGAGCAGCAAAAATCTTTCGCCGGAAATAAATCCTTCTTCGGCAGGATAATGCGTCACGAACCCGAGGATGCCTGTGCCAACGCCTAAATAGGGAGCATAAAAAATTGCCAGCGTGACAGCCATCGCAATCGGCAAGTGCTTGTCGCCTTTTTTCCAAAATGCTGCAACGAGTAAAGCCGGGAAAAGCTTCACCATCGTTGCCATTGCCAGCATCGCCCCGATGGTTGCACGTTTGCCGTGCGCCGCTGCTAATCCCGCCAGCGTAATGAACGTTGCCGCTGCCACATCCAGATGACCATTTTGCGCAACTTCCCAGACTGCTAAGGGCGACCAGGCATACACAATCACACGAGACAAATTCATTTTTAATTTTTTGAGCAGGCTCAACAATGCCCCAATCGTCACACATTCAAACAGTACCCAGATAATTTTCAAGGTAGTAACACCGCGTGGACGGATCAGGTTACTGATGGCGAAAATGATTTGCGCAACTGGCGGATAAGGAGTTTTGGCGTAATCTTTGCGGTTGATGTTGACGTAAATATAATCATCGCGCAGATGCTCCAACTCCGGCGCGGCTGGCACATAACGAAACGGATTGATGCCGTGCGTTTGCACATAGCCTTCCCAGACATAGCGGAAAATATCGGTCGAATGCGCCGGCTCGGTCGGCAACAGCATCACTCGTAAAGTTGCGGCGACGACAAGCACGATAATCAGCACATACCGATTGGATTCGGTTTTGATGACGATGAAACAGGCGGCGAGATAAATTAGCGTCTGAACATTGAACAACCAGAAATAGTAGGTCACGCGCTGGTGCTCCCACATCTTCAACCACAGGGCAGTAAGGGTAATCAGCAATGCACCGAGCAGTGAAAGGGTGACGAGCGGGAGCCATTGTTTGTTTGCCTTGTGCGTGCTGGCAGAAATTTCAGCGGCAGGAGTCATGGTGTTGCTTTAGTTTCTCTTTCAATCAATTTCGCTTCATCCCAAAGGGCATCCATTTCGACGAGTGATGACTCAGCGAAGGCTTTGTTCTGTTCATCCAGACGATTTTCGATATGGTTGAAGCGGCGGCGGAATTTGCGGTTGGCAGATTTTAGCGCGGCTTCCGGTTCAACGCCAAGTTTGCGTGCCAGGTTGACTGCGACAAAAAGCAGATCGCCCATTTCTTCAGCCAGCGCTTTTTGATTTTGTTCCGGGCGGGCAATTTCTTCCTGTAATTCGCCAATTTCTTCTGCGAGCTTGGTGAATACATCAGCAGGTTTTTCCCAATCGAAACCGACGCGCGCGGCCTTTGCGGTAAGTTGGTTTGCTTCAAGTAAAGCCGGGATTCGTTTCGATACGCCATCCAGCAGGGATTTTTTCTTGTCCTCTTCTTTGCCGGATGCTTTGCGCTCCTCGGCTTTGATCGCTTCCCAGTTCACTAAAACTTCGGCGGTTGTGGCAGCTTTTTCAGTGCCGAAAATATGCGGATGTCGGCGCCACATTTTTTCGTACACACGCGTGATAGAATCGTGCAAATTGAAATGACCGTTTTCCGCCGCAATTTGTCCGTAAAAAACTAACTGAAATAGTAAATCACCAATTTCATCGCATAATTCCGGCCAGTCTTCAGCTTCTGCGGCCTCAATCATTTCGTAAGCTTCTTCGATCAGCATCGGTGCGAGCGTCGCATAATTTTGCTCCCGATCCCAGGGGCAGCCATCAGGAGCGCGGAGCCGAGCCATCATTTCAATCAGGTTTTCTAAAGTTTTCATGTTAATGTCGAAAATATTGGAAAAATGACAATCTTTGTAGTTGACAACCAAAGTTTGCGATTGTAAGTTTAGACGGCTCAGAGAAGCAAACTTCAACCGCCCCAAATAGATTTTCTACTTGCGGTAAACAGACTACCAAACTCCCCGTTTGATAAAATAATAAAGTAGACTGATGCCGCACTCAAATCAGCGAAGCTCTCCCGAAACAACTCGAACATCCTCAATTTGAAAATTAGGTTCGCCCCCCACTACGAAAGCAATTCACCGAAATAGCATTGCGTTCAAGGTCTTTTTTTCATGGCTTGGATTCCGCTCAAAGGAATAAATATTTTCCTGGGGACGTGTGTGTCCGTGGGAAGGGAGTGAATTTTATGATGTCTCAATCCGCTGCTGCTTCACGGCAAAGTATTAATATTGTTAGTAAAATTAAATCGCGCTTATTAATTGTGTCAGATGAGCCGAAACATTTAAAAACGTTGCAATCAGAATTAGGTAGTGGCGAAGTTGAAATAACGAATGCCAGCACGGCGGAAGAAGTCCGCATCGTGTGTCGTGATGGGCATGACCTGGTGGTGATTGATGTCGCCCCTGGAAAAGTTATCGGCGTCCTGGAAATGTTGCGTGGCAGTGAAGGGTACGGCGATATTTCTGTGCTGGTTGATAACAGCCGTTTGGGATCTGAACCAAGTTTGGCGGGCGTGTTATCCTCTTTTCGCGCCATGCCTTGTAATTCAAAAGAATTAGTCAGTTTAGCGCGGCGGCGCGTGATTTCCTCCAGGTCGGTTGGTAATCAGCGCGCCAGTAACGTGCGCCGGAAGCTATAAGCCCGGGCGGGTTTTATCCGTGGAAAAAGATGTGATACATTCGCAACCCTCGCGGAGGCGCATCTGATCTGGTGATTGGCGCGGTCTTCAAAACCGTAGGACGTGCGCGAAAGTGAGCGTCGGTCGGGTTCGATTCCCACACGCCTCCGCCAATAAAATAGTTCACAGTTGTTAGTTCGCGGTTCGCAGTTAATTGCTGCGAACCGCGAATTTTCTTCTGCGCACAGGTTAGGATTGTTGTTCCAGTTTTACTGCCTTGTATCCACCCTTCGCCTTATCTTTCAACCACCACAGACCAAAAACGATAAAGGGGACGATTGCCAGCGTTGCCACCCAACGGAATGATCCCGCATCTCCGCCGAGACTGTCACGGACTTTCCCCATGTTGAAAATAACCAGCCCCAGCATGAATTGTCCGGCAAAGCCCATTAGTCCCATCGTAAACGCGCCGCCTTGGGGGAAGCGTTCGGAAGTGATGCCCAGCATCGTCGGCCACATAAAGCAAACGCCCACATAAAACACAGTGGCTGCGATGTATGCACCCGTAGTTCCTGTGACGTTCGCTAACATAAATAATCCAATCGCTGCCAGCACGACTGAGACGCACATCATCCCAATCGGCGAAATTTTGTGGGCAATGGCGCCGGCGAAATAACGCAGGACAAACATCAGGGCGCTGCCATAAACCAGAATCAGAATACCGCTCATTTTGGCTAGATTGCCCAGCACCGAACCGACCATTTGCCCCGGCGCTAACTCAATCGAAGCTGTAATCATCATGCATCCGAGCAATAGTAAAAATGACGGATTCAACGCAGTCTTGATCATTTCATCCGTTGAAATTCCTGCCGCTGCACGTTCGGTCAGCGGGAATTTCTGTCCGAAGAGTAAAATGCCATACGCGATGGTTGGGATTAAAATGACTGACATTTGTCCTTTCCAGCCAATGTGCATCTGCGACATAAAATAGCCCAGCAAGCCGCCGATAATTAATCCACCTGGCCACCAGGAATGCAGCACATTCAGTTTGTGCGTTTTTTCTTCGGGATAGAGCGTGGCGATTAACGGGTTAATAACGGCTTCGACGAGGCCATTACCAAAACCTGCCAGTAACATGGCGACGGACATTAATGTATAGGTCGGTGCGATGATGAAGCCGATGACTCCGATGAGGTGAAGCGCGAAGGCGAGGTAAAGTAAATTTCTCATCCCAAGCGCATCAAGCATTGGAGAAGTGACGAGAATTGAAGCTGCAAAACCAAAAAAGGCTAAGGTCGAAAGCCAGCCGTAATTGGCGCTGGCAGCCGCTGCCGGAAAATAGCTGGCGAGCGCTGGATCAGCTTTAACTAAATCTTCAACGTTTCCGCGCAAAGCGAAAATCATCGCGGTGACAACAAGTGACAGACAACTGGCAAGAAAGAGCCGCTGCTTATTCATGGATAGTTTTCCTCCAAATTTCGGACCGTAAATTATATGGTTAATTCAGTATCGGCGGCGTGCCCGCCAGTGGAATCTTTATTTGATCGAACAACCGGATTATGCAGCAAGACAGCGGAATGCGCCAGAGCAGGAGAGTGAAATCGTTAGGAGCCGCTGGAATTACTCTTTAGTGATCGCCCGGTAGCACGGACTTTCAGGCTGTGAGGGTTGTTCAACTTACCTCAATTTTTCGCCGCTGGTCGCCCAATTGAATTGACAATTCTGTGCGGTTCGTCCAATGATTAAATCTGTTATGCGAATTGCTGCAACAAGAAAAAATTGGGTTTTTGTCCTTTTGATTATCAGCACTGGTTGCAGCGTTCCACTCTATAAAATCGCTTCAGTTCCACAAAACACGCCCATCGAAGCGGCCCGGACAGTGAATTCAACTGAACTGGAAATTTCGGCGGCGGCGTTGCTTGACGATGACAAAGCGTTCGAACGCTTTGAGGCTAATTTGCCTTTGGCTGGCATTGCAGTCATTGATGTCAGGTTAGTCAATCGCGCTGATAAGCAACTTAAACCAAAATTTGAATTGCGTGATGCCAGTGGCAAAAAATTTGCTCAGCTTGCGCCGAAAAAAAAGCTTGGACGAGTGATGAAATTTGAAGGTGTGCGCGTTTATAACAAAGAAGGCTATCGGCAAACATTGGAGCAACTGGAAAATATTTCGCTGCCTGAAAATTTTGTCCTGGACGCAAAGGCGGAAAAACGCGGCGTTTTATTTTTTAATACGAAGCCTGATGTGACGCAAATAAAAGGTTTAATTTTAACGGTCAGCGGCACCTCGCAACCAATAAAAATTTCGCTTAACTAGAATACTTTGATGAACCCTATCGTTAGTTTTTTTCACGGGGCGGGTTATTTTTACGGCGGCATTAGCAAGCTTTTTCGCCATCCGAAACTGCTGGCGCTGGCGTTCATTCCTATTCTGCTGACGCTGATTGTGATTGGCGGTTTGGCCTGGAGCAGCGCCTGGCTGGTCGGCGATGTATGGGGTACTTATTTTTCTGTTTCACCGGATGGACAATTGCTGGTGCAGGCCTTAACTGTCCTGCTAGTTTTGTTTGTCGCGTATTTAATTTACCTGCCACTCACGCGCATTTTTCTGGCTCCCATTAGTGAAAAAATTAGCCTGCACACTTCTCATCTCAATGGCAATATTTTGCCCAAAGAAAATGAATTGGGATTTTTAAAAGCGATTTGGGAAGGGATTAAGCTGGTGACGCTGCAATTGATCATCGTTGTGCTTGTGTTACTGCTCACGGTTTTTCTGCCACCGCTGGGAGTGCCACTCGGAATTTTTGTCACGATTTGTTTTTGCGGGATGGATTTTCTGGATGTGCCGCTCTCAATGCGCGGCTTTTCATTTCGTCAGAAAATAGGCTGGTGGCGGAAAAATACTGCGTCGGTGCTGGGCTTCAGTGTCGCGGGATATTTATTGCTGCATATCCCTATTGTCAACCTGCTGGCTTTACCCGTGGGGATCATTGGCGCGACACGGCTGATTGAACGCGCGACGAACGATTAGCTGACGCAAGCGCAAATTAATAAAGCGCAATCCCGACCGAAAGCAGGGCATTCATGGCTGAAAATTTTGAGCCTAACAAATTAACCTGATTGCCATTGACCATTGCAAAAGCTTTGCCATCTTTCCAGATGCCTTCGGGATACCTGGTATCCATTTCCTCGCCATTAATCAGGAGCGACATATCGTTTAAGCCCTGATCAATTATTTCGTCTACCTGGGCGCGGAGCAAAGTATATTCGAATTGCGGAGAGGCTTTGCCGGTTGGTTCATCCTCAACTTTGATGTCGTGACGAAGGTTCGGAATTTGATAAATCGGTTCCGTCTGATTGAGATAGCTGCTCATAGTTGGGTTCCCTTTCTTTTCTTCATGTATAGTACGTTAAGAGTGTGGCATACAGATGTAACGGGGGCGTGAGAAGTTGCCTGAATGCCAACGGGGATAAGTTTTAAAAAGGGGCAAATTCGTAAAACGTGCAGGAACAGGGTAAGAGATAACGTTTTACTTAAAGGGCAATGAAAAATGAAGCGAACTTATTTTTTGAGTGAACCGCCGATGATGTTCACCTCGAAATGCAGCCGGACTTCTTCGTCATCAATGCGGTCTTCACCAACCAGTCTTCCTTTGAGGGCCGGAGAGAGCGTGAGGAAAAAACGACGTGTTCCCACTTCAGCCATGAGTAACCGATTGTCGCCCGCATCTTTCGCACATTCCACCACCTGAGACGGGCTCATCGCGGCTCGTTCCCCTAGGCCATTCGCTTCCAGAATAGTCGCCACCGGGTCGGCAAATGGAGAGGGTTCCTGCTTCGTATTATGCACAGCCTGACTCAGTTCTTCAGACATCGGGTAGTCTCCACGTTGAAGTAGAAAATTAAAGTAAGTTCAATTCCTGAAAACGCGAGAGAACTTACAATAACTTGCCGCTCAATTCAAGTCGTTAACGTGATTACTATCGGAATCAAATTTGTTGAAGAGCATGGCTTGACATCATCACTTATATCTTTATGATGGATTTGAGTCAGGACTTGGTTTTATTAACATTCCCGGCAGGCTTTTTTGTCCTCTCACCTCACCGTAATTGGTTAGCGGTTGTTGCTCATTCCCCAATTACCAGCTTTCTCACACTTAGTTGTTCGAGGACGCAGTTTTTTGCGTCAGGCAACTTTTTTTAAGCTTGGCAAGTTACAGACTTGTTACAGAGAGGAGTCGTCAATGTTTGTCAGTCAGAATCATACAGGTCAAAGTTATAAGGAAATCATCGATTTTCCAGAGGCGCAGGGAATGCCCAGCCTGCTCTCAGCACCGGGCGTAACTCTCAACGCACAGGTCGCCGCAAAATGCCAGTCGCAGCGAAAACAGAATGTCATCCCTGCAACCCCCTTTCCCATTGGCGGGCGTGAAGTCGGTACCCACGATTACGAAAATTTAAAAAATGCGGCGCTTCATTCGGCTGACGCGACGCGGGACGAAAATCTTTTACAAGCTGATGTCCAAACGTTCAAGGCCGCCGCGATTTTCAGTTCCTTACGACTTCCGGCGGATTTTGCCGGCCCTGATGAACTTGGCTGGGGGCCG
>JANMKB010000180.1:0-6537 GCA_031371805.1 Blastocatellia bacterium | reverse complement strand
GGGCCGCGTTCAATCTGATTGCCTTTGCTGCGTTCGATGATTACAAGTACTACCGGAATAATGTAGGAAATATATAAACCGATTGTGCTGATCGAAGTGACGATAGCGTAATTGTTATTATAGGATTCCTGATTAATATATACGCCGTTAGCGCCAAACCGGACGGATGTAACAACGGCGTAAAGGACAGCCAAAAATGCCGCGATCACGCACAGCCAAATTGTATACACCGGAGTCGCATGTTTAGGGCTGACGCGCTTCCAGATATTTGACAGCGGCATTCCTTCATCACGCGCAAAAGCCCAGATGACACGCGAACTCCAGGTGACTGCTGACAGTCCACAAAACCACATCGCAATTGCTGCCAGCCACGAAAAGGCGCTGCCGGCGCGTTCGCCTAACGCGGAAACCAGCACGGCAATCACGGCAGGAACATCGTTGCCGCTGGCATCTTTGGCGCTGAGCACAGCAGAAATATCTTTGATGGAGAGCGTCAACGCGAGGAGCAATAAATAGCCGACGATGCCGGAAACAGCTACCGCCATAATCATTCCCCACGGAGCGCGGCGACGCGGATCAACGGTTTCTTCGCTCACACTGGCGGAAGCGTCGTAACCCGTGAACGTCCACATTGCCTGCAACAATCCAATCACGAACGCCCAGCCGTATGAATAGCCGTCGGTGTTAATGGTGATGCGTGCGAAGAAAAAACTGACAGGTTGTTTCGGCGCGAAGAAAAGTAAAACGCCAACAATGACGATGACGCCGATGATGTGAACGGTTACGCTGAAATCATTGAGCCACGCGACTAGGCGAATGCCGAAATGATTGATGATGCCGTGCGAGAGCAAAATTACTGCGTACACGATGAGCAGGTTTTGCGTCGTCGCTGCCAGCCCAAGCAACGGTGTCACAAACAATGCGCAGCCGTAATCAATCCCCGCAATCGCGGCGATTTGTCCGATGATATTGAACCACGCGGTGAACCAGCCCCAGCCTTTGCCGCCAAGCTGACACGACCAGTGATACATCGCGCCGGAGGTTGGTAACGCCGATGCGAGTTCCGCCATACTCATCACGACGGCGAGCGTGAACAGCGTGACGACAGGCCAGCCGATAGACATTTGCGCGGGGCCGCCCATTTTCAAACCGTGCCCGTAAAGCGTGACCGCTCCCGTCAAAATTGAAATGATAGAAAATGAAATGGCGAAGTTGGAAAATCCGCCCATCGTGCGGAAGAGTTCTTGCGCATAGCCTAATTTATTTAATTCTTGCGCGTCGGCTTTGGCGTCATGCTGTGAATGATCGGTCATAAAAGTTTTATGTGTAAATGCAACGTATGCAGTGTGGTTCTCACGAACGGTACAGTACAGGGAGCGGTAGCGACCTGGTAATCCCAAATGTCACCAGGTCGCTACCACTCCCTGTACTGTACCTTGCTGTTACTCATCGCCTCCCGCTAAAAAATCCTGCTCCAGGCGCAGCGCAGCGTTCGGGATGCCTAATTGTTCCCAAATGGCGAGCGCGGCGTTACGGTGCTGTGTGCGTTCCGGTTCATCGCTGATCCATGCCAGACGGCGATGTGCTTCGGCAATATACCAATGAGCCTGACATTGTTGTAATCGTACCAGCCCTATTTCATAACATTCACGCGCGAGCATTGGATTGTCTTGCTGGAAAGCTAAATCCCCTTCGTACAAAACACATTCTCCTACGCTTTCTTCTAAATTTATTTTTTCATAGCCGGATTTTGCTTCTGTAAGGAAAGCGGTAGCAGCTTCATAATGACGATTGAATGTGTTAACACGCCCTAACCCCATAGCCGAATTGGCTAGTCCGATTGGTTCACCAATTTTTTCATATAGCTTTCGTGCGTTAGTAAAGAATTGCTCAGTCACTTTGATAGTAAGATTTTCTAGTGCTACTTCGCCGAGGCTCTTGAGACAATTGGCTTGTCCCAGCGCAGCGCCGATGGCTTTGAATTGCGGGAGTGCTTGGTTATAGAAGCCTTCAGCCTTGTCGTAGTCGAAGCGGTTATAGGCACAATCGCCGAGGCTGAAGAGACAAGTGGTTTGTCCCAGCGCATCGCCGATGGCTTTAGCAAGTTGTAAGGCGACCTCAACAGGCTTACTAGAACCGCCTGCCATATAAACAAACCATCCCCACTGTAATGCAGTGTCAATGAGTTGATTGTCTTCCCCAGCATTTTGCTTAGACTTATATTCTGTAAAGATCGTTTCGATATTTGGGTCTTCCGGTGTTAACCGAGCGATAGCCTGCGCTCCTAACGTTAGATCCCGTCCTGCCTTAGAAGCCCATTCGTTTATCAAAGCAAAAAAGTATTGTCTGAGTTTTTCCTGTTCAGAGGGTGTTGCAGGATATTGTTTCAGTACATATTGTCGCAATGGGTTGAGCAGGCTATAGCGGTCTGTTATGGGGTCAACATCCAACAGCGCAGCTTTGCCTAAAACAGAAAGGGCTTTATCTGCATCAGCAGGAAATAAATGGTTGGCTAATGATGCTGGAAACCCGCTGGGCAACAAACTCACACTTCGTAACAGCACGAATGCCTCAGGCGCATTTTTCATGCGTTGGCTTTGGAATGAAATTTCATACGAGGCTTCTAAATCAGCTTCACGTCCTGTGCCTTGTTGCAAAATTTTCGTGCGTTCAAGATTCCAGCGATTGCGTAATGATTGCAATGAATGATTCCCTTGTGCAGCAGCAGCCAGCAACCGAATCGCGCCGGGCAAAAAACTCATTTCTGTTAAGAGATCAGCTAAATCAGGGTCATGGGCAAATTCGGGCGAGATAGACAGAAATAATTCTCGTGCCTGTTCCTTTTCTAAGGTGTCCGGCTTAACCGGATGCCAGCGCACGTCAAGCGGACGTTCATTGCCACGCAAAGACGCAATCAGTTTGATTCCTTTGATGGTAGCCAGTTGCGCCAAAAAATTCTGGACTTGCGTTTTGGTTGCGGCGTTGTCCCACGGCGTTTCCAGATTATCCAGCACCAGCACAGTTGGTTGTTGTCCTAATGTAAAAATAATTTGATCTGTCAGCGTTACACCGTAGACGGGGGAAATGCCTAAATGAGTTGCCAATTGCGCGATCAGGGATTGATCGTCCTGCGCCGTTTCGCACTCAAAAAAATAACGTTGCGTGCCAAAGTGCGCTTCAATCTTTTCATGTAACAACAGTTGTTTAGAAAAATTCGTTTTTCCGATATTGGCTCCACCGTGAATCAATATGGCAAGCGGCGCATCAGCCAGCAAACGCAGAACTAATGCTTCCACTTGTTGCGCCCGCTTTTCCCCATAAAAAACAGGCTTGTCAGGAAGTGTGCGCGGAATATGAACGGCGGGCTGCGGCGCAATGCCTGCTTGCTGAAATCGTTCTAAAACTTTGTCTGGCAGGTCGTCAATTTTTTTGTCTATCTGTTTAAGTGAAGCTTCAATCTTGCCGATTTTCTGCACTGCATTTGTAATGATTGAGACTCTGAACTCTTCGCGCAATGCCTGTTCGTGGGATAATTGCAAAATTTCCGCTGTCATATTGGTCAGCGTTTGAAAAGCAGTATCAGGCAACTGATTAATTGTGTTCAGACGGGCAAGAATTGTTTCCGTGTCCGCTTTGATACTGTCGGTTTGCGTTTCCAGTTTTTTGATGCCGCGCACGATGCGTTGCAACAATTCGCGCTGAAAGGCAATCCAGGCGCGAGCGAATTCAGGACGCTTGAATGCTTCGCCAAGCCGCAACGGAATTTCCTGCGCCAGCCTTTCGATCAGGACTTTTTGCAACGGTTCCGGCAAAGACTCTGACTTGAGAGAAATCCATGTTGTTCCGGTCACGCCAAAATTGCGTTCATCAATAAGCCATATCCCTAACGTTTCTTTGATTGTTTCCGCAAAATTTTCATTATCATTTTCTGAGATCCAGAGCGCGAGGTTATTTGGCAGGACGAACAAAGAAGCAGGGTCTTTTTGAATGGAACGGGCAATTCTCCCGAGCCAGAGAGGAAGCCGTTGTTTCAATTGTTCTTTCAATAGTTGAGGCTGATTACTTGATTTGCTCAATCCTAAAACATCACTTGTCAGTTGAGGCGTACCTTCACGGTTAATTTCACGTTCGACAGTCTTGAGCGCAGCCAAATACGCAGTTGCGAGCGCACGTGATAAATCCTGATTACGAGTTGCGTCCTTCTCACCAAAAAAATCATTGATAGCATCTCCGGCTTTCCCCCCTAATACTTCTGTACAGGCTCCGGCAATGCCTCCCAGTGCTTTTTCAATGAGAGTCTTACCTTCTTTATCTTCTTCTAATAAAAATGGTAAAACGGCAATAAGGGGGGCGAGGAATGGTGCACCACTTGCGACCAATACAGGTACACTTGCAGCGGCGGCAAATTTTATCAGTGCGGCTGAACCTTTTTTGGCTGAATCGTTTTTCATAGGGTAAATATGTGATTACCTGATTTTTTGTAAAAGTAAGAGGTAGTATTTGAAAAATTAATTCATTTTGTAACCAGAGAAATTGGTTTTCCGGCTTGCGGATTATTTTCACTGTAATCAATTTTCAGCCATTGGCAGAGCGTCGCTGCCACTTGGTTTTGATAGATCGTTGGTGAATTTTTCCATTCGCCGCGCAAACTACTTTCAGGGCTGATGAATGCCATCCAGATATTTTGTGCTTCGGGAACTTTTTCGCCGTGATCTGTCCAATCCGTAATTGTTTTGCCGCGTCCGTGATCCGTCGTGAAAATGATGGAAGTTTTACCTTTGTACTTCGGCGAGCTTTGCACAAAATCCCAGATTTCTTTGATCTGGTTATCGTTGGTCGCAAACGAATTCAGCACGTGTCCGTACTCGCCAGCGTGCGCCCAATCATCTGTTTCTCCGAGGGCGATATGGACTATGCGGGGCTGATATTTTTTCAGGTGCGCAAGCGCAAACTTCACGGTGAAATAATCAAAGCGCACACTGTTCCACGGGCTGAGCTTTTCGTTTTGCAATTTGCTCAGCGCACGGATTTCAGGATCATTGATGAGGTCATAAGGTTCGTGTCCTGCATTGATTGTGACTGCGCCTTCCTGATGTTCGCCGATCCAGTTGAAGACATCCCACGAACCAAACAGCGCAACTTGTGTTTTGCTCAGCTTCAATTTGCGCTGCAAAAACTCAAGGATGCTGGTGTATTGATTGCGCTTGCGATCATTGCTTTTAATCACATCGTCGTGCGCCTGTCCGGTCAGAATTTCAGAGTAGCCCGGATAGGAAAACCACATTTTATTGGTTGTCATCACACTGCTGCCGAGCGCACGACTGCCCGCGATGGAGCCTTGCTCTTTCATTAGCGTACCCCAAAAAAACGGCATCAATTTCAGGCGTCGTTCGTCCGGCGTTTCTGCCCAGTATTTTTTATAAAATTCGTTGTCTTCGACTTTGCCGCGCTGGATTTTGGATTTGAGAATTTCCAAATCCAGGCCGCCAAAAATTTCTTGTGTCCGCGCTCCGTCAAATGTAATCAGGATGACATTTTCGGTTTTGTTTTGCGCGAAAGTGAATGGCGCAAGTGTGCAAAAAAACAAGAGTAGGAAAAGGGCGCAGTTATTTCGCATCATCGCCTCAGATTATTTGTGTCAGTATCACCTGCGGTAGCGGTTGGGTGATTGACACGCCAATGTAGTTTTAGGACCGCAAAAATTAGCTGTTCCGAATTGGAAGCAGTATCATAAACTTTAATTGCGAGCGCGACTATAGAACAAAAAATATTTCAGGGAAATTTCATGGCTGAGCAGGCAGAACGTTATTACACCTTTGCGGATTTATCTTTGTACACTTTTAAGCAACGCTTGATTATTCGTGTGGCTGGTTTTTTGTTATTTTGGCTGATTCGCGTGATTGGCACGACGGTCAAATTTGAAATTAAAGGTTGGGAAAATTTTAACGAGACGAAGCCGCAGATTTTATGCTTCTGGCATAACCGCATTCCGATAGCGACTTATTTTTGGCGTCATCGCAAAATTATCGTGATGTCCTCGCAAAGTTTTGACTCAGAATATATTGCACGATTTATTCAGCGATTTGGTTACGGCACGGCGAAAGGAAGTTCGACGCGTGGTGGCAAAGCGGCGTTGATTCAAATGATCCGAGCGGTGCGAGCAGGGAAGAGCGCGGCGTTTACCGTTGATGGTCCGCGTGGCCCGCTTTATGAAGCCAAGCCCGGAGCCGTGCTGTTAGCGGCAAAATCTCAGGCTGCGATTTTACCTTTTTCAATTTCGCTGGATCGTTATTGGAGCCTGCCCAGTTGGGACAAAATTCAAATCCCGAAACCTTTTGCCCGTACAATTGTTGTGATTGGTGAACCAATCAACGTGCGCGATGAAGCCGAGGAACACGAAATCAAACACGCCGCATTGCAGAAAGCGTTGGAAGCGTTACGGGAAAAAAGTGATGCGCTGATTCAGCTATATAGCGATCAGGAAAAGGAAAGGTTATCGCGAGAGTAGCGCAACCAGCCATGGTTGCGAAGCGTGTG
>JANMKB010000142.1:0-6076 GCA_031371805.1 Blastocatellia bacterium | reverse complement strand
GATGTTCTATGAAAGGGAATGTCAAGCACAAACTTCTCCTTCCTGACCATCCCTGCTGCTTGACAGTCAGCCCCTCTGACTTATCCGTTAGCACGCCGCGCCGCTTCGCACACTCTCTGCTCGTCTCCTGCGCTCCGCTCTTCATTGTTCTCCGCTGTCTTTGTCTGCCGCGCTGATCAATTCGCTGACCATGGTTCTATCCGTGACTTTTTGCAGCCGATGGCAATTTCTGGTCTTTGCGGGTGGGGGCATAGCGTTAGGTTTTGTCCTCTCGGGAACAACATCCATTCTGATACTCTCCCACCGACCGTGACAACGGGCCCTGCGCTCCTCTGGGCGGATCGCTCCTCTCGGTGCGAACCAGCTTACGGTGCCACGCTCTTGATCTCGGCGGCGCGAAACTCCGTGCCCGTGCGCCACAGCTTCCAGACAATCGTCGCCAGCTTGCGCGCCAGCGTCAGCCGCGCCATCTCCACGCGCATTCCTTTGGCGACTAAGCTCTCGTAATAAGCTTGGAACGGCGCTCGTCGCCGCGCTTCTTCGGCCGCCCCTTTGAAGACCGCCTTCAAGCGATGATTGAACTCGTGTGTTAAGCCTAAGGTCTGCACGTTGCGGGTCTTGCGCTTTAATTCTCCCTGGCGCAGTTCATATTCGCTACTGGTGCGCACTCGCACCGCCAACCCGCTATAGCTCCACAATTGGCGCTTGGTGCGAAAGCGCTCGGCTGTGCCCAGACTCGCCAGCAACTGCGCCGCGCGCACCGGCCCGATGCCCGGAATACTCAGCAGCCAGCGCTGCTCCGGGCATTTCCCACTCGCCTGCAACATCTCCCGTTTGGCTTGTTTGCGCAGTGCCTGTAAGGCATCGAGCTCCTCATACAACCACTCGGCACGCCGTCGTCGCCCGCTTTCTGTGATGAGTAACAAATAGCCTGCGCGCTGCTTGCTTTGATAAATAGCACGGCCTGCCGCGCTGATGCCGCGCCCTCGGTAGAGCGCTTTGAGCCGGTTCTTGCAGCGCGTCACATCCTGCACCAGCATCTCATAGGCCCGCACCAGTTCCTGTAATTCCTGCAAGTGTACTTCCACTTTGTAGACGCGCTTGATGGCCTGGAGCCGCAGGAGCGTCGCCAACTTCTCGGCATCACCCTGATCCGTCTTGTTGCCCACGCGCAGCAAATGGTTGACGCGTGGATTGCAGATCACCACTTCGCGCACGACCGGGGCTAAGACTTCGCGGGCCCAGGCGGCTAACGTGCCTTCTTCTACCACCACCTGCACAGGCCCTGGCAAACCCCGACACACCGCTTGCAGACTTGCAGCGCTGGTCGCCAGAACGCAGCGCATCAGCACCTCTCCCTGCCCATCCATCACACACACTGAACTACTTGCACTATGTAAATCAATTCCCACATACTTGGTCTCATTCATAGGATGTCTCCTCTTGTTGGTTGTAAAGTTTTGCAACCTCACACTACCACCAGAGGGGCGTCCTTTCATATTGCGTTGGGCAGCTTAGTGAATGACGATTTCTTTTGCCTACTTGCAGTTTGTTGACTGTAAAACAGTTAGTTGCCAGGCGCCTTCCGTTTTACCCAAACCTTTGCAATACGAGCCTTTTGAAGGGAGCGGTTGTCATTTGGATTTGTCATGACAATCATCTTGTAGGTACAGACAGCCGTGTTGTTATAAAGGCGCATTTTCATGTCTTCTTCTTTTATATCAACTTTTTCGTTGCTTCGCGCTATTGCAACAGCCATTGCTTTATCCGATGTCGAGCCATCACTGTTTACTGCAAAATAATCATCGGCAACGAGACGTTCTGCGACCTTTGCATCATAATTCACCCACCAGGCATTGTATAGTTCCTGGTGTAATCTTAAAACTTCTTGCTATTGGGCGTTATCCTGTTGCCTGAAACCTGAACCATTAGTTGGTTTGGCAGTGACGAATAGCGATAACCCTCACAGAAGTAAAAACAATACAATAGTTAGTTTCATAATTTGATCTCCTACTTGAGTTTATTAACTGGTCAGCAGCCTGGGCGTTGGACGTGGTATCCGCTTCACGCCGAACTTGCGTCCAGGAACTGACGAACCACGGGATTGATCAGCTCGGGACGGGTCAGCGGAGCCATATGCCCGCCCTCAGCTATGGTGTGGAACGTCCAATGGGGGCATGTCTTGCCGAAGAGTGCCACGATCTCTCGAATGGGTAGGCGGGTGGCAGCGTCGCTCACCACAAGCGTGCGCGCTTTGAGGTATTTCCAGTCCTCGATTGTGGTTTCTTCCTCCATGACTGCGTCCCATTCGTAGAAGTTCGGAGGCAGTGAGTCGGCAAAGGCAGTTCGGCGCTTCTCCGGCATGTTGCTCCAGGATCCATCACCTAGCCAGTAGTCCGCGAAGCGTTCTGCAACCTTCGACCAATCGCCCAGCGCTCCGTAGCACTTGACATGGTCTCGCAAGCTCCGAGACTCGAGGAATGCTTCGGTACGGCCGTTTTGCTTAAGCAGGTAGAAGGGGTTTGGCTCCAGAAGGATCAGGCTTCCCACGCGTGATCCCAGAAGTCCGGCTGCCTTCAACGCGACAGAGCCGCCGAAGGAGTGGCCCACCAGGTGGATCGGATCCCCCAGCTTCTGGCAAAGGCCTAGGACCAGCTGAGCCTGTGCATACAAGGACTGCGACGCGGTCCCCGACCAGGGAGTAGTTTCCCCGTAGCCGAATAGGTTGATTGCCAGGACTCGATACCGATCCTTCAGCGCTTCGGTCAGCGTGCGCCACTGCTTGTTCGCGCTCACGGAGCTATGGATCAGGACGACCGGCTGACCCTCTCCATCGTCGGTATGGTCGATCTTGAGACACCCCTTCGATATAATCGGCATTATTCCTCCCGTTGTGCGTTACTCGCCGCTACGCTGTCCAACGATTGAGATGACGTGGGGCGAAACCGCCACCAAGCTCGCCAAAAGTTAAAAGACAACATGATAAGAAAGTCGCTGTTTCGCCCTCACGTCCAACGATTTGTTCGCCGCCATCATTTTCACGCGGAGCGTCAAAACTTTGTCATCGGTGAACTCGAATTTTATCACGCCGATTTTAGCCGGACAACTTTTGGTTTCGCGTCGGTTGGCGAGAAAAGTTTGCCGGTCAAATTCTCCGACTGTCAAAAGGGGTGCGCAAAAAATTAATTTCAAGTCGTATAAAATCGTATGATTTAATGATTTACATTTGACTTCTTTAAATAAAATTGTATAAATGCGTATATGGAGTTTTTAAAGCCGAAAGATGCGGCGAAGATGATTGGCGTTAGTTATCCGACTATTAAGCAGTGGATTTACGACGGCAAAATCGAATCGGTGAAAACGCCAGGCGGTCATCACCGAATTTCGCTGCAGGAAATTGAGCGATTGAGCAGCGCGAAAACAGCAACCGAAAGTGCGCGGGGAAATTCACATTCCGAACCGATTAGCGTTCGCAATCGCCTGCGCGGAGTCGTGACGGAAATTCGCTCGGAAGGATTGTTTTCCGAAGTGACGATTGAAGTCGGCGGACAACTTATTGTTTCTATTATTACGAGGCGCGGCTGCGAGGAGTTGGGGCTGAAAGAAGGAATGCAGGTTCACGCGCTTTTCAAAGCGACGGAAGTGATGATCAGCCGCCCGTAACGGAAGGCAAATACGTTCTAAAAATTTAATTTCTTTAAGTTCAGGCGAATCTCGCGGGATTTGCTTGGGGGTGGAAGTGTGTCCGGTGGCTCGGACGCTTCTGCGAAAATTTCAAAAACTTATTAACAGGAAGGATATAAAAAATGATTGATTCTAAAACTCCGATTACGGTTGCGCACGGCGACGGCATCGGGCTGGAAATTATGGCTGCAACTCTGCATATTTTGCAGGAAGCGGGCGCGAAACTCGACATCGAAACGATTGATATCGGCGAAAAAGTTTATCTCGCGGGAAACTCGGCGGGCATCGCGTCCGAATCCTGGGATTCGTTAAGACGAACGAAAGTCTTTTTGAAAGCTCCGATTACAACTCCGCAGGGCGGCGGCTACAAAAGTCTGAACGTCACGGTTCGCAAAACTCTGGGGCTTTACGCTAACGTGCGCCCGTGCGTTTCCTACGCACCGTTCGTCCGCACGAAACATACTGTAATGGATTTGGTCATCGTCCGCGAGAACGAAGAAGATTTATACGGCGGCATCGAACACCGCCAAACGAACGATGTTTATCAATGTCTGAAACTTATTTCTCGCCCGGGCTGCGAAAAAATCGCTCGCTATGCTTTTGAATACGCCCGCAAAAACAATCGCAAAAAAGTAACGTGCTTTACCAAAGACAATATTATGAAAATGACCGACGGGCTGTTTCATAAAGTCTTCGACGAAATCGCTTCGGAGTATCCAAACATCGAAAACGAGCATTGGATTGTTGACATTGGCGCGGCGAAAATGGCAGACACGCCGGAAAAGTTCGACGTTATCGTGATGCCGAATCTTTATGGCGATATTCTCTCGGACGTGGCGGCGCAAATCGCCGGATCGGTCGGGCTTGCGGGTTCGGCGAACATCGGCGAGCAGATTGCGATGTTTGAAGCGATTCACGGTTCTGCGCCGAGAATTGCCGGACAAAACAAGGCGAACCCGTCGGGACTTCTGCACGGCGCGATTATGATGCTCGTCCACATTGGTCAAACCGAAGCGGCGGAACTGGTTCACAATGCGTGGCTCAAAACCATCGAAGACGGCGTTCACACTTACGACATTTTCAAGGAAGGCATTAGTAAAAAAGCGGTTGGCACAAAAGAATTTGCCGAAGCCGTCGCCGAAAGACTCGGACAAAAACCCGAAACGCTGAAAGCGGCGAGCTACGCGCCGAGCGACGAAATCACGGCAGCAAATTTCGCCGATGCCAAGCCGATTGCAGAAATTGCCGCGCCAAAAAAGGAAACTGTCGGCGTTGACGTTTTTCTCGACTGGCGCGGCGGTTCGCCCGACGACCTGGGCGAAAAGGTACGGCAGGCGAACGACGACGGTTTGGAGCTGCAAATGATTACCAATCGCGGCGTGAAGGTTTTCCCGAACGGAATGCCGGAAACCTTCTGCACCGACCATTGGCGATGTCGTTTTATGTCAACGGAAAAAGGCGCGGCGGTGACAAAGGCGCAAATCCTGAATCTGCTCAACCGGATTGACCAAATCGGGCTGGACTTAATCAAGATGGAAACGCTCTGCACATTCGACGGCGAAGCTGGTTACTCGCTCGGTCAGGGGCAATAAAACGCGCTGTTTGATAATCGAAGATTTCGCAATACTGCGGCGGAATCTTCGATTATTCGCTTCCAAAAGGGTAAAAATTATGAGCATAATCGGAGCGGACGGAGAAATCTCAGAGAGCCGTCCGCGCGCATGTTTTTGGGTTAGCTGCTCGGATTGCCCGATGCCGACGGACAAAATAAACGGCACGGCTGACAAATCGGTTTTTCACGACAATATCGCCAATCTAATTACGCCGACCGACATCAACTGTCTTGCCGCGATGCAGTTTGCGGTTGATGTGCGCGGAGTAAAATGCATCGTCGTCTGCGGGCGTTACGGATGTCGCGGAATCGAGTTTGCGATTAATGACGGCGGCGGCGAAATTCTCGGCAACTGGCTCAAGCCAATCGGCAGGACGGCGCGTAAATACGAATCTCTGCTTTCCGGTATCGGCGACAAATATGAAAAACTTGACGCGCTGTGCGAGCTAAACGTCATTGAGCAAGTCGTCAGTGCCTGCCGAACTTCCGTTATCAGCGAAGTTTGGCGACGCGGACAAAAATTGTCCGTCTGCGGATTGATATATAATGAGCAAAACAATCTAATTTTCGACTTGAATATGCGCGTCGAAAACAACACGCAACTTTCAAGAAATTACGAAAGGGCAATTTCGAGTTTCAAGCAGCGCTGGCAGTTGCAATCCGATAAATAAGTACCGAGAATTCGGTCTTCACTTTCTAACCATTCCAAAGGCGGCGAACACCACCGTCAGTGGTGTTCGCCGCCAGGAAAGTTGGCCGAAACCACAACCCGGGTTGGCC
>JANMKB010000131.1:0-4533 GCA_031371805.1 Blastocatellia bacterium | reverse complement strand
TCAGCATCGGCCTCGGCGTACAAATCGCAGCGGCGCTGCACGTAGCGGCTTCGATCCCGAACCTGATGTTCGTGGAATGCAACCCAAAAGTCTGGCAGGTTGCAGAGACTTTATTGAAAGCCTCGTTGCCGATTGGCGCCGGCGTTGTTGGTATTCCCGACGGCGCGGGGCTGGGCATTGAAATTGACGAAGAAAAATTACGACCATTTATTACGAATTAATTAGGAGCTTGGCTGGAATGAATAATTACGAGGGGATTTTTCCCATTGCGCTTACAACTTTTAATGAACAATACGAAATTGATGAACGCAGCCAACTCGCGCTAATCAATTACCTGATTGATTGCGGCGTGCACGGCATCGCTATTTTCGGTAACGCGAGCGAAGGCTACGCGCTAAGCGAATCAGAAAAAGCGCGCTTGATGCCGCTGATTATCAAAGAAGTGCGCACGCGTGTGCCGGTTTTTGTTTCGACCGGACACACGGGAACACACGTAGCGGTACAAATTTCCAAAGCCGCTGAAGAAGCGGGGGCGGATGGCTTAATGATTTTGCCGCCCTATTTTCTGAAGCCTTCTGCGGAAGATTTAATCGGCTATTACAAAGCGATTTCCGACGCTGTGAGCATTCCGATCATGATTCAGGATGCACCTTTATTGACGGGCGTAAACATCGGCGCAGCGCAAATGGCGCGCCTGGCGAAAGAATGTGCGAACGTCAAACTCACCAAAATCGAAGCGCCTCCGACCGTGCTGAAAGTCACTGAAGTCAAACAAGCCGTTGGCGATACACTGACAATTTTCGGCGGCTTGAACGGGCATTTCTTTTTGGAAGAATTGCAACGCGGCGCACGCGGCACAATGCCGGGCAGCGATATGATTCCGATGTTCGTTCAGGTTTGGAATTTATACGAAGCAGGAAAATACAAAGAAGCACGCGCCGCATTCAATCGTCACCTGCCACTAATTCGTTTTGAATTGCAACCGGGCCTGGGCGTATCTGCAATGAAGCACAATTTGAAAAAATTAGGAATTATCAAACATACAACTGTGCGTCCGCCGACTCGTGCGCTTGATGGCATTGCGGTCGAAGAGTTGCAGCAGATCATGAATGACCTGAGTTGAGCGTTAATTTAAGTATTGAGGAAAATTAGAAGCCTTACTGTAGCGCCTGCGCTCATTCTCGTTTAAGCTAAACGCCTACCAAACAAAAACGACAGGCGCTTCCTTGCGTCTGAACTGACAGGAGCAAAAAATGATCGAACGAAGAGATATTTTGAAGGGCGCTGGCGCGGCGCTCACGACTTCACTTTTTACGGGTCGCGTGAAAGGCGCGAATGACCGCATCGCACTTGGTCATATCGGCATTGGCGCAATGGGATCAGGGAATCTTGGTTACGCGATGCGAACGCCTGGGCTTCAGCCCGTCGCGGTTTGTGATGTATACCAGCCGACATTGGATAAGGCAGTGGCGGCGGCAGATAAAGGCGGACACAAAGTAAAAGCGGTGAAAGATTTCCGCGAAATTCTTGTCGACAAATCCATTGATGCCGTTTGCATTTCGACGCCGGATCATTGGCATGCGTATATGACTGTCGAAGCGTGCAAAGCTGGTAAAGATGTCTATGTTGAAAAACCCGCGAGCGTGTATGTCGAAGAAGGGCAGAAGATGGTGCAGGCGGCGCGTAAATATAATCGCGTTGTGCAGGCCGGCACGATGCAACGCTCCGGCGGCTATTTCAAAAAAGCGGCGGAGATTGTAAAAAGCGGCGTCCTCGGCGAAATTACGTTTTGCCATACGTGGCAATCAGGAGCCGTGAAAAAACAGGGCTGGGGCAAACCTGCTGACGCTGCTGTACCTGCGGGACTTGATTGGGATATGTGGTTAGGACCCGCGCCAAAAGTGCCGTTCAATCTCAATCGCTGGGGCGTAGGCGTGACGTCGTTTCCAACGTTTCGTTATTTTTGGGATTACGCTGGCGGCGCGATGACGGATTGGGGCGTACATCTGATTGATCCGATTCATCAGTGTTTTGGCGAACCGATGCCCACGACGATTTCTACGCAGGGCAGTAAATTATATGTGGACGATAACACCGAAACTCCCGACACGATGATGGCAACGTTTCGCTATCCGAAATTTCTGCTGACATATGAAAGTCGAACGGCAAATCCGATGCCAATGTTTGGCGAAGGCGCTGCGAGTTCGATTCACGGAACCGAAGGCACACTCGTCGTGAAGCGCGGCGCGTGTTACGTCGTCCCGAATAACGGTTCAAAAATCGAAGCCGTCAGATTTGAAAAAGACAACGAGATGAATCAGATGAATGTGCCACACTGGCAGAATTTCGTGGAGTGTCTCAAGTCACGTGCCAAACCCATGAGCGACATCGAAACCTGTGTACGGTCTTCGACTGTGTGTCTGTTGTCGAATCTTTCGATGCGCCACAAGACGATGCTCGAATGGGACGAAAAGAACTGGACGGTGAAGCAAAATGAAATCAAACCTTACTTGAAGGCAAAATATCGCTCGCCGTGGAAACTTGAGGTTTAGGCTTTGTTCGCAGTTGAAGCGGCTGGCGCACGTCCTGTTTCACGCGCCAGCACGCGCATCCTTCTGGATAAAAATGTCTGCCACTACAATTCATAAACTCCTGAATTTTCTGCTCGCAACTGTCTGGATTATCAACGGCCTGTTTTGCAAGATACTAAATCTAGTCCCAAGACATCAGGCGATTGTTGCGCGAATTTTGGGCAATGAATACGCTGGGCTTTTTACGAAATTAATTGGTAGCGCAGAAATACTGATGGCGGTTTGGATTATCAGTGGGATTAAAACCAGGCTGAATGCAATGACGCAAATCATCATCGTGGCAACGATGAATGTCATTGAATTTTTGCTTGTCCCTGACTTATTACTTTGGGGCAAGGCAAATTCAATGTTTGCTTTGCTGTTTATTTTGGTGACTTATTACAACGAATTTGTCCTGCATAAAAAGCTGGTTGATAAAACGAATGCGGCCTAATGCAAAAAGGAAAACCCGGCAAATAATAACAAAATGAAAAATCGGCCACGTATCATCGCCGGTCTCTGTCTGGCAATCAGCCTGGGGAGCTTGTCGTATTCACAAACTTCTGCGCCAGTACAAAAGACTATCCCAAAGGAAAAAGTAATGACAGCTAATGGAACATTTGAAGTAAAGCTCAGCCCGCAAAATGATAATACTGATGAGCCAATGCTCGCCAGATTATTAATTGACAAACAATTTCATGGCGGCCTCGAAGCCGTCAGCAAAGGGCAAATGCTGTCGGCTGGCACAGTGGTCAAAGGCTCCGCCGGATATGTCGCCATCGAAAAAGTCAGCGGCACGCTGCACGGTCACAAAGGCACATTTATCCTTCAGCACACAGGTACGATGAAGCGCGGCGAGCCAGGCTTAAGTGTGACCGTCGTCCCTGATTCTGGTACGGATCAACTGACAGGGTTGACGGGGAAGATGGAAATTATTATTGCGGAGGGGAAGCATTCTTATAAGTTTGAATATGCGCTTGAGAAGTAGCGAGGTAGCGCAGGCGGCTCGCCTGCGGTTTGCGAGCGCAGTGATGCAAACTTATTTCACAAGAGATTGTTTTCTTGAAGGCTACTTCCTCCGCAAGGTACTTTGCTTTGCTGCGCTCGCAAAGGCGCAGGCGAGCCGCCTGCGCTCCCAGATTTACGCTTTCGCACTCATGCCATCTTCGCTGAGCGTCACGCAGGTTTTGGCTTTCAATGCAAGGTTGGCAAGATGCGGGCCGGTGACGGCGTTATGTCCGACTTCGACGGGGGCGTTGGGTTCTTTGCGCGAACGAACGCAAGCGAGGAAATTCGCTACGTGCGGTTCGGTGGGGATGCCGCCTTTGAATTCGTGCGTAGCTTTGGGCGGAATTTCAGGGCGTTTCCACACTTCGGGGAAGACGCGGAAGCCGTCATCATCCAGCACCATCGTCGCCTTCTTGCCCTGAATCGTAATCTTCCAACTGTCTTCATACGAATTGGCATAACACAGGGTCCACGTCGCTAAAAACTTTGGATATTCAAAGACGGCGCTGAAGGTATCCGGTACATCACCGTGCGTGTGGATTGTGTTCATCCCCTGACAAACAGCGGCTTTCGGTGGCTTGCCATCATTACCGAGCCATTGAATCACGTCCATCAAATGCGTACCCTGATCGGTCAGATGTCCGCCGTTGTAATCAAAGAAACTGCGCCACGCGAAATAACGGGCGGGTTCTGGTTGCGCAATGCGATGTTTGGCGGGGCCTTGAAAACGCTCCCAATCAAGTTTGCCTTTGAAAGACATTTTGGAAACGTCTACGGGCTTGTTCCAATACCACTGCGCCCGCGCCAAAGCGATTTCGCCGAGGACGCCATCGTCTACTAATTTCTTTGCGGCATGCACCATTTCCGAACTGCGGCGCTGCATTCCAACCTGCACAATTTGTTTTGTACCGCGCACGGCTTTGACGATTCTTGCGCCCTGTTCAATGGTTAACGC
>JANMKB010000117.1:0-7693 GCA_031371805.1 Blastocatellia bacterium | reverse complement strand
AATAATACGCAGTATGTTGAGCCGGAAGTGTATATTGAGAAGATGGATGACGATTACATCATTCGTTTCAATGACGATGGCTTGCCGCAACTCCGCATCAATACCCAGTATCGGCGCATGATGGAAAATAAGGAAACCTCGAAGGAAACACGCGATTATATCAAGGATCGTTTTCGCTCAGCGGTAGACCTGCTGAAAAATATCGAGCATCGCAAACAAACTATTTATCGTGTTTGCGAACAAATTGTTATTCGCCAGCGCGACTTTCTGGATCAGGGTGTCGAATATATCAAGCCGATGATGCTCAAGGATATTTCTGAAGATATTGGCATGCATCTCTCGACTGTTTCGCGCGTGGTCAATGGCAAATATGCGCACACACCACAGGGCGTAATTGAACTCCGACGCTTTTTTACCGAAGGCATGACCAATGATGATGGCGAAGAAGTCTCGACCCGCATCATCAAGCTGAAGATCAAAAAAATGATCGAAGGAGAAAATTCCAGAAGCCCGCTCACGGATGATGAGATCGCCTCAAAATTGGCGGCTGATGGACAAAAAATTTCACGCCGTACTGTGGCAAAATATCGTGACCAACTGCGCATTCCTGGTTCACGTGAACGAAAACAAGTGTTTTAGTCCGGGTTGACCTGACTTGCTTCCCCCCTGAGAAATAAAAATACTCGCCCCGCTAATTGTTAACCTGCTGTCTCTATCCCGAAAGGAGCGTCATGAAAATTGAATTTACTGGTCGCAACTTCACCGTCTCGCCTGCCATCCAAAAACATACGCAAGAACATTTTGCGAAAATAGACTCAATCCTGAATAATGCTATTAAGGCGCATATCATTTTAAGCATTGAGAAACATCATCGTCATGTAGCCGAAATCATTATCCACTGGAAAGAGCACGAGCTAACCAGCACGGCTGACGCGACGGATATGTATGTCTCGGTTACGCAGGCCATCAATCGTTTGCATCGTCAGGCACAGAAGCTCAAAGGAAAAATCATTGATCGCAAACATCATGCGGTGGCGACCAAATTAATCACAGCGGTTGCACCTGGTGACGTTGTTCCGTCCAAACCTGCGCCCCGCATCATTCGCTCGCGGCGTTATGCGATTAAGCCGATGACGCCTGAAGAAGCGATGTTAAATGTCGCCAGTGATGGTGAACAATTTCTGGTTTTCCGCGATGCTGAAACAGAGCGCATTGGCGTAATGTACAAACGCAAGGATGGTAATTTTGGTTTGATTGAACCCTGATAAAATCAAAGGGCAAATATCAAAAGGGCGGCACTTAGTTTTTTTGAAATAACGTGGCAGGGCCTTTCTTATCCCACTTTTGTCTTTTGATATTTGCCTTTTGCCTTTTGCTTTATACTCCTTTTATGACTCCTCAACTTGCAATTATCACAGGCCTCAGTGGCTCAGGGATGTCTTCGGCAATGAATGTTTATGAGGACATGGGATATTTTTGTGTAGATAACCTGCCCGTTCAACTGATCCCCAGTTTTGTCCAATTATTCGAGCGTAAGGAATCTGGTATTATCCGTGCGGCGCTCGGCGTCAATATCCGTGAAGGCGAATTCCTGAAGCGTTTTCCGCAGGTTTATGCCAAATTGCGCAGCCGCACCGACATCGAAACAACGGTTATTTTTTTAGAAGCCAGCGACTCCGCGTTGCAACGCAGATATAGCGAAACGCGCCGTCCACATCCTATCGGCGAAGGCACTGTGTTAGAAGCGATTTCGGAAGAAAGGCGCGCCTTAGCTCCGATTCGAGCACTCGCTGATGTGGTAGTTGACACCTCGGATCACACGGTTCACACACTCCGCACTTTTCTCAAAAAACGTTTTGCTTCGGATCATATCGAAGGGACTACTGAAATCACCGTGATGAGTTTCGGTTATAAACACGGCGTCCCGATTGACGCCGACATTATGCTGGATGTACGCTTTTTGCCGAATCCATATTTCGTGCCGGAATTAAAAGAATTCACCGGCAATGATCAACCGGTAATTGGTTATTTGGAAAGCAATGAAGAAGTCAGGGAAACGGTTGCGCGTTTCACGGCTCTGGCAGATTATTTAGTGCCGCTTTACCAGCGCGAAGGAAAAAGCTATGTGACCATCGCCATTGGTTGTACGGGCGGCAAGCATCGCTCGGTATACACAGCGAATGAATTAGGTAAACATTTGAATCGTCAGGGTCATCACGCGCACGTGATGCACCGAGATGTAAAAAAATAGGATTCAGGAATTAGGATTTGGGAGTTAGGGTGGAAGAACCTGCCTACGCCACAAAATCCCAATTCCTAAATCCTGAATCCCAAATCCTGAACTTTATGCCCTTAATCGGTGGAGTAATTGTCACGCACGGAAGCCTCGCCAATGAATTATTGAGCGCGGCTGAAACTATTGTCGGGGACATTCAACATATTACGGCAGTCTCAATTGGCTGGCACGACGACGTAGAAATAGCGCGTGAAGAAATCAGTCGCGCGATTGACCGCGTCGAAACCGGAGCCGGCGTACTGGTGCTGACTGATATGTTTGGTGGAACTCCTACGAACCTAGCCTGTACTTTTCTCGGCACGAATCCCATTGAAGTAGTCACCGGAGTCAATTTGCCGATGGTGATCAAACTCGCCGATCAACAACCGGATGAAACGCTGGCGGTGATTGCACGCCGAGTGCGCGATCAGGGACAGAAAAATATTTATTTAGCCAGTGAAGTGTTAGTGCCAAAATAGTGAGTGGAAGTCGGGAGTTAGAAGCCGGGAGTCAGTGATCGGTAAAACCCTATATGGCAATATCTAACCACTAACAACTGAAACCCGACTCCTGATTTCCGACTCCCAACTTCCGTTCTTATGCAACAATGCCGCATCATCATTCCTAACCGTCTTGGCTTGCACGCACGTGCCGCGGCAAAGCTGGTGCGTCTGGCAAATACTTTTGACAGTTCCATTACACTTTCCCGGTGTGATGAGACGGCGAAAAATGCCGACGCCAAAAGTATTCTGGGGTTGTTACTGCTTGTCGCAACCCAGCATACGGAAATAGAGATAGCAGCCCAGGGCGCGGACGAAGCTGCCGCGCTTGAGGCATTGTGCCATTTAATCGAAGGGAAATTTGGAGAAAGGGAGTGACGATTTTGTCACCGCAACTGAAAACTTCCCACGAGGAACGGCTGGAAGGGATTGGCCTCTGTCCTGGAATTGCGATAGGGACAGTGTTTCTCGTTGATGATCCGCGTGGTCGTATCATTCGTATGCGCCTGCGCGAAGCCGACATCGAAGCGGAAATCACCCGCTTTCGTCAGGCGGTCGAGATTGCCCAGCAACAGCTTAACGCCGTTTACGAACGCCTGCGTGCCGCTTTGGGCGAAGAACAAGCCTATATTCTCGAAGCTCACATTTTGCTCTTGCAGGACCAGAATATCGGTCGCCAGGTTGAGCAATTTATCCGCGAAAATCAGGCCAATGCCGAATGGGCAGTGCGCGTAATTTCCAATCGCCTGCTGGAAGTGTATGCGCAAATTACTGACGAATATATGCGTGCGCGGGGTACCGATCTCGAAGACGTTTCCAACCGTATTATCAATATTCTTTCCGGCACGCAGCCGCGTGGATTCAGCAATTTTTCTGAAGATGCAATTTTAGTCGCGGATGATTTGATGCCTTCGATTGCGGCGGAACTCAACACTGAAAAAGTTCACGGCTTTGCGACAAATGCCGGCGGCTGGACTTCGCACACTGCCATTATTGCCCGCAGCCTGAATATTCCGGCAGTAGCAGGTTTACGCGACCTCACTTCACGCATTCGCTCCGGCGAAACAATTATCATTGATGGCAATTCAGGCTTAGTTATTTTACGTCCGGCACCTGATACGCTGCGCTTTTTTCTGGAGCAACGGTCACGCGAACAGGAACAAATCGTACACGATCTGGAGGAACGCGAATTGCCCCCCATCACACGTGACGGGCAGCGCATCATCCTGCGTGCCAATATTGAATTCACTGATGAAATTGATGCAGTACAAAAATTTAATGCGGCAGGCATCGGGCTTTTTCGCTCGGAATTTCTTTATGCCAAAGCTGAATTCGGTTTGCCCACCGAAGACGAGCAGTTTGAAGTTTACAAGTTACTGGCAGAAACCAGCGGTGATGACGGCGCAGTAATTCGCACGTTCGATTTAGGCGGCGACAAATTGCATTTGGATGGTTTCAGCCCCGAGCGCAATCCGGCGCTGGGCTTACGCGCCATTCGCCTGTCATTCAAGGTCAAACACGTTTTTCGCACGCAACTGCGTGCCATTTTACGCGCTGCCGCACACGGCAAGCTCAAAGTAGTGCTGCCACTCATTTCCGATCTGGATGAATTACGCTTTGCCAAACAATTTATTGCCCAGGTGGCGCGTGAGCTAAAAACAGAAAAAATCAAACATGCCGAAGACCTCGAAATCGGCGTCATGATTGAGGTGCCAGCCGCCGTTTTAATGGCTGAGCATTTAGCCCGCGAGGCAGATTTCTTCAGCCTCGGCACAAACGATTTAACGCAATATTTACTAGCCGTAGACCGTGCGAATGAAGGTGTCAGTCACCTGTTTGATCCGTTGCATCCCGGCGTGTTACGTGCGATTAAATTATTAGTTGAGGCGGCAAACCGCGCAAAAATTCCGGTGACAGTTTGCGGGGAAATGGCTTCCAATCCAGCGCATGCAATCGTGTTATTAGGGTTGGGGTTGCATGACTTAAGCATGACTCCGGCGGCGATCCCGATGATTAAACGCTTAATTCGCGCCATTGATCTAAGCGCTATCCAAATCATCGCCACGCACGCTTTGACCTTAACGACTCCGGCTGAAGTAAATAACTATGTTCATACGGAAGCCGCAAAATACTGGTCGCAGACTCTTCCGCAGACAACTCACTCGGTTTGAGAACCAGCCGGATTCCCTTCTTCCAGCGGCTTGGAAACATACACCAGAATTTCAGTCCCCATCACCATCATTTGATAAAACTCCTCTGCCGCAAACATCGGAATGCGGATGCAGCCGTGACTGTCGGGATAAGGCGGCACGAATTTGCTCCCGTGAATTGCTAGTCCCGAAAGAAAATAATTGGGGTAGTACAGCAAGCCCAGCGCACTTTTTCGCCAGCCTTTAATTTTATTGTAAACATTGAACCGCCCCAGCGGCGTAATCGCATCCCGCACAAAACCTTCCGATTTAAATTCTTTATCATTGCCGGAAGAAATCGTCAGGATGCGCGTGACCTGATTCTCGTGATTGATGACGAAAAGAATTTGCCGTCGTAAATCAATCTCAACACGAATTTTCCCCTCCTCCAGATTTTTCGTTTCTTTCGGAATGGACGGCTGAGCGTTGCGCAATATTTCCAGGTCTTGATATGTCAGTTTCCCCGTGCGTTTCAATTCGTTCACCTTTTGAAAGGCAACTACCGCCTGGCGATATGAATCCTCATCTTTCGTCAGCCAATAGCCAAATTCTTTCAGCTTTTCTTTCGCTTCTTTGATTTCGCGGACACTTAAAATTTTCGATCTGGGTTTAGCTCTAACTTTCGGCGGCGGCGTAGCGCTGACTTTGCGCGGACGCGAAGCCTGGTGCCCCAAGCTTGCATGTGCAAAGGTTGTCGCAGTACAAGCAGATAACACGATAACCATGAATAAAATAAGGCTGCCCACACGGACACGTGAAGAAAAATATTTCATAACTGGAAAACGGGGGCTGAAAATTTATTTTGCGGGGGAAGTAACGTGCGGATTGTATTCCCAATGCCAGGGTTCATAGAAATACGGAATGAAACCAAATCGCTCGGCATTTTTCACCAGCCAGCGATAAGCTTTTGTGTTCGTTTGCAAAGCGCGATTCGCGTCTTTAGTGCTGACCGGATCACCACCAACATACAAATCCAGAGCGCGTCCGGTGAAGTGCGGACTGTTGACAGCTAACCCGGCACGGCCTGCATTCGGTGACTGTGCGCGGAGTTTTTGCTGATATTCCGGGGAACGAAACGCCGAGATAATTTTCAAAGATTTTTCCGCCGCCGCAATCTTACCAGCCGCGTCAAGTGGCAAGTTCAAATCTCGCGCCGCAACCACCATCATTTTTTTGTAAGCGTGATAAGTCTCAACTTCCAATTGCCGTAATTCCATAGGCCGCTCAGGATCATAAAATTCCGCCCCTGCAATTGTAATCAATTTTTTAGACGCAGAAATCGTCCGATCCTTACTGCGCCGCGCCTGCCACTGCTCCACCATCTTCAGCCAGGATGCCTGGTCAAGAATACCACTATCGGGAAGCTGCATTCGCTGTTGCCAGCGCGACAAGGATATAGCAAACGCCTCGCTTTCACCCCTCCCATCAAAGCTGAGGAATTGCGAAATTAGTGACCAGTATAGCGACCAGCCACGTTGTGATTTGCCACCGAACCCCCAATTCAAATTTTCTTTTAAGGTAGCATTTTCGAGACTTGCCTCACGCATTGTCGAGGTTCCGACTTTCGCCCGATAGGAAACGTTCCTGGGAGCCTGTCCAACAGCCAGGGTAAGCACGGCAGCCAGTAGCAGGATTGTCATGAACAAACTGGAATAACGAAGTAATTTCATGTTATTTTATACAAGCAGTTGCTAAACAAAGTCGTATATCTTCGACTTACAAGCGAGGAAATAATAGCACATAAATACTGATTATTTTGAAAGCATAAATCACTGTCTGTTGCTTTTTCGCGCCGAAATTAATGTTAGCTTTTGACTGGTTCTGACAGTTTATTTGGCCTCGCTTCCATGTCCTCAATTCTAAATCAAGGAGAGAGTTTCGATGAAAAAGCTACTCTATATTTTGTATTTTTCACTCTTCACACTACTTGTTACTCCGCTGGAGATTTTATCCCAATACAATAACAGGATTGAAGGACAAGTATATGCCCCCAACCGCAATCCCGTTGAAAATGCCTATGTCGAACTCCTTAATGATGTTGAGTCAGTTATTGCCCGCACCAGAACAACGCCATCCGGGCGATTTTCTTTCAAAGGTATTCCGCCAGGCCGCTTTATTGTTAAAGTTATTGCAATAGGGGGAAACTTTTTAGAACAAAAACAAGAAGTACAACTGACAACAGTTTCCAGAAGTGGTGGCGATACTGCGTATGTTGATGTTTATTTGCGCATTGATAAGCGTGGAAGCGATAGTGCAGCTTCAATGACCCGTGAGGTGCTGTTTGTGCAGGAGGTTCCACCTGAGGCCAAAAAGCTTTACGACGAAGGTATCGCTATTTTGGGGAAAACGCAGGAAAAGGGAGAAGCGAAACTTGAAGAAGCGATCAAGCTTTTTCCTGCTTATTTTGACGCCCTAAGTTTATTAGGACGAGATTATATCGGACGTAAAGAATACGAAAAAGGTTATCCATACTTATTAAGAGCAATTGACATTAATTCACGCAGCTATGCTAGTTACTATAGCCTGGGATTTGCTTTCTATAACCTCAAACAATATCCCGCAGCAATAGAGGCCGCCAGGGCGGCAATCGTTCTTATGCCTGAGTCAAGTGACGCCCAGCTTCTTTATGGCACAGTTCTTCGTATTACAGGTGATTTTACTGAGGCAGAAAAAGCGTTGGTGAAAGCTAATACGTTGACGAAAAAAATGAACAGTGATGTCCATTGGCA
>JANMKB010000085.1:0-5968 GCA_031371805.1 Blastocatellia bacterium | reverse complement strand
TATTTATAAATCAATGCTTTACAGCTTCCAGGCAGACATTTCCAGGGAAAATGATCGCATCCGTTTCTCAGCCTGAATTGACACATCTCGGCTAATCTGTTATTTATAATAGACTTATCGCTGATTACTGAATTTAACTACAATGGTATTTCCGTGATAAACCTCTTTGAGAGAAAGAATTTCTATGATGAGAGAGCAACTCTCCAAACGTAAAAATTCGGTGGCAAAGTCACCAACAGCAATTAAAAAATCACCTGCCAAACCGGGTAGCACGAAGTCTGTCAAAAAGAAATCTCGTCCAACAGTAATCGCCAGAGCTGTAGGCAAAAAATCGCTTCATACTTCAGTCAAAACCGTTGCCAAAAAATCTATCGCCGCGCCGAAAACTTCGGAAAAAAAGACACCTGCTAAAACACCTGTCGCGGTTGCACCAGCAAAGACTAAACCAGCAAAACCAATTCCAAAGGTTGCGGCCAAAAAAACACCGCTCAATGCTTCCATCAAATCAATTGTCGCGCCCAAGATTGAGGTTAAGCTCCGTACCAGCACCAAATCTGTCGCCAAACCAGTTGCGGCCCCAGCTACGATTCCCCGACGCCAGATTGCAGGTCAGGCATTGCGCGCCTTTGAGCAGGCTGTCAAAGTTTTTAACCTGCGTCAATTTTCTGAAGCGAAGGCAATGTTTGAAGAGTTACAGCAACGTTATCATCAGGAAGTTGAAATCATCGCACGCTCACAGACATATATTCAAGTTTGCGAGGTCAAACTAGCACCCAATCGTGTCTCGCCACGTGATGCTGATGAATTTTATGATCGTGGTGTAGTCGCCTTGAATGTCGGAAATTTTGTCCAGGCACGAACATTTTTCGAGAAATCTTTGAAGCTTCGCCCTGATGATTCTTTTACACTTTATTCTTTAGCGGCAACGCATGCTCAATCAGGCACCACCGATCAGGCCTTGAATTATTTAGAGCAGGCTGTACAAAGACAGCCGCGCTTAAGGCAACGAGCGCTTAACGATAACGATTTCTTTGCGATCAAAGAAAATCGGCGCTTCCTGGAATTGATCGGAGCCTCATCACCGTTCGATTTGCTGGAAGCTCGTCGCGCATAAAGATAATCAAGTCAAAGAATTGAACAACTAAAAATGCCAGTGGACAATAAATTGTCCACTGGCATTTTTGCTTTGAGATATTAAAATTGCTGCTGGTTATTTGACCGCCAATTCGGTTTTCACTTTGGCTTCAATTTCCTCGCCAACCTGCGCATTGAAACCTCGATAGTGTGCGATTAAGCGACCATCTCTGCCATAAATTAATGTCTGAGGAACCGAGACATCGGTTGAATTGATAAACTGAGTAAAATACTTGTCGTCAACTTCACTAACCACCGGATAGCCGACTTTTTGGTCATTGATAAATTGTTTGACGGCCTGCAAATTTGATCGCGGGTCTTTTACCGACATTCCGATAACTTCCAGGTCGCTGGATTTTTGGTTATCAATCAGCTTATTGATCGTGGGAATCTGACGCTTTGAATAACCGCACCAGGTACCGAAAAATTGCATGACCACAACCTTGCCATGCATAGATTCGAGGTTAAATCTTTTTCCGTCAGTGGTGGAAAATGTCTGGCGTGCAACTGTTTCTTTAGGAAGCTGCCCCGGCTTCACTTCCGCTTTTCCCTGGATGATTTTAAGGCTGAAAAGTGCGAATAATGTCAGCATTGTCAGCATCATTAACCAAACGATTCGCGCATGAAATAATTCGTAACGAGAGATAGATACAACTTTACCGTTCACAGAAGTTTCTCCAATAAATTGATTTTGGTTTCGTTCGGGTGAGATTGACGAAGCCTTAACGTTTGACCGCAGGGCAAGTACAAGCATAGATTTGCAATGAATTAAAGTCAATGATCCAAAGATGCTAAAAATTCGCCTAAAGTGTCACGATGAAAAATTTATTTACCTGGCAGGAAGCAATCACCACGCACCGCGAAGTACGCCAAACCGCACATGGCGAAGAATTACGCTGGCTGGTCAATCGAGAAAAAATTCTCAATCAGCAAACCGGTCAAGTCATTACGCGTTCCCTGATTCGTCATCCCGGAATTTGCGTGATCGTGCCATTTCTCACGGCGCAGCAAATTTTATTGCTGCGGCAATACCGCTATGCAGTAAATGATGAACTGTGGGAATTGCCCGCCGGGACACTGACCGGACGCGAAGAAAATCAACGAGTGACAGCCGCCGAAAATCCTGCTGCTTGTGCGGCACGCGAGCTAATAGAGGAAGCCGGATACGAAGCCGGAAAACTGGAAAAATTTGCGGAGTGTTATGCGATTCCTGGCAGCGGCGACGAGTTAATGCACTTCTACTTTGCTGAGAATCTGGTCAAACGCGAACAAGCTCTTGATGCAGGCGAAATCATCAGCGAAGTAAAAAGCTTTGGCCTGCCAGAAATTGAGATAATGATTGAGCACGGAGAAATTCGAGATGCGAAAACTTTGATTGGATTATTTTATGCGCTCAGGCGAAGGTAGCGTTTACCGCAAAACGTTCGGGGCTAAACGCTTGCAAATTAAATTCGCTCGCACCACGCAGCACAAGCTGACTAATCGCCTGGGCAGTAAGCGGCGTCAATAAAATTCCATTGCGATAATGCCCTGTTGCATACACTAATCCTGTGATTTTTGGATCGTTGCCCAGGATCGGCAATTCATCAGAAGAGCCGGGGCGCAAGCCAGACCACGTTTCCTTAATTTTCAACTCCTTTGCCTGCGGCATTATTTCCACAGCATTTTCTACAATAGAAGATATGCCACCTGCCGTGACTGCCTTGTCATACCCCACCCGCTCCGTCGTAGCACCGGCTATTACAACTCCACTCAAACGTGGAATCAGGTAACCACGTGACGAATAAATGACGTGCTTTAATTTCGTTGCGGCCATTTCCAGCGCGATCATTTGCCCGCGCACCGGCTCAAGGTGTGATTTGATTTTTGCTGCAATCAGTCCTGACCAAGTCCCGGCAGCAATGATGACTGAGTTAGCTTTTATTTCTCCGCGTGAAGTAGCTACGCCAGTAACCTGGTTGCCTGAAATTACAACGTTCTCAACTTCAGTCTGAGTAAAAACTTCAACACCGGATTTTCTTGTTGCGATTTCCAGCGCAGTAACCAACTGGCGATTATTGACCTGATGATCGTCAGGGAATTGCAAAGCCCAGCGTAATTTTGGATTCAGCGTCGGCTCAAGTTTCAGCACACAATCAGCCTTGAGCTTTTTTACCTGCAACCCGGCGGCGTGTTGCCATTGCCAGCGCTGCTCAAGTTCTTCTTCGTCTTCATCCGTTAGGGCTAAATATAAAGTTCCTTCGGTGCGATATTCGATGTCTATGCTTGTGTCCTCGCGCAATTCACGGGCAAAATCCGCATACAGCGCACGGCTGGCGACAGCGCATGCAAAAAACGCATCCGCTTTATTCGCTTCGGCCAGCGGCGCGAGCATTCCACCCGCTGCCCACGAAGCTTCACGACCGATTTCACCACGTTCAACCACGGCGACACGCAGGCCAGCCTGCGCTAAACGCCAGGCAATGGAACAGCCAATTACCCCACCGCCGATAATCGCGGCGTCAAATTGTAATTGCAATGATGACATCCAGAAGCGAGCTTACAGCGGGTTTTCGGTGGTTGTTTTCTGGGTGGATTTGTTTGTTTCTGCGCGTTTGTGACGAGCATTTTCCAGATGGCGATCAAGACAATTGATTTCCTGATCTACCATGGAATCAATTGTGCTTTTCAGTCCATTGAGAAAATCTTTTTTAATGCCCGCGAT
This sequence comes from Blastocatellia bacterium, assembly GCA_031371805.1. Taxonomy (GTDB): domain Bacteria; phylum Acidobacteriota; class Blastocatellia; order RBC074; family RBC074; genus JAFDVL01. Next base: position 2,130 of record JANMKB010000085.1, on the reverse strand, counting down.
GGTGTTCGCAGTGCTTTCCGGCATCGCTGCCCAAATGGAAGAAAAGAAATCATCTACCAAATTTATTTCAGGGTTCGTTGTTTCTGACATAGTTGTACTCCTTTTAATCAAGCTCATACGTTGCCGCACAAGTATCTGTTTCCCAAATTCGTACTTTGTAAACCTGCACACGCTGGTTGTTAATGTCGCGTGCGACTTCAGCTAAAAAATATTCTGCCAACCGTTCAGCCGTTGGATTCATTTCCCTGTCGAACGGCGGCAACTCGTTAATGTTTTTATGGTCAAGGTAATCAACTACTTTGCGCGTGGCAGTTTTAATTTCAGCAAAATCTGCCAGCATGTCAGCCTTGTCCAATTTATGGCCCCGCACATAAACTTCAACGCGATAATTATGCCCATGCAAATTTGCGCATTTGCCAGCGTAATTTCGCAATAAATGAGCGGAAGAAAAGCTCAACTGAATCATCAATTCACGCATAAAAAATATCCGGCAACCTTTGGCTTGCCATCTCTAAATAAGTGCGAATTATAACACACGGAGGTGGGTAAATCCGGCTTCAGGATATTTCCCTGCCCCTCGCATATTCTGTCTCGGTAATCCTTGTGCTAAAATGTTGCTTCTTTCGCGTAAAGTTAATTTTTGAGGTAAATAATGGCGACGATTAATTGTGCCTGTTGTGGGAATAAAATGTCGGGGATGAAGGCGGCTCCGTTCAGCAACGCGCTGGGTCAGAAAATTCACGAAAAAACCTGTCAGAAATGCTGGACGGAGTGGTTGGCGAAACAAAATCAGCTTATCAATCATTTCGGACTCAGTACGATCAATCCTGAGCATCAGAAATTTTTAATTGATAACATGAAGCAATTTCTTTTTCACGAAGGCGAGTTGCCACAAGCAAATATTGATAGTTCGTTAGAAGGAACAATCAAACACTAAGCCCCTGACAACCGTATGACAAACGAAACGCAATTCGTAGGAATCAGAGCCGAGGACGACACAAACATCCGCGAAATACCGCATTTCCTAGCTCCACAGCAGGAGAGCAGCGAACCGAAAAGCCTCTGGGCCGAAGCGCGTTCCCTGCTGCGCGACATCATCATTGCCTGTTTGATCGCCCTGTTTATTGTTTTTTTCGTGGTGCGACCGGTGCGTGTCGAAGGCGAAAGCATGAAGCCGAAACTGCTTGACCGCGACCGCATTTTCGTCAATCAAATTCTCTATCCAATCCGCGAATGGATTGGCGACAAACAACCCATCAAACGCGGTGATATTGTCGTTTTATATTTTCCGAACGACCCGTCAAAATCTTATATCAAACGCGTAGTTGGTTTGCCCGGCGAAAAATTGATGTACGAAAACGGCAAATTATTCATCAATGGTGTGCTGCAAAACGAATCATATTTATCGGAAGAAGCATTGAATGATTTCTCTCATCGAACAGTCACGAGAGAAGTAGATTCTCACCATTATTTTGTCATGGGCGACAATCGAGTTTACAGCAGCGATAGCCGGGACTGGGGACTGGTGCCGGAAAGATATATTTATGGCAAGGCGATGTTTCGTTATTACTCGCCTGAAAACTGGTTCGCACGCGTTGGTGGACTTGATAAATAATTTCGCCGCGCTATTTTTCAAATTTACAATCTCATAAGGAACTCCAAAAGAAATGACCAATGAAGCCATACTTGCGCTGGAAGACGGGCGCATCTTTCGTGGCCGCGCCTGGGGCGCAAGCGGTGAACGAACCGGCGAAGTAGTTTTTAATACTGCGATGACCGGTTATCAGGAAATTCTCACCGACCCATCTTACGCCGGACAAATTGTCACGATGACCTATCCGCTCATCGGTAATTACGGCGTCAATCCCGAAGACATCGAAGCGCGCCGCCCTTTTATCGAAGGCTTTGTAGTACGTGAATATTCCGAAGTTACTTCCAACTGGCGCTCAACTATGTCGCTGGACGATTATCTGAAACAGTATGGCATCGTCGGTATTTCAGAAATTGACACACGCGCCCTCGTGCGTCACATCCGCGAAAAAGGCGCGATGCGGGCCTGCATCTCTTCCGTTGACCTCGACGCAAAAAGCCTGATCGCCAAAGCGCAGGCTGCACCATCACTGCTGGGAC
>JANMKB010000072.1:0-2071 GCA_031371805.1 Blastocatellia bacterium | reverse complement strand
CAATTCTCTTTGCAACTGCTCTGGTGATTGAAAATGAAGCGCCCGAAAGCCCAGATTTTGCGCGGCCAGAAAATTCTTGTGCGAATCATCAATGTAAATACATTCATTCGCGGGACGCCCAATGATGTCAAGCAAATGCGCGAAAATGCGCGGATCAGGTTTGATTATTTTTAGTTCGCCGGACACGGCGACGTGACGGAACCAGCGCAAAAATTCGTAGCGTTCATACGCGAGCGGGTAGGTTTCAGCCGACCAGTTTGTTAACGCGTACAATTCGTAATCATCGTTTTTGAATTGCTGCAAAATTTCTACCGTGCCGGAAATCTCTCCGCCCACCATTTCAATCCAGCGTTCGTGAAAGGCGCGAATGTGATTTTCGTACTGCGGAAATTCTGCGCTTAATACTTGTACGGCTTCGGCAAATGGTCGTCCCGCGTCCTGCTGTTCGTTCCAATGTAAAAGATTGGTTTCATCAATAAAATTCTGGATCGCTTCGTCATGAGGAAACATCTGGCGATACAAATAACGCGGGTTCCAGTCAATCAACACACCACCGAGATCAAAAATAATCACAGGTTTTATAGTCATCAATAATTCCTTCGTGAAGTTGTAAATCGAAAGCAGGCATCTTAGATTAAGCAGACAATTTCAGCTATAGGTTTTTGCGGATTAGCACAGACGAGGACCTTGCGGTAATCTATGCGAATCGGTGTAAACCTGAGACTAAAAATAACCTGGAGGCTTCGCTAATGTTTCGTCTACTCATCATCATCCTGCTACTTTCATTGCCAGTTTTTGCTGCGCCTAAAAAAGAACTCAAGGTCGGAACTGCCGCCATTCCGATCACGCCGTTTGGACAAAATCAGGCGTGGGATGGCACGATCACAGACACCGGAGTCTGGGGCGAAAAATTCACCGACACCAACAAAAACGGTCATTGGGACAAAGGCGAACCGTTTGAGGATGACGAAGAAAATTCCGCGATTGATGCCAGTTCAAAAGGGAAGTACGACGGCATTTATCTGGCAGGCTTTGGCGATAACCGATTGGCGACGGGGAAGTCTGACGATTTGTGGGCGCGGACAGTTGTGCTGGATTACGGCGCGACGCGCATTGCGATTGTGTCCATTGACCTGATTGGTTATTACACCGAATCATCGTATTACGGCATTGAGCAGATTAAAAAAATGCTTGATCCAAAGCTTGGCATTCAGGAAGTTTTAGTCGCCGCTACGCATAATCACGAAGGCCCTGATTCAATTGGCGCGTGGGGGGAAAGTTTTATGAAGGACGGCAAGTATCCAAAATATTTGCGCTTCGTGGACAGGATGATTGCACGAAGCATTGCCGAAGCTGCTAAAAATCTTCAGCCTGCAAAACTTAAAATCGGCGTGACCACCGTGCAACAATCGCCAATAATTGCAGGGATGCAGGTGCGCAACGGAGGTCGTCCGCCCAAATTCTTTGACGAAGAAATGCGCGTCATGCAATTCGTCAACAAACGCTCCAACAAAACTATCGGGACGCTGATTAACTGGAATGTGCATCCCGAATCAATGGAAGATAAAAACCGCAATCTCACCTCGGACTTTATTCACACCGTGCGCGAAACTGTAGAGAAAAAAGTTGGCGGCACTGCCGTGTATATTTCCGGCCCGATTGGCGCAGTCGAAATCGTCGGCGATTCCAATACGAAAAATAATGACCGCATCAATTTTGACGGCAAAGATTTTGTGTTGAAGCCCAACTCTACGCGGCCTGTCTTCACACTTGAGCGCACGTATGCCATCGGACGTGATATGGGCAAAGCCACGCTGGTTGCGCTCGAAAAAGGCGAATGGAGTAAGAGCGACGTGCTGGAAGTCAAGAAAGCTGATTTGCACGTGAAGATGGACAATCAGGGCTATATGATTTTGCTGAAGCTCGGGGTGCTGGATACGATTATGAATCCCGATGCGAATGGCGTCCCGCAATCGAAGACCAATATTTACGCGATCAATTTAGGCGATGCGCAAATCGTGACGACGCCGGGCGAATTATTTCCAGAGATTTTTTACGGCCTTGATAAATA
>JANMKB010000062.1:0-2555 GCA_031371805.1 Blastocatellia bacterium | reverse complement strand
CATCCATTTCCGGTGCGTTCATCTTTAAAAACCCATCCAGAGCAATAGAATTGCGGCGATCAATCAATTCTCGCAATTGTGTGCGTTGCGCTTCGTTCATTTTTAGAGCAGTGGCGACACCGTGGAAAAAATCTACGTGCGAGAGCGTAATCCGAAAATCATCCAGCCCAAATTTCGTCAGCATCTCCGTCGCAATCAATAAAACTTCGACGTCAGCGGTCGGCGAAGCCTGTCCGAACTGCTCAATTCCAAGCTGATGAAATTCACGCGCCGCTTTTTCGGTCGGCTCATCATAACGAAAAACTTCGCCCGAATAACACAAGCGAATCGGACGTTCACGCTGGACAAATCGCGTCGCCACAGTCCGCGCCACCAGCGAAGTCATTTCAGGTCGTAACGCCAGCAATGCTCCATCACGATCTGTAAAACGATAGGTTCGTTCGGCGCGCTCGGAACCCATTCCACGCGCAAATAAATCGTGATAATCGAACATCGGCACAATAATTTCGTCATACGACCAGCCGGCGAAAATCTCCATCGCCTGTCGTTCGACGTGCCGCCGCAAGCGTACTTCGTCATCGAAGAAATACTGGACGCCAGCGGGAATTTTAGTAAGTGATGACATGCTTTCTGACCAGTTTCGAGCGTAAATTATGCAGACCGCAATAAATAAATATTTACCTCATTCGTAAAAAACTATACTTTAGCACAGCGTAAGAAGTTTGTTCACCTGCCCCACAGCTTAATTTTCCTGAATGTAAGTTGGCGCAAATATTTATAGTCTACCCTGAATAAAATTCCAGCGAATGAAAGAATTAAGATCATGTCCACAGTCTCAGCCCAAAAATAGCAGGATGTTTTTGCAATCTTTAAGGACGCTGTCGAACTGGCGCAGGAAGCAACCTTTGAGATGGCGACACATATGAACGCGAAGGAATTTGTTCAGAAGCTGGAATCGTACCGTTCGCCGGAAGAGCGTAAGAAGATTCAGCGTTACTTTAAATCCGGCCCGCGTACTGCCTCGCGTTACTCAATTGAACACCTCGATCAGGAACAACAAGATCATTATTTGAAGATGAAGAAGGCTGGATAGCGAGAGTGTAGTGTTGTCATCATCAATACTCTTCACTGACTCGTCGGGTTTGCCGCAATCTGCTTGAGGTTTGCGCTCATCACGCGCTAGAATCGGCCTTCACGTTTGGTAGCAACGGTGCTTAGCGATTACTGAACAGCGTGGCTATTGGACATTCGAGTTATTAATCCAGCAATCAAACTCTCCGCTTGCGGAAAGTGCTTTCTGATAATAGAAATAAGTTTTCGTTATCAGAAAGTTTTGCCAGCCACCTAAGTTTAGTTCTGTTAGCGGAAACATAGCTCGTCCGTAAATTCATATTCTGTCGCTAACTTAAAAATGAGGTTCTTAACTCTAAATGTCCAAAATGCCTCTCACTCAACAAATCTCAATCCTTGGCACTATGCCACAATTGGTGATGATGGTGTTGTTGGTGTTAGGCGGACACGCTGTATCAACAGATTACGGTTTTGTACTGGGTGCTGGCACATTTCTAGTGTTACGTCTGTTGTTGCACCAGTTGCCACAAGCGCATCGCCAAGGCATTCGACTTGTACACCAGCAACAATTTAAAGAGGCTATCTCCTGTTTTTTGCAGAGCTATGAATTCTTTGAACGACACCATTGGCTTGATAACTATCGAGCAATAATAATACTTTCGCCCTCAAATATTAGTTATCGAGAAATGGGGCTTGCGAATATGGCTTTTTGTTATAGTCAAATTGGCGATGGTGCCAAGGCTCGTAAATATTATGAACTGTGTCTTACCCTATTTCCGAAAAGCCGCCTCGCATTAGCCGCGATAAAAATGATGGATGCCGTAAAAGAGTCAGAAACAAATTGATTGGTCAGAAAACGTACTGAAATCAAGCAATAGTAACCAGGGGCAACAGAACATCCATTGTTGCGAAGCGCGTCACTCGGAAGGGACAATTTTCAATCAACACCGCAACGCGCTCGCAAAACTTATTGTTGGGCGTTTCCTGTTTCAGATTCAAATGCAAACTGCCAGATTGAAAACTAAGACGCTCCGCGTTTCTCCTGTGTTGCGCGAAGGCAAGCGAATTGTTAAAAATAAAGACACACCAAATGACATTTGGGCAATTTGAAAATAAAAATAAATCTATGTCAAAAAACAAAACCGAATTTCAAATCGAACGCATCGCATTTTTCAGCGACGCGGTTTTTGCCATCGCTATTACACTGTTGGTTATCGAGATTCACGCGCCCGTTTTTAATTCAGAAATTACAGCCGCCGAAGCGTTTAAAGAATATCTTCACCTGCTGCCGGAATTTATTGCCGTTTTGGTTAGTTTCTTTCTTATCTCGCTGAACTGGCGCAGACATCATCAGCTTTACGGAATCCTGAGCGGCTACAATGAAAAATTGATTACACTCAATTTTCTCGCGCTGGTTTCAATTATTTTTCTGCCATTCAGCACGGCTTTTATCTCAAAAAATTGGGTGCGTTTTTGGATAAATC
>JANMKB010000050.1:0-5321 GCA_031371805.1 Blastocatellia bacterium | reverse complement strand
AAAACACGCTCTAAGAAAGATTTTTGATTTCTTCTGGCTTTTCTTGAATTGTGGGTATGATTCCCGCAATGGGCCAGTTAGAGGTTCTAGTTGCGCAAGGGTTATGGTAAGGCGCTCATACGCACTTATCATAGCTGCTGCGCTCACCCGCTCAGATTCGCGAACAGCGACATTTTCCATGTAAGCAAAATAAGGAATGTACGGGATTTTAAGGTCAACGAAAGCATTTCTTTCATACTCTAATTTATTGAAAGGGCACCAACCTAGCATTTGCTCAAATTGTTTAGCAAAACTATCCAGCAGCTTTGCTTCCCCATCTTCTACACGGCTGGGAACAATGAGCAGTGATAATGAACGATTGTTACGGCCCTCGGTAATTAGCCTGGGATTGGAAAGACTACGCGCCATCATAGATATACCATCTAAATTCTGCTGATTAGGCGCAACAAACATCACGACTATATCCGCAAGCTGATAAGTACAAACACCACTCATTTCAGTGACGCCAGTACGGCTATCTATTAACACTATGTCTGCAATCTTTTCTGCTTCTAGGCGGAACCATTCAAAAAACCTTTCCCCCTCCCAACTAGAGTAAAAGTCATCCCAATCAAAGTTACGCACACGTGCGGCATAGCTTTCAAATTCTTCATTTTTTCTCAAGCCCGCAGAAATCAAAGAAAGGCTGCCACGATTTGGAGATTTTTTATATATAGGGGTAACGAAATTGATTAGTGGTTCAATCGGGAAAGAGGGAAAATCGTTGCGGGAATCTCCTTTAGCTTCTTGCTTAACATTAGGAACTGGGCGTGGAAGTGAGTAAAGTTCCTTGTATGAATACAGCAAGTCTATAACACCTCTTCTTTCCAGTATCTTATTTGGCCTAACAATTGCGTCATCAACATCGAAAAAGCGTTCTAACCCTGGGGCTTCTAAATCAAAGTCCACCATCAAAACGTTGAGCCCTCGGCGACATAGAATTTCGGCAATATTTGCCATTGCCATAGAGCGGCCCACGCCACCTTTGAAAGAGTAAAAAGTGTAGATCATTTAGCGCTTTCCAAAATTCGCAAACATAAAATCTTTGATCCCCGTCTGTCCTGTGCTTTGGGGCAAGTACATCTTTCTTACACGATCTAAAATCCACCGCTGGAGATCATCTCCCTCAGATAGCTCAATACAAACGCCGTAATCTTCGTCAACATCGGTACGTCGTTTGGTAAGTTCTAAGTCAGACACTTTGAACTGAAGAACAAACGTCATCTCACGCATCAACTGAAAAGTTGACTGTACAGGTGCAACAGTCACTATAGAAGTGCAAAAAGAAGAATCAAGTGCAGTTCGGTGAAAGGAACTCATCAGTTTAGGATGTCTCATCGAGATGCTGTCTGCAATAACGATACAACCATCGCGCCGTAGTTGCCTAAGCATCCGTCTGGAGTTTGGATCATTCAACTTATGAATAGATTGAAATGAAGGTATGAGCTTGCAATCGGTAGTCTCAATAGCCTTCAAAGCTTTTTCTACAATTTGCTCAACCGTTTCTCCTCCAGCCAAATTACCAAATGGCCGCCATTCAGCGGATGAATCTTGGTAGTGGCTGCTCCAGTCGGCTAAGCCATTTTTCTTTAGCACTGTTTGCAGTTTCTTAAACTCAGTACGCAGGTTGTTAGGATAGCCGTCAAAAGCAATCCCCGTAACCAATTCATTTGCCTCAGCTTTATTCATCACTAAAAGCACGATTGGAATTGTTTTGCCAAGTTTGATCTCTGAACGAAACGATTCCAAAATAAGGTCGAAGACACCCCTACTAGCCTCGATCTCGCGCCACAGGGGGACCTCCCGCCCAATGTAATCAGAGGTTAATGCTTGATCAAAAATGTCGCTAAGCGAATGTCCTTGCCTGTGATCGGCATTCATTCGCACTAAAAGCTCTGTTAATGCACGGAGAACTTTTGGAGGATAAATTTTAAGATCAACCCAATGCTTTACTTTATTCAGAGCTGGATGAAAAACTTTGAGTGTGTCAGTTCTCAGGTACTCCAACAAAGACTCGTTTATTTTGTTATAGAGAGAGTCATATGCCTTACTGAGATCGTTACGTAGCGCCATCAACATCTGACCGTACCTGTCTGGGTGAGACAAATCCCTATAGTGAGTTTATTTTAGCTCGTCAGGAATGTTGCAAGACGTTATTAATACTGGAATCACAGGCTTCTTTAATAAGCGCGCGCCCTTCCATTCTTCTGCAACATAAGGCGAGGTTACGGCAGCGGGAGTGAGCAAGAGAATCACTATATCAACTTCATGAAGAGCATTTCTAAGCTGTTCTCTCCAGGATTCGCCGCCTTGCATTTCCTCAGTATCGCGCCAGACATCAAACGCTATCTTGAGTTCTTCTCGAAGACGAGCGGCATTTTCGCTTCCGTCAGTATGTGAATATGAGAGAAATACTTTCAGCATTGTGATCCTATAAAATTAGCTTTACTTTGGTTGCATACAGTCAAAGTCGGACGATGTTTTTCTGAATATTTTTGTTTGTCAATATTATGGAAGCTCATCTTCACATATAGTCGCTTTTCGTTGAGCTATTTCCGCGGCAAATGACGATCCGCAAAATTCAAGAATTGTTCCCAATCGTATTTTGTAATGTCGTGAACGCCCGCGCGGATATGATAGCCAATCGTACTCATCACAGGCTGATGCAGGCCGGGCATCTGCGCTGCGCTCAGGCCATCTTTGCCGAGTAGCTTGTACACGGGCGTCGCGGCCTGCGCAGATAAAAATTCGCCACGCGGGTCAGCCCATTGATCTTCAACGGCACTGGCCACATACAACGGGCGCGGTGCGATCAGGGCTAATATCTCGTGTTGATCCACGGGCAATTCGCTTACCCGGTCGTTGTATTTTTTGTAGGTTGCATTGAACCAATGTGGAAACGATGTATTGATACGGGTAACCGTTTCGCCAAAGTTCCGCCGCGCCAACGCTGCACCGCTCTCGCCGCTATCGTTAGAAACAACCATCGCAAAGCGTTCGTCTTGCGCACCAGCCCACAATGCGGCTTTGCCGTGTCGGGAATGCCCGACGATAGCAACGCGTTTTGCATCAATGTCCTTGTCGCGTTCGAGGTAGTCTTGCACGCGACTGAAGCCCCACGCCCACGCGCCAATCGCGTTCCAATCCTCGGCTTTTGAATCTTTCGTGTAATGCGGGATGATCGAATCGGCTAATCCATCTTTGTGATCGGGAAAGACATCGCCGTAATAAAACGTTGCTACGGCGTACCCACGCTGCACGATCATTTCAATCGGCCAGCGATGCGCTTCGATGCCACGGGATTATTCCGTAGCACGATTATTGATGATGCCGTTTTCTTTGTTCTCCCGAATCCATCCTGTCGTCATCGTAATTTTTGGATTAGGATGCACCGCGTGATTGCCGTTGTAATTCATTGCGATGAAGGCAGGCACGCGCCCTGTCTTTTTGTTCGGCACATACAGCATCAAATTCAACTTCGGCCCATCAGTCTTGTCTGTGAAGTGAATCGTGATTTCACGTCGCGTGGCTAAGCCGCCCAACGCATTTGCATCGCGCAGTTTTTCTTCAAAGCGAAGCGTGGGCTTTACTGTGGGCGTATGACCGTACACATTCGTCTCAAACAAATGCAAAAGCTCGGCGCGGCGTTTGCGCCATTGCTTTGCGTTCGTGACTTTGGTGCCGTCATTCATCGTCAATAGATCAGGCAATGTATAGCTGCCGACCTTGGCTTCGTCGTAATTCGGGACGAACGACTCCGATTGTTGCGCGTGCGCGATCCCAAACAACGCGACGAGTAAAGCGATGAATCGTGTAGTTTTCATTTCAGTGCCTCTGCACCAGCTTTGGCGACAATGCCGTCTTGCTGGCTCGTCACGCCGGAAACACCAATCGCGCCGATGACTTTGCCGTTCACAACAATTGGCAAGCCGCCTTCAATCGGCATCGCCTGTTCGTTGCCAAGAATTCGCATGCCGATGCCGCCGGCGACAATGCCATCTTCAAAAACTTTGGTGGAGCGGCGAAAGGCGGCGGCGGTGTAGGCTTTCTTTTGCGCCACGTTGAGGCTGCCGAGTTGCGCGTCATCCATGCGCTGCATCAGCACCGGATTGGTCGCGGAATCTACGACGACGATGAAGACGTTCCATTTGTTTTTGCGCGCCTCGGCTTCAGCGGCGGCGGCAACTTTTTTCGCCTGTTCGAGCGTAATCGCAGGGCCGTATGAAGGCGGCGCATCTTGTGCGATAGTTATGCTGAAAAGCATGACAAACATAAAAATCAGGGTTAATGGCAGGTGCATTGCGTGCATTTTCTCTCCTTGAAAAGTGATGATAAATTTTGATGGAAGTACTTCGCCGAAGAGTTTACTACACACAACCGTAAGCGACTACAGGGCAAACAGCATGAATAAAATATTATCTGAACAGAAATTCCCGACCTACAAAATCATCGGCAATAATTACGCCGCAGATCACAATAATAAAATTCACAGTGATGAAGTCGCGGCACAATTTGGATTCAGAGGCGGGCTTGTCCCCGGCGTTGGCGTGTATGCGTATCTGACGCATCTAGTGGCAGAATATTTTGGAGTGAATTGGGTCGAACGCGGAACAATGGCAGCAAAATTTCTGAAGCCAATTTATCACGGCGAAGAGGTTACGGTGAAAGGGAATTTGGCGAGCGATGATGTGATGAAACTGGAATTGTTCGATGCGAGTGGGATGTTATGCGCGGTCAGCGAAGCTTCGCGCTTAGAAAATTTTCCAATACTAAATCCGCCAGATTATCCAAATCACGATTTGCCCAAACCAGCAGAACGATTACCTGCCAGTCTTACAAATTTGCCAGTCGGAAAGATTTTAGGTTCCTTACATTGGGAATTAAATCTCGCGGAAATTAAAGCGAAATTTCTGAAAGATGTTTGCGCGACTTTGCCAATATTTTTTGGTGATCGTGCTGTTTGTCATCCAGCTTTTTACCTGGCACAGGCGAACGAAATTCTGATGGCAAATGTGAAGCTTGGTCCGTGGATTCATACAGGAAGCACGGTGCAGCATTATTCACTTCCTGAGAGTGGCGAGCGGCTTTCGATGCGCGGTAAAGTTGCCGAAGCCTTTGAGCGGCGCGGTCATGAAATTGTTGCTTTGGATTTGGGAATTTTTGGAGAAGATGAAAGACCGATTGCGCACATCAGGCATTCTGCGATAGTTCGCCTCAACTAAAATGTAATCATTGTTCCCTGGGCATCGAACAAATCTCCCGCAGCTTTAATGATTTCAACG
>JANMKB010000043.1:0-8840 GCA_031371805.1 Blastocatellia bacterium | reverse complement strand
TTTCTTTATCAAAAATTTACCTGGCCTAAAGGACTTCATGTCGCCTTCAGGATACAATTCGCTCTTAGCTGGGGAAAATAGAAAAGATAAGAAAATTAAAACAGGTCAATATTAGACCAACTTGGAAGCAGTAAGCAATATCAGGTTCTGATGATGAAAAACGTATCGCATTGATTCGATACCGCATTTGCGTTTCATTGTCAGTAAAGCTGTGAGTCACGTCTCAAGGTAAGTCACAGCACCAGCCCGATTACCATAAAAACAAAACTTGTACCTTAAGGAGATTCTATATGTCCAGTCCTTTATCCAAAACAAGGTTAAATTGTATTGGCTTAGTAAGCCTGTTACTAATTATATTTTCCAGTTCAATCCTAGCCCAGCAATTCACTGGCACAATGCGCGGAACTGTCCTGGATGCTGCCGGAGCAGTCGTGGTCGGTGCCGAAGTAGCAATTACCAACCTCGCCACCAACGAAACTCGCAATACTGTGACCGAAGACAATGGAACCTACGTCGTCCCGCAATTAAAACCGGGACTTTATAAATTGACAGTCAAAAAATCCGGTTTCAAAGCCGCCGAGGTAGACAATGTCAAGGTTGACGTACAACAGGTGCGTGAAGTAGATGCCACACTTACCATTGGCGCGACCACCGAAACCGTTTCAGTAACGGCGAATGGCGCAGCCACGCTTGAAACTACGAGTTCGACCGTTAGCCAAAGCATTGAAAACAAGCGCATCGTGGACTTACCACTGAACGGACGTAATCCGTTTGCGCTGGCTTCACTCAGCCCTGGCGTCCAATCTTCGTTGGGTGGCTCTTCACCTTCCATCAGCGGCGGACGCAACGCGACCAGCGAAGTAACAATTGATGGTATTACCAATGTCGGCGCTGAAAATAACGTTTCCATTCTTGACCTTGCATACACGCCTTCCGTGGATGCGGTGCAGGAATTCAGCGTGCAGACGAATGCCTTCAGCGCCGAATTCGGGCGCACGGGCGGCGGTGTCATCAACCTTGTCACCAAGAGTGGATCAAATAATTTTCATTGGACGCTCTTTGAATTTCACCGCAACAGCGCACTGGATGCGACTAATTTCTTCACCAATCGTGCCGGACAAAAGAAAGGGAGCTTTAAACGTAACCAATTTGGCGGTAACGTCGGCGGCGCGATTATTAAAGATAAAACTTTTTACTTCTTCAACTTTGAAGGCAACCGACAAGGTTCGGCATCCGCCTCCAGCTTTACCGTACCGATTCAGGCGTGGCGTGATGGAGATTTTCGTGGCTTAAAGAATTCTTCTGGCGCGGATATTATTATTTACGATCCACTTACTACGGCGGCTGATGGGACGCGCACCCAGATTTCCTGTAACGGCGTCCTCAATGTCATCTGCGCCAACCGTCAGAGTGCGGTTGCCCGCAATCTGATGAAATACTGGCCCACCCCCAACACCGCTCCCAGCAACGTCAACACGCAGCAAAATAACTTCTTTGCTTCTGGCACAAATATTAATAAGAGCAATCAGATTGATTCGCGCGTAGATCACAATTTCAGCCAAAATCTGCGCTCGTTCATCAGATTCTCTCGCATGTTCAAAAATGAAAGCCTTCCTTATAATCATTATGGCAATCTCGCCACGCCGAACAACGCCGGCCCAACGCAAAACACGGCTACCAGCGTTGCGATAGACAACTCTTACACGTTCAGCCCGACCTTCGTGATGAGCGTTCGTTATGGCTTAAGCCGTCGTGTCTCGGTTCGCACGCCGTTTTCGACCGGCTTTGATTTCACGCAACTCGGCTTCCCTTCATCATTGAAAACAGTGGCAGATGCCCTGGAATTCCCCCGCTTTGACATCAGCGGAGTCTCGTCGCTGGGTCAGGAAACATTCAACGATTTAATCATTGCGCCAACCACACACAGCTTCGTGGTAGGGGCAACCAAAACATTTGCGCGGCACACCTGGAAATTCGGAGCCGACTATCGCTTTTTGATGCTCAACTTTAAGCAGTTAAGCCAACCTGCCGGACAGTACAGCTTCAACCAATCGTGGACGCAACGAGTCTTTAATTCGGGCAGCAGTACGGCAGGATTTGGCATGGCGACATTCCTATTAGGCGTCCCAGGCAACAGCAATAGCACTACCGCAGGGGGAGGCACGTTAAGTCACGATCCAACGCCAGCCTCGTCCAGTCCATATTGGGGATTTTATGCCGAGGATTCGTGGAAGGTTTCACCAAAACTGACCTTAACGTTAGGGTTACGTTATGAACTGGATATTCCACGTACAGAACGATTCAATCGTTATGGCGTCTTTGATCCGACGGCGGCGTCACCGCTCGTGGGCAAAGTTCCGGCGAATGCCTTCTTTAATTCCAACGATCTGAAAGGCGTGGTGAATTTTGTCACGGCGGATAACCGTCGCCAGGTGCCAATAGATAAAAACAATTTCGGCCCGCGCTTCGGTTTTGCTTATAACATCACACCCAAAACGGTCATTCGTGGGGCGTATGGTATTTCCTATTCGCCATCAGCTTATCAGGCCGCCGGACACACCGGTTCGTCGGGTATGATCGGATTCCGTACTGCCAGCCAATCAGTCGTCAGCCTGGATGGTCGCGTGCCAGTTGTCTTCCTTGACAATCCGTTTCCAAATGGATTTAACCTTCCGACGGGTACGAGCCTGGGAGCGTCCACACGCCTCGGCCTGAGTGTGGGCGGTGGTGATGGTGGTGTCTTTCCTGACACGCACAGCCCCTATATTCAGCAATGGAATTTCAACGTGCAGCGTGAACTGCCGGGCGGTCTATTGTTTGAAGCCGCATATCTTGGTAGCAAAGGTACGCGCCTGCTCGCAGGCGAAAACGGGGTGAACCTTAACCAGTTGCCTGCCTCTTTCTTAACGTTGCAATCAGGCTTTGCCAATCTTGATGCTCAATTAAATGCGCAGGTGGCAAATCCGTTCTTCGGAATCTTTACGAATCCGACTTCGAATTTGCGCTTTGCAACGGTGCAGCGCAAACAACTCCTCCGACCTTTTCCGCAATATGGTGACGTTAACGCTTTCCGCGTTCCATTCGGATTTTCGATCTATCACGCCGGAACAATGAAGGTGGACAAGCGTTTCTCCAACGGCATGAGCTTCCTCGTCGCCTATACCTGGAGCAAATTGATTGATGACGTGTCAACTACGGTCGGATTTTTGGGACAGGCCAGTGCGCGTCAAAACGTCTATGACCGTGCAGCAGAACGTTCCATCAGTTCGCAGGACATTCGACATCGTATCGTCTCCAGCTTTGTCTACGATCTGCCTGTCGGAAAAAATAAAAGGTTCGGTAGTAACTGGCACCCAATTGCCAACTGGGTAGCGGGCGGCTGGCAATTCAACGGGATCGTCACTTTCCAGAGCGGCTTACCGATCATTATCACACAGGGAGCAAACAACGTTGGCATCTTCAATCCAACCCAGCGCCCCACTTGGAACGGCACTGATTCAAATCTTACCGGCACTAAAACCGATAAGCTGTTGAAATGGTTCGATACGACTGATTTCACCCTGACGCCAGCCTTTACATTTGGCAACACTGCACGAGTGATGCCGAACCTGCGGCAGGACGGTGATAAAAACTTCGACTTGTCTTTGTTCAAAAATAACTACTTCAACGAAGGCAAATGGAACGTCCAATTCCGTGCCGAAATGTTCAATGCTTTCAACCGGGTAAGGTTTAACGGGCCAAACAGCCAGCTTGATTCCGGGAGCTTTGGCACAGTTGGAGGTCAGAGCAACGGCCCACGCCAAATTCAACTGGCGCTGAAACTGGTCTTCTAAATTTCGATCTGTAAGTTTCTCTGTAAACTTATTGGACGAACTGGTGAAGCAGATTGTCAGGAACCCAGTCTGCTTCGCCAGTAACTACTCAAAGGCATTCCAAATTTTCAAGGCGTATGCTCAAATAAGCCTGCTCTGATCAGAGCAATAAGTAAAAAAGATATCCCGCATCAAGTTTCGTTAGAAAGGAAAATAATCACCATGTTTTGCAAGATGACCCATCGCCTGTTGTTATTCGCTATGTTGCTGGTTGCTATAATTTGCAGCGCACAACCTACACCACCAGTTGTCAATCTATGGCCGAGTGGTCATTCGACCTTGCAAGGCGCAAATGAAAAGGAAGTGACTACGCCGGCGAATCCGCAACCAGGGCAGCGCATCGCGTCCATCGTCAATGTTCATAATCCTTCCATTGAAGTTCATCTGGCTTCACCGGAAAAAAATACCGGTACAGCGTTGATCGTCGCTCCCGGCGGCGGACATCGCCAACTCGTCTGGGGTTCGGAAGGAACTGATTTGCTGGAATGGCTGAACGGGATGGGCATAAATGTTTTCATTCTAAAATATCGTTTAGCACAAACACCGAATTATAAATACACCGTCGAAGGCGAAGCGTTGCAGGACACGCAACGCGCTATCCGCATTGTGCGTGAACGTGCGAAGGAATGGCGAGTAAATTTAAGTCGCATTGGCGTCCTGGGATTTTCAGCCGGAGGAGCATTAGGCGCACTCGCCGATATTCGCTTTGATCGCGGCAAAGCTGACGCCGCTGATCCGATTGATCGGCAAAGCTGTCGTCCTGATTTTGTCGGACTGGTTTATCCAGGCTGGTCGCCGATGGACATCACTGCGCCGAAAGATGCGGCGCCGGCTTTTCTCACCAGTGCGGGACTTGATGATGCTTTTCATGCCAAACAAACTGTCGAGTTTCACGATTCACTTTTCAAGGCTGGCGTGCAAACTGATTTGCATATTTACGCGCACGGCGGACACGGCGGCGGCATCAAGCCGCGTGATGGAATCCCCTTTGGTTCGTGGCCGAAACGCTTTGAAGAATGGCTCGCGGATTTAGGCATGTTGAAACCTGCGACTGGCTTAGGCGCAAGTTTCAAAGGGCCAATCGGGTTGGAGCTTTACAGCGTGCGCGAACAACTGGCGAAAAATGTTCCGAGTACACTCGACCGTGTGCGCGATTTCGGTTTTCAATATGTCGAAGTAGGCAACACCTACAAACTCAAGCCCGAAGAATTCAAAAAACAACTTGATGCAAAAGGCTTGAAACCCGTTAGTGGCTTGTACAATTACGCGCGTTATCGTGACGACGTGGAAGGCGTCGCCCGCGAAGCCAAAGCGTTAGGTTTGCAATACACTGGAACCGCGTGGATTCCGCATCAAGACCCATTCGATGAAAAGGCTGCACGCGATGCGATTGCCGTCTTCAATCGTGCTGGCGAAGCGTTAGCCAAACACGGTCTGAAATTTTTCTATCACACGCACGGCTACGAATTTCAACCTTATGGCGACGGCACATTGTTTGACTTGATGATGCAGGAAACGAAGCCGGAATTTGTGCGCTACCAGATGGATATTTTCTGGATCGTGCATCCCGGACAAGACCCGGTGAAACTGCTTGAAAAATACGGAAACCGTTTTGAGCTAATGCACGTCAAAGATATGCGCAAAGGCACTCCCGTCGGATTGCTGACAGGCAAATCCGACATCACCAACGACGTAGCGTTCGGCACAGGAATTATGAAATGGCCTGAAATTTTGAAGGCTGCACAAAAGGCTGGCGTGAAGTGGTATTTCATCGAAGACGAATCACCAGTTTCGATTGAGCAAATTCCGGTGAGTATGCGCTTTCTTGAACTATTAAGATTTTAGTGAATTGAAATACTGGACAGGATTGACAAGATTTTCAGGCAAG
This sequence comes from Blastocatellia bacterium, assembly GCA_031371805.1. GTDB lineage: Bacteria > Acidobacteriota > Blastocatellia > RBC074 > RBC074 > JAFDVL01. The sequence goes on along the minus strand of JANMKB010000043.1, from coordinate 3,080 downwards.
ATGAACAAGTCAAACATTTCAAATAAATTGAAAAATTGTCTTGTTAATCGTGAAAAAATCTTATCAACCCTGTCTAAAAAATTCTTCAGACTCTTCAATGAAAAATATCATGAAACTACGATTACTAACTTTGACGGTAGCCCTCCTATCAACCCTGACTGCGTTTGCACAATCAACCGCCATCGGCATTTTCGATAACCACAACGACGTCGGCGCAGTGAAAAATAAAGGCGGTGCTGAATTCGATGCCGCGACAAAAAGTTATACAGTTTCAGGCGGCGGCGAAAATATGTGGGCGATGGCGGACGGCTTTCATTTCGTGTGGAAGCGAATGTCCGGCGATGTTTCATTTGCGGCAACCATAAAAATTCTTGGCGAAGGCGGCAACGCGCATAAAAAAGGCGTGTTGCTGATTCGCCAAAGTCTGGAGGCAGATTCGCCCTACGCTGACGCAGCATTGCACGGCGACGGACTGACTTCTTTGCAATACCGCGAAGTCAAAGGTGGACCAACGCGTGAAGTGCAATCCAATGTCAAAGGTCCTGTTCGCCTGCGCATTGAAAAAGAAGGCGATTACGTTTTTATGTCTGTTGCCCGCGCAGGTGAACAACTTCATTCATCCGGTGGATCGTTCAGAATTAAATTAACTGAACCGTATTACATCGGCCTCGCTGTTTGTGCACACGACAATAACGCGCTGGAAAAAGCAGTCTTTTCCGATGTCGAATTGATGAATACAAAAATCATCGAAAGCACTTTGGAAACGATGGCGATTTCTTCCAAAGATCGCAAAGTTGTTTACAGTGCGAACGAACATTTTGAAGCACCCAATTGGTCACGTGATGGCAAATATTTACTCTTCAATCGCGCCGGACGAATGGTCAAAATGCCAGTAACAGGCGGCGCAATCGAAACGCTTGAGACAGGCTTTGCGATCCGCGCTAACAACGATCACGGCATCTCACCGGACGGAACACAACTGGTCATCAGCGATCAATCACAGTTCACCGATCCAGCCAAAACACAGCGACAATCGTTAATTTATACATTGCCGATGACAGGTGGAACTCCGAAGCTCATCACAAAACTTGCGCCGTCCTATTGGCACGGCTGGTCGCCGGACGGCAAGACTTTGGCCTATTGCGCAAATCGCAACGGTAATTTTGATGTGTACACAATTCCGGTTGAAGGCGGCGAAGAGACGCGCCTGACAACTGCTGACGGATTGGACGATGGCCCCGAATATTCGCCCGATGGAAAATACATTTATTTCAATTCGGTACGCAGTGGGTTAATGCAAATCTGGCGCATGAAACCGGATGGCAGCGAACAAACGCAAATTACAAATGACGAATACAACAACTGGTTTGCGCATCCTTCACCGGATGGGAAATGGCTCGCGTTTGTGACTTTTGAGAAAGATGTCGCAGGGCATCCCGCCAACAAAGATGTGATGCTGCGATTGATGCCCGTGGGCGGCGGAGAAATTCAAGTGTTAGCGAAATTGTTTGGCGGGCAAGGCACTATGAATGTTCCGTCCTGGTCGCCGGATAGCAAACAATTATCGTTTGTGAGTTATCGCCTGGTCAGACGTTAATTAAGCAGCAGAGGTACAGTGTGCGCACATTCAAAGTTCTTTTTCTAACGACAACATTTTTTATCGTGCTGGCGTATTTTCTGCAAACGAGTCAGGCGCAGAAAACGAATAAGTCCGACGCTTTTGAAAAAATAATTGTGCCGTTTCTGGCGGAGTATTGCGTTGGTTGCCACAACGCAAAATCTCCGGCGGGCGGCTTGGATTTAGAACTTTACAAGACAGCCGTTTCGATTATCTCGCCGTCCTCAGCCCGCGAGCATTGGGAACCTGTTCTGCATAAATTGCAAACGGGTGAAATGCCTCCCAAGGGCATGCCTCGCCCTGATAAAGCGCAAGTTGATGCTGTGATGTTTTGGCTTGAAAAAGAATTTGCCGAAGCTGACAAGCTGGTCAAACCTGACCCCGGTCGCATCACTGCACGGCGGTTGAATCGCGCAGAATATAATCACACGATCCGCGATTTGCTGGGCATAGACATCGAACCCGCCAACGATTTCCCGCAGGACGATTCGGCGCACGGCTTTGATAATATTGCCGATGCGTTGACGCTTTCGCCGACGCTGATGGAAAAATACCTGGCAGCGGCAGAAAAAATCTCCCGCCTTGCTGTCTTCGGCTCCGAAGTAAAAGCGCAAACTTTCCGCCTTGAACCGACGCGTCCTCGCCGCATGGAAATCAACCCTGTTCAGATCACGCAGCCACCGTTTTACACGATGCAGGATTATGACGTGACAGGCGTTTCGCATCCCGGTTCTTATCATTGGAAATATCGTTTTCCCGCGACAGGCGAATACCATTTTCGCGTTCGTGCCGATGGTGCGAGGCCACCCGGTTCTGAACCGCAAATGATGGATTTATATTTGGACGGCAAAATTGTTCAAAGCTTTGAGGTTCCCAGCAAAGTAACTGAAACGAACGAACGGCTGCCTGTTTTTATGGAAGTTCGGTTGAAAGTTCCAGCCGGGCAACATCAGTTAATTGCCGCTTTCCCGCGCTTGTTTGAGGGATTGCCAACTTCATTTGGCGGGCCAAATCCATCGAAGCTACCATCACCCGATCCCGCCCGTAACTTCCCTCCTCTGCCCAAAGACGCGACGCCGGAACAAATCAAAAACAGAGAAGCGCAGCTCGAACGCTTCCGCAATCGCAAACCACAATTTGGCGGCATGGCTATTGCTGAAATAGAAATCAACGGCCCTTATGAAGCTGTCCAAACGCCTGCGCCTGAATCGTTGCAAAAGCTGTACACCTGCGGACATTTGAAGGGCAATCATCAACCGGGATGCGAGCAAAAAATTATTACCAGGTTGGCACATCGCGCGTTTCGTCGTCCGGTTGAGCCGGCAGAAATTACTGGCTTAGCTGGCATCTTCACCAAAGCCACAGAACGTGGTCGCACGTTTGAGCAAAGCATTGCGTTAGTCGTGCAAACGATTCTGATCACGCCGGATTTTCTGTTTCGCATTGAACAACCAATTACTAA
>JANMKB010000016.1:0-2847 GCA_031371805.1 Blastocatellia bacterium | reverse complement strand
CCTAGCTAAAGAGTATGTCGCGAAAGCCCTGGCGCTTGACGACACCCTGTCCGAAGCGCACCTGACGCTGGGCGGGATCAAGCTCTTTTACGCCTGGGATTGGGCGGAAGCGGAAAAGGAACTCAAACGCGCGCAAACGCTGGACTCCAATAATGTGAGCGCATATCAACTTTACGGCGACTGTCTGGAAATCCGGGGACGGTTTGACGAAGCGCAGTCCGAGCGGAAACGCGCGCTGGAACTCGACCCAATTTCGCCTAGACAAAACATGGTAGCTGGCGCGACGTTATACTTTGCACGTCAATACGACGAAGCCATCCAACAATTTGAAAAGACAATCAACCTGGAACCGCATTACCCGCCCACCTACCAGTGGCTCACACAAGCCTACGGTCAAAAGAATCTATATGCGCAGGCGATTGCAACACTGCAAAAGGGACTGGCGCAGGCGGAACGAAATCCGCAACTGCTCGCGCAGCTTGGGCATGCTTTTGCGCTGGCCGGTCAGCGCACTGAGGCGCTCAAGGTGCTGGCGGAGTTGCGCGAGATGTCCAAGCAGCGGTACATCAGTCCCTACTTGTTCGCCGTCATCTACGTCGGTCTGGGCGAGAACGCACAAGCCCTGATGTGGCTGGAGAAGGCGTACCAGGACAGGAATTCTGATTTGATATGGCTGAAAGTCGAACCGGAGTTTGACGACTTGCGCGCAGACCCGCGCTTTGCCGCTTTGTTACGGCGCATCGGCCTGACGCCGTGAAGCCGGGGCGCTGGCATGAATGTTCATTGTTACCAACAAGACCGCGACGCTGACAAACGCCCCACCATTCGATACAAATTTTCATTGTATTTCTCTCCTCGGCTGCGGTTACGCTAACTCACTCGACACTTATTGAAGAGGGAAAACGCACGAACTTCAGCGCTGAATTCTGTTCAGGCTGAGTATTCTCCCTTTCATCAGGAGCGCTGTTCATTATTAGACAATTACAAATTTCGGGGCTGCCTACAGGTGAGATTGCCTTGAATGTCAGGAAACTAACCAGGTCTGAGAAGCAAAAAAAACATCGCCCACGAAAGTCATATGGCAACTCAAATGAGTATGACTTTCGTGGGCTTTTCCGTCCTTACTACGTGCTGGTTTATGCCAGGCAGAAGTATTGCAAATTATTTTTTCCCGTTCCTTCGCTAACTTTAGGCAGGGTTTACCCAAAACTGACAATCCGGCATTACCAGCGGAATAATAATAGACGATCTGGCGACCTGCACCTTATGCAATGTCCTGCTTCCGCCGAAAGCAGTTTGATTGGAGGTCATCAACAACCCGACGGCTGCTGTGACACTAAATCTTAATGTTCCCACTTCCCCTTTTGGAATCAGGCTTGCAAGTGTGCCTGTCACTTTGGGATTCGTGCCGTTCACGATCTTTTCAGCAAAACACTGACCACTGATGAAAGGTGAAAAACTGCGTAATGCTTCGTGACCGTTATACGCCAGTCCCGTCCCAATCTGAGTTACGCCGCTTAATTTTCCCGCATACGCATCCCCACTCAGACCCGCCAGGACAATTTTCTGATTGACGGCATCTAGCGGGCTTTGAATATCCACAGCAAACGTTGAGGGAGCCAGATCAAGGGACAGTCCATCAAATGGTATTGTCCACGAGAGTCCAGGCGTAGCAACTGCGCCCAGTGGCGAACCAATTGGCAGGGAAGAGGAAAAAGATTCTGCGCCATAGTTGTCCACATATTCCCCATCATTCACAAAGCCGTTGCCGATCAACCCATTGTAGGCAATCGGTCGCCCCATGTTGTCTACCGTGTAGGCAATCACATAGCCTTTGTTTTGCGGATCAAATTCTGAGGCTTTCCACGTAATGCTGGCATTCGGCGTAAAGCACACAAACTGGTCAGATTCCTGACAGGTTGCGCCATCTATAAACAGGAAGTGAACGTTGATCGGCAATTTGCCAATATTCGTAATCGTCAATCGTGTGTCTACTTTATTTTGCGCATCGTGTTTGTAGTAGGGAAACACCAGCAGGGAGCCGGGCTTTTGATCGTTGGGGAACGGAATTTTGATGGGAATCAGTGGGAGAACGGTCAGGGTCGCAGTGGTAGAAGAAGTGTTGCTGCCATTGCTAGTCTGTAAAGCTCCCGCAGGCAGCGTGTTGGAATAATTACCTGCACCCGCCGCAGTCACATTCACCGTCACGGTACAACTGCCGGGAGAACCGCCGGGAATAGTGCCTCCCGTTAATGTAAACGCAGTTCCACCCGCCGGTGCGGTCAGCACGCCGCCACAGGTTGTACTGGCATTGGGCGTCGCGGCGATCACTAACCCCGCAGGCAAGGTATCAGTGAGTGGCGCGGTGAGAGTCGCGGGAGTCGCATTGGGATTGATCAGGGTAATGGTCTTGGTCGAGATGCCTCCCGCATTAATGATGACCGGGTTGAAACTTACGCTGAGTGTGGGAGGACCTGTTGGTGGCACAACGGTCAGCGTTGCAGCAGCAGCAGCCGAATTTCTGCCATTTCTGGTCTGTAAAGCTCCCGCAGGCAGCGTGTTGATGTAAGTGCCTCCAACTGCTGCGGTCACGTTCACTGTTATGGTGCAACTACCGGGTGCGCCGCCTGGAATTGTGCCTCCCGTTAATGTAAACGCGGATCCGCCCGCCGGAGCAGCTAGTACGCCGCCACAAGTTGTACTGGCATTGGGCGTCGCGGCGATCACCAACCCCGCAGGCAAGGTATCAGTGAGTGGCGCGGTGAGAGTCGCGGGAGTCGCATTGGGATTGATCAGGGTAATGGTCTTGGTCGAGATGCCTCCCGCATTAATGATGACCGGGTTGAA
>JANMKB010000743.1:0-2926 GCA_031371805.1 Blastocatellia bacterium | reverse complement strand
ATAAAACAAAATCCGTTCGCCCCCGCCGCGTCAAAGAAAATTAGTATAAATGTGGCATAAACTTTTAGTTTGTGCCGTTCCCATTACTAAAAACTTATCGCAGGCTCCCACGCTAAAGCGCGAACTCTGAACGCCTGTTTTCATCGAAAGTTTGCGCTTACCATGCAGTACAAACTAAAAGTTTATGCCACGAAAACTCCTGAATGCCAGAAAATTCCATCGTGTGCTTGGCCTCATTTTACTGCTGCCATTTTTTGGCTGGGCGCTGACCGGGCTGATCTTTTTTCTCAAGCCCGGATACAAAGACGCCTACGAAATGCTGGCGCTGAAAACCTATCCGCTTGAGCAAAAACTCACGCTCGCACCTGATCCGGCATGGTTTGAGGTTCGCTACCTACGCACCGTGCTGGGTGAACATTTATTAGTGCGAACTAAAACGGGTTGGTCGCAGCTTGATCCAAATACGATGCAGCCGCAAGCTGCACCTGATCCAGACAAAATTAAATTGTTATTCCAGGACGCCTGCGCCGCACATCCTGAGCGTTATGGAAACATTGTGAGCATCGCGGGCAACACCGCCAAAACAGATACAGGCGTAGAAATCACGCTCAACTGGAATCGGCTGAGCTTACAGCAAAAAGGTAAAGATACGGATCGGATAGATTGGCTGTACCGCATCCATTATCTGCAATGGACAGGTATCAGCAGCATTGATAAACCGCTCGGTTTGATTGGGATTGCGTTGGTGCTGATTTTGACGCTGCTGGGGATTCGGCTGGCGTTTACGCGTGGAGCTTAATCGCACAAAATTAGGGCAGGCAGCACTAGCGTTTTGCTACTTCAGCCCCAACCAATTTCGCAATGAAATTTCCAGTGCTTGTTCATCAATTGTAGTAAGGCTACCAACCATTTTCACAATCAGGCTTTCTTCGATTGTGTATAAGCCTCGCTTGATTGCAGAAGGAACGTTCAGCCCAGCTTGTTGCCAGTTCTGTAGCACAAATTCGCCCGGTAAGCAGGTAGATAAAAATAAGGCGGACTAGACAGGATTGACAGGATGCACAGGATGAGGAAAAAACTCAATGTTTATCGGCCTTCTGTGTGCATCCTGTGCATCCTGTTAATCCTGTCTATGCGGTATTTCTTTTTCTCAGGTACTTACGCACCAATTTTGTTAATTTTCAGGCCGTTCTTGAAGACGATTTGCAAGCCGTGTTCTTTTTCCCAATCGCATTCGCAGTCCAGTGAAATATAAATTCCCTGATCACCGTAGCCGCGCCGCGTCACAAGTGGCTTAGCGCCAAGCTGGACGTCACTGGCTGATTCGATGGAGATGAATCGTTCATGACCTTCATCCCAGTCTGCGTTACAGTCTTGTAGTATTGAAAGACATCCGCTTCAGCCTGCTTCAGTACGGATTGATCAAGAGAAAGAAAATTCCTGATCGCAGCATGAAAATCATCTTTGCTGGAGTCTTCGTCATAGCCTTCGACGATTATCTGACACATCTGATCGCCGAGTACTGGCACACGGATTGGTTCGCTGTAGTACCAGTCAAGTTCTTCGTCTTTTGTGACTTTGCCAATGGACGGAATTTCCATACTCAAAAAGTTATGAACCTTATTTTCATTGAGTTGCTTTTACTACAAATTTTGGGTTTTAGTTTTTCATTGATGAAAATTTGACGAGGTGGATTTACTTGGCGTTTAGAAAAAGAGTATGGAAGTGACCATAAATAGGTAATCTTTTAATTCAATCTTAGGCAATTAAAAGTCGTCCTCGGTATGAATCTGATACCGACGTAGCACATCATCAACAATATTTGACCCATATTTTTCTATAAGCATTGCAAACGTGTCTGGGCCTATCACTTCCCAATGGTCGTTCCAACAATCGCGAAAATATCGCTCCAGAGCGGTCATCATCATTATGCAACGAAGAAACCCAGTTAGTGTGAAATCTGGCTGATGCTTCACAATCGTCGTAAGGGCTTCTGTGGTAATTAGTGTATCTAAGTCCGAGAGAGTTTTAAGGTTGAAATCTAAAAGCTCGGCGACAACTTCATCGCTAAGTGTTTGGTCAAGGTCTGTTAGCCCAGCATTAATTAGGTACTCCACTTTTGGAGACAGGTATTGGAGAAGTGAGGTTGTATTGATTTCAATGTCAAGATTTCCTGCTTGTGTTTTCCTCGTGACTTCGGCAGCGTAATCATCAATCTCGGTAGCAAGAGAGGCAAATTCTCTATCTGCTAATTCAAGTACTCCGGCTAAAAGATATAATCGGCGTTGTAGTGGGCGGGGTAATACACCAGCAAATTTGTAGCTTCTGTCATGTTCAATCTCCGCCCAAGCGTGTTGTAGAACAGTTCTTACTTGTAGCTCAAACCGCATGCCTAAAAATAGTGAGAATTCCGGCAATGAGCAACGCGCTTCTCCAAGATCACAAACTAAGTGAACAGATCAATAGCCAAATCGGTCTACTTCTAGCTGACTGCTTTTGTCCAAGCTCTTCTCGGGATGCACATTAAATGAGCGTTGAATTACTTCGCAAGCTGCTATGACTTCTGGCTCGACATACGTAATGATGCGCACACCAGCCAAGTCGGTAATTTCCTGCTTCGGATCCTTGTATGTTTTGCGTGAGACTTTTCTTATTAAACTCTCAGGTGATTTCGTTCTCGCCGTAACGCTCAGATAGGCGATTTTTTCCCTACCGAGAAGACTCACTATCGTTTCTCTAACCCTATAAGCAAAGCTCTCATACAATGGTTGCTGCTGTACATACCAAGTTCGCAAGTCCTTACTGTCTTCATAATTTGACATTTTATCCTGCCTGGTATGAAAAACCGTAAAACTACAACTCCAACGTCTTCAAATACTCCCGAAATTCTTTCCCTAAATCTTTTCGCTTCAACGCAAAGTCTACC
>JANMKB010000198.1:0-2472 GCA_031371805.1 Blastocatellia bacterium | reverse complement strand
CACGGCACAAAATGGGCAGTCGAAGGATTTTCCGAAGCGTTGCAATTCGAGTTGCAGCCCTTCAACATCCGCGTCAAAATCATCGAACCCGGCGCCATCAAAACTGATTTTTATGATCGCTCGATGGAGGTGATGTCAAAGCCGGGCTTAACCGCTTATGATAGCTTCGTGAATAAGGCGATGGCGAATATGAATAAATTTGGCGAGAGTGCGCCAGGGCCGGAAAAAGTTGCGGCAGTGATTTTCAAAGCGGCTACGGATGGTTCGGGAAAATTGCGGTATCAAATAAATTCTGCCCCGCTCTTGGCCTTGCGCAGATTGTTGCCGTTGTCCCTGTTCCAACGTATCGTGCGAATGGTAGTCTTGAAATAATGAAACGTTCCCTGCTCCAACAAGTACGGCATCTGTGGCATATCATTCGTGCGGTGCTGCGCGGCTATACGACAGGGCAACCGCCGGATGAAGAGCGTCCAAGAAAGAGTTGTTGTTAAGGAAATAAATTATGGGACTTGCACAAACTGTACCTGTTTATACGATTGAAGAATATCTTTTGCTGGAACGTGAAGCAGAAGAACGTCATGAGTACATTGACGGTGAAATTTTTGTAATGGCGGGCGAAAGCGACCCGCATTCAATTATTACTATTAATTTAGCCGTAGAAATTGGAACTCAACTTAAAGGTCGTGATTGCGCGGCGCTCTCGCCAAACATGAAAGTTCGCAGCGGCCCTGATCCGAAGTTTTCGCGGTCGCTTAAAGGATTTTTTTCTTACGCTGATTTGATGGTCGCCTGCGGCAAACGGCTTTATCACGACGACCACAAAGATGTTTTACTGAATCCCAAAGTTATCATCGAAATTCTTTTGCCTACGACTGAAGCGTATGATCGCGGTGAAAAATTTCGTCGTTACAGAAAATGGATTTCGACGTTTACTGATTATTTGCTGGTCTCACAAACTGAGCCGCTCGTCGAACATTTCTCACTTGATAAAAGTGGGTTCTGGGTGTTGCGAGCTACGGTTTCGGAGTTAGCGGAAACCGTAAAAATTCCTTCGATTGGTTGCGAATTAAAAATGGCAGAAATTTACGACCGCGTAGAGTTCCCTGCCCTCAGCGAAGACGAAGAAGAAAAACCCAGGCGCAAACGACAGGCAAAAAAAACTAAAAAGTAAGTATGGCTGCTCAAATTGAAAATCTCATCGAACAAATCACCGACTTAGTCTTCGCTCGCTTGAATGGGGCAGGCAACGACGCGCATTGCGGCTGCACGCCGCATACGCTCGCGTGTGCGCTTGATGCCGGAGCTTCGCGCATTGGTCTGGCCTTTGGTGAAGCGGCGGCGGCAAACGCTGAAGTCGCAAAATACATTGATCATACGTTGCTCAAGCCCGATGCGACCAAAGCCGAAATCGAAAAACTCTGTCACGAAGCGCGCACGTTTAGTTTCGCTTCCGTGTGCATCAATCCGGCGTGGGTCAAACAATCAGCGCTGTTGTTGCTCGGCTCGCCTGTTAAAGTTTGCACGGTCGTGGGCTTCCCGCTGGGCGCTACCTTGCCTGATGTAAAAGCATACGAAACACGCCGTGCGATTCTGGATGGCGCAACCGAAATTGATATGGTCATCAACATCGGTGCCTTGAAATCCGGCCTTGATGATACCGTCTTCCGCGACATTCTTGCCGTTGTTGAAGCCGCGCACGAATCCTGCGCTATCGTCAAAACCATTATCGAAACTGCCTTGCTGACTGATGAAGAAAAAACACGTGCGTGTTTGCTCGCCAAAGAAGCAGGCGCGGATTTTGTGAAGACTTCAACAGGATTCAGCAAAGGCGGCGCAACGGTCGCCGACATCGCATTAATGCGGCAAGCTGTCGGCGCAGAAATCGGCGTCAAAGCGGCGGGTGGAGTCAAAGACTTAACGTCAGCGCGGGAAATGATTGCGGCAGGAGCGACACGCATTGGCGCGAGTGCAGGCATTGCAATTGTGCAGGAAGCAAAAGGACAATCACCCACAACAACCAAGCCAGCCGGCTCATATTGAAAATCAAAAATGCAGTGGAAGCGCGTGCCTGTGGCGAACGCAAGTGGACCACAGATCACTATAGATTGTCGCTTCGATGTCTTCGATCCGCACATCACGCTCGCGCGACCAACCCGGCACAAGGGTCTGGCCGCCAGTCGGATCAGTTGCACCCAGGGTTTTGCCCGAGGGGTGAAGTTGTTGTTGCCGTGCCGCGCAAGGGTTCATCCAACAATTGCAATTGACTATAGCGTTCAGCAAAACGTGCCTCGCCATCGGCGTGCGTTACGTTGGTCAAACCCGCTGCGGTGATCGTGACTTTGAAAGGCGCATAGCGTCCCGAAAAGTAGCCCGGCCCATTCGCGGATTCGGCATTGAGCGCAATAAAAGCGGAAAGACCTGATGCGCGAGGCGTTCAGGTCTTTTTCCAATTCCACGATGCTGCCGATGTGC
>JANMKB010000711.1:0-1767 GCA_031371805.1 Blastocatellia bacterium | reverse complement strand
CCTGAGTGGAATCAACACCCTGCACGGCGTCCCAGTTGACGGTTACGGCTCCAGCATATTCAGTTTTGATAACAATAGTTTTTTCGTCTGATTTGACGATTGATCCGGTGAGGCGATCACCATTTTTTAATTTGATTGTGTCGGCAAAAACGGGAGCCAACAAAACCAATAAACTAATCACACTGCTGATCCATACTTTACGCATTTGGTTTTATCCTCCTGCAAATATCCTTGTAGCTCAGGAATGCCGAGTTGCATTTGGCAGCACGTCGTTAGCACTTCTGTTCCTGAACAACCTGAGGTTTGCTTCTTCGTTTGTTCCTGTGCAATTGCGGTTATAAAACATTGCATGGTAATTTAGGGCTGACGACATTTCTATCCGTAAAATTACGCAAAGTTGCCCGTAAAAATACTTATTTCTTCGTCACCTGTTGAAAAGGAGCTTGCTTTACTATGACTCAACCTGCAATCGCTACTACGATTGGACGCGGCGCCCCTGAACTGGATTTAACGCCGGATGAATTACGCGACATTGTGCAGCAGGGTTTGCTGAGCATTGCTCCTGGCGCACGCGTCCTCGCCATTCTCCCGGACAAAACTCGTGACGATAATACAGACATACTCTTCCCTGTCGCTGCGCAATTCCTCGCGTCCAGACAAGTCGCAGTCTTCGATGCGTTAATTGCACAAGGTACACACGTCCCGATGACCGCAACGGAAAAGCTTGCCAAAGTCGGGATGCTGAGCGGGCTGACAAAGGTTGGCGCGATTTACGACCATCAGTGGGATGTGCCAGATGAATTAGTAAATATCGGTGAACTCAGCGCTGAACAGGTACAAAAAATCACGGGCGGGTTGCTGCACAAAGCAGTGCCAATCACGCTGAATAAATTGATTACGAATTATGATACGATTTTAGTTTTCGGCGCGACTGTACCGCACGAAGTCGCAGGATTTGCCGGTGGTGGCAAATATTTTTTCCCCGGCATCGCAGGCCCCGAACTCACGCACAACACGCACTGGCTTGGTGCATTGGTGACCATCGAAAAAACAATTGGTGTGATCGAAACTCCAACGCGGCACATGATTGAAGCTGCCGTTGACCTCGTACCCGCGCAAATTATTTCGCTCAACTCGGTCATCACACGCGGCGATGATCAGCGTTTGCGAACCCATGCGTTGTTTGTTGGAAATATCAAACAAGCGTTTCGCCAGGCCGCTGAGGTAAGCCGCCAAATTCACATCAAATTCACGCGCCGCCAATACAAACGCGTCGTAGCTCTGCTTGACGAGCATTACGATGAAATGTGGGTCGGCGGCAAAGCGAGCTACCGCACAGGCGCGATCATCGAACCCGGCGGCGAATTAATTATTTATGCGCCGCACTTGAAATATGTCTCTGAAACGCACGGCGCGATGATTGAGAAATACGGTTATCATCCGCTCGAAAAAGTAATTGAATTAGTTGCGCAGCACGAAGAGTTACGCAACAACTTAGCCGTCGCCGCACATCTTGCCCACGTTTCTTACGGCAGCCGCAGAGATGAAGCCGGAAACATTTTACCGCGCTATAAAATTACTTTGGCGACGGCGTTGGATGAAACAACCTGCCAAAAAATCAATTTAGGCTATCTGGATCATCACTCATTTAAGCGTGAAGATTATGAAGGCGATCCTGATACGTTGATTGTCGAGCGGGCGGGACGGGATTTATATTTGGTGGAATAAAATTGTTACTAAAGTTCCGTCAGTTTTCGCAAAATATCT
>JANMKB010000705.1:0-8192 GCA_031371805.1 Blastocatellia bacterium | reverse complement strand
GATAGGGGCCAAAGCTGGTTGTCTCGTAAGAGGAAAGACTTGGGCAAAGTCCTCGTCTTGATAGATAACACCGAGTTGGTCGACCAAACGGAGATAGGGATTACTCTTGGGAAAGGCGGCTCGTGCGATGCGCGCGGTTTCCTCGGGCACTTCATAAACAATCTGCGGCAGTAGGGACATCGGGCCTCCAGCAAGTTCGGAACAAGTTTTAAGAGAAAAAGAGATGACCAATGCGTCAGAACTTACGGTGGCGGGTAGAACTTTTTCTGTCAAGCTTTCAGCTACGCGCCCCACACAGAGGGTTCGCCAGCAGTGTCATTGTTGAATTTACCCCTAAATAGACGACGGCTCGATTCTCCGGCTCCGCCCGTTCGAGCGGCGTCAAGATTTCAATCACTTTGGCGTAGTTGCCCAGCCGCAACTGACAATCACTGAGCAAGAGCAGTACGGATTTGTGCGCGGGCTGCGCGGCATAAATGGTGGTCAAGGACTGCGCCGCTAAATCAAAACGCGCGGTTTTGTAGTAGGCCACCGCCAGATTGAAGCGCACGGCTTGATTCGCGGCATCCGGCGCGAGCGCCTGTTGATATTGCTCTATCGCCTCTTGATAGCGCCCCATCTTAGCCAATGCTGCGCCGAGGTTAGACCGCGCCTCACTGTGCGCCGGGCGTTGGGAGAGATACCCCTGATAAGCGCGGATGGCGTTTTCCAACTCGCCCGCTTGATGTAATTCGACGGCGCGCGCCAACAACTGTTCGGGCGCTTCTGGGGTTTGCGCCTGCGTGACTAGCAGGGGTAGAAAAACCAGGAGTAATGTCAGACAAAAGCTGCGCATAGAAGATCAGGGAGAAACATCAGATCAGCGATCTGCGACCCTTCGACTGGGCACCTCGCGCCGCACTCGTGACGCAATCGTTTCCAATGCTCCTCTGGTGACAGCGCCATTTGCAGAACGCGCGGCTCCATCCAAATCCTGGGCGGGAGCGTATGTTCTATCGCCAGAGCCGAGCGCCGGGCTTCCCGTCAGGACATGAAAATCTGACACGCCCCACTCGGTGCTGGGGAGAGCAAAACGCGGATCGGCCTGGATGTCGTTTGATCCAATGACCCCGGTGGAGCCGTTGAAAACCAGGTTGTAATCCACCAGCACATTGCTGCCTTGCAACACACTAATCGAGGAGGCTGCGCTGCGTGCATAAGCAATGTTATTCAGCACGCGAACCGACCCTGCCTGGTTGACAAGGATGTCGGCATACCCGACGACCTGGCCGTTCTGATATGTGCTGTTGTTGATGATGTCAACCTGATCGCTCCTGAAGGCTTGAATGCCCGCGCCGCCATTATTGAAAGAGAGGTTGTTCTCAATCCGCACGCCGCCGCGATAGGAACCGAGCGTGGAGCTGTTCTGCGTATTTCTCAGGTCATCAATGATAATGCCATTGCCGTCGCTGAGTTTGTTGGTGGCGCTCCACTCGACCAATGAACGGTTATTGAAGACTTGGTTGCGGCGCACGAAAATTTTCATTCCCGGCTGATCGTCGAAATTCCAGCCCTGATTAATGGAAATGCCGCTGTTGGCAAAGCGTGAATACCACGCATTTTCATGTACGATGTTGTCTTCAATCGTGACGTAATCCGTCTGAATCGCGTTGATGCCGCCGCCAGGAACTTGCCAGACGTGATTGCGCGCGATGCGAATGTGATGCGGTTTGTTGGCCCCGTCGTTGCGTCCGTCAATCGTGATGCCGTTGCCATTGCAGAGCGGATTGTTGTTCATGCGCTCCGTTCGGCAATAGTCAAAGGTCACAGCAGCGCGATTGCCCTGCACCTCGAAGCCGGAAATTTCGATGTACGAAGCGCCGCCTTTGATTTGGAATCCGTGCCAGCCGTTCGGACGCAGCACGGATTTGTGGCCGGGATACGCGCGAAACACGATCCAGTTGTCAGCCGTCCCCGAACGGGTGATGTCTACAACTGAACAACTGGCGCAAGCGTTCGTGTACTCACCGTCCAGCACATTGATGACATCACCCGGATTCGCTAGGTTTGCCGCCTTCTGAATCGTGCGAAACGGCGCGGTTATCGAAGTGCCGGCATTCTTGTCATCGCCTGTGCCAGAGACAAAATATTCTATCCCCGCCGCATTGCGCAGAGGAGCAGAACCCAAGCCGTGCAACGGACAGCACAGTAACACGACAGCAACTAATAAAAGCCAATAGTCTTTAATCAGGATCAAATTGAGGTTCCTCCGGTAAATTGAAAATGGGTAGCGTATGTAAATGTTTACATACGCTACTGACAGTGTCAAGTGCTCCGCGGTATTTTCCTTTGCGCCGAACAGTATTCGCCTGAGAAGTTGAGTGATGGTTTGTGATGTTGCTACTATCCAAGCGTTTGTCGCACGATCTTCATTGTCTCGCGCTGTCGCTGCTTGGCAAACTTCGTGGTCTGTTTCAGCTTGCGCTGTGCGGCTCCGTAGTCTTGATGAACGCGCAGCAATGTTTCTGCGATGGCGGTTCCCGCAGTTTCCTCAATCTCGAAAATCCATTCCTTCAATCCGATGTCGCGGTACATCTGCCCTTTCCAGGTGTCGTGCGGCTGGCGCAGGTAGAAAGCAGGGCGGCCATTGATGAGGGAGACCTACACCGGCTTCGGCGAAGCAACTGGCATTTTTCTGTTGACGAGATTTTTTGAGCGGTAAGGGCGCGAACTGCAATTGAAACGCAGCGACGCGCTGACGTGGGAAGAGATCGCCGAACAGGATGTGATTTTTGTCGGCGCAGGCAAAGCAGGCGTGCCGTTCGAGCAAATCCCGATTTAATTGGCCTTTGAACAGAAAAACAACAAAATCCTCAATCTGCATCCCCAAGAAGGCGAATTGGCGGAATTTATTACCCCCGCGCCTAATCCCAAAGATTTTATGCAACAGGAAGATTAAGCGCTCGTCAGTGTTGTGCCGGGCTTGCACAGCAAAGGAGAGATCATCGCGTTTGGCGCTGCCTCAAGTCCGGGGCTGTGGGCCGCCATCGAATTTATGACCGAACCGCGTTATGTGGGTTTACTGTTGCGCAATCTGAAAGGCGATACCGGCAAACTGCCGCGCCATTATCAAGTCGTCATCCACGCGCGTTTTCAATCGTTAGTGCCGGTCGAAATCAAATACGTCATGCATCGGGAATTGTGATGGGAAAGAATGCTACTTTCGCACCAATTTCAAATTCGGGAGCGGCACACTGCATGAATTGCGCTCCATCAACTGGCACGGAAAGATTTTGGCCTCCAGTCGTACCCCGTTTTGCTTTAGCTTTTGCAGCAACATCCGCGCCAATTCCGCGCCGATCTCTTCCTGAAATACCGAGATGGTTGTGAGCGTTGGTTCCAGAATCGAGAACTCTTCGCGGTCGCCAAAGCCAACCAGACTGATTTCGCGCGGCATCGCTACGCCGCGACTCAGCAATGTTTTCCAGACACCGCCTGCGATTTCGTCATTCCCGCTGAAGATTGCGGTAGGTGTTGTCGCACGGCGCAAGAGTTCCGCCGCCGCCAGTTTGCCGTACTCGATGTAATGCACGTTCCAATCGTCCGTCACGGTAATTTCGCTCAAGCCCGCTTTCTTCATTGCTTTTTGATAGCCCTTGTAGCGGCGCTGGAACCAGGGCAATTTCGTATTGCCGACAAAGGCAATCCGTTGATGATGCAAGCGGATCAGATATTCGATGGCTTCATAACAACCCGCCACATCATCATAGACAATCGCATCTTGCTTCAATTTTTCTTTGTGACCGATGTAGGTGTTGCCGACGATGACATAGGGCAGTTTCAGTTTATCGAGCGCATCGAGAAAATTGTCGTGATGCACCCCGGCGAGAATCACGCCGTCCACCGAACCTTGCTGCGCAATCAAACGCGGCAACTGCAAATTTCCCGCCTTCATTTCTGAAGCGTAGCGATAAAGCGAAAAAACCAGATCGTAGCCCGCCTCCGCCATCACCCGTTCACAGGCCAGCAACATTTTGACCTGCGTCGAATTGAGCGATTCCCGATTGCCGAGCAGAAAACAAACCGTGCGGGATTCATTACGCACCAATCGTTCCCAATGCACATTGCGTCGATAGCCGAGCACCTCGACCGCTTCCTGTACGCGCCGTGCGGTGTCCGCGTCAAAATAGCCCGCCTTGTTCAGTACGCGCGAAACCGTTGCTGTGCTGACGCCCGCTTTTTTTGCGACATCTTTGATTGTTGCTGTTGCCATTGTGGAAACATTTACACGGGTTTTCTAAGAAGTCAATGTCGCTTGGGCAACGACAACGATTCGCAGGAAAATGAGCCATTTCCCAAACGAGCCAACGGTCAGAAAGAGAAATCGGACTGCGGGCTAAGCCAAAAAAAGACGCGGAACGGAAGTTCGTCCAATCCCCAAACGTCGTGCGATTTCCGCTTTACTCAAGCCTTGGGCAAATAATCGCTTTATTGTTCCAAAACGCTAGTCAAAACTATGCGCTTTCAGCACAAGACTTTAGTTGCTACTCATCTAGCGGCGCGATATTGCTCGGCGGCCAGGGCCGCGCGCGTGCTGACGGCGTATTCTTCCGGTTCGCGGCTTAAGACCTGTCGCACCGCCAAAACAACAACCCAAAGAGTCGTCAGCATTCCAGAACTTCCAGCAACTGACCAAGCTCTTAGTTTCAGTCCCGAAAGCGGAGATAGCGCATCAGAAACCAACGCGCCGCCAGTCTAAGCCGAAAACCATTAAAGCCTAATCTCATGACCTGAATGATCTGAAAAATATCCTACAGGTGAGTCAGGTTTATTATTACCAAATTCTGCGCGATTTATTTTGCATAGTTACAGGCAACATAATGATTTGAGTCAGGTGGGGCTTTGGGTTGTGCTAAAAATCATGCTTGAGGGGAGTTTATAACGTTTGTTATAATTGGTATTTATAAGGAGTGAGAAGATCAAATGCAAACACTAAAGGTCACAGTTGTTGGGAATTCAGCCGGAGTAGTTCTACCCAAAGAAGTTTTAGAAAAACTTCGTGTCAGTAAAGGCGATTTACTATACGCCGTCGAAACGAAAAATGGGATTGAACTGACCGCGTACAATCCTACTTTCGTCACGCAAATGGAAGCGGCGGAACGTGTCATGCGGGAAGACAAAGATGTCCTACGGAGGTTGGCAGAGTAGTGGCAAAGAAATTTACCTGGCTTCTTCCGGCCACCGTTTACGCCATTCACGGGCGGCAAATTGCCGAACATGGTGGTGAGGTGGGACTGCGCGATGAAGGTTTGTTTGAATCGGCTCTGGCGCGTCCGCAAAATCTGCTGGCTTACGGGGAGCCTCCTCCAGATGTCGCCGCGCTCGCTGCCGCATATGCCTATGGACTTTGTAAAAACCATGCCTTTATGGATGGAAATAAGCGCGTGGCGTATGTTACCGCCCGCACCTTTCTACTCATCAATGGTTGGGACATTGCGGCAACACAAGAAGAAAAATACCTCACGATGCTTTCACTCGCTGAGGGCAATTTATCAGAAGAAGAACTGACAAACTGGATTCGGACACGGCTTACACGACTCTAAAATCGAAGACGGGGATTAAACCCCGAAGCAAGTCATAGACCTGATCAAAGAACGTTTGAAGCTGGCTGAGAAAGACCACGATAAAAGGAAAACATCATGAAAGAAGTAATCAAAGGTTCAGGCAATGTTTTTGCTGATCTGGGGCTGCCACAAGCGGAAGACCTGCAAACTCGTGCACATCTGACGCATCAAATTTACAGCTTCATTAAAGAGCGCGGCTTGAAGCCAGCTGCCGAATTGTTGGGAATTAAACAGCCGGATGTCTCCTCTTTGATGAATGGCAGATTCACTGATTTTTCTGTGGATCGCCTCCTGCATTTTCTGGTGCGACTCAATCAGAATGTTGAGATTGTGATTCGCCCCGCTTCTAAAGGAAAACAAAAGGCCGGTATTTTGCATTTCTGCCACGTATGCCTGAGCGATTCATCTACCAGCTAACGCCAAAGTCGAGGCAAAAACGAACGATGCTGTTCTGTCCCTGGTCTGATATACTGGCGGTAAAGGCAGGTCAAAGTTATGGAAATAGCCAGCACAGTTCAAACGCCAAGCGGAACCACGGTGATTGAGAATGTCATCTGGATTGATCCTGAGCGCGTCAGTGGTGCGCCGTGTTTCATCAATACCCGTGTCCCCATTCAAAATCTCTTTGATTATCTCGAAGGTGGCGAACCGCTCCATGAATTTTTAGAAGGCTTTCCGCCTGTGACCCGTGAGCAAGCGATCAAAGTGTTGGAGCTTGCCAAAGCAAATCTTCTCAGTTCAATTCTTCCTCGTGAAAATTCTTCTCGATCATAATTTAGATTGGCGGCTCTTCCGCGCCTTACCAGACCACGAAGTAAAAAGCACGCTCCAGATGGGCTTTCACCTCATGATTGTTTTTACTTGATGATAGATTTGAACTTGGAATTCGCCAACCGTATCCTTTGTGGGGTTCTACCCCGAGATGGTCGGCTAAGTGCAGAACAGATTTCAATGGCGGGCAGAACTTTTCTGTCAAGGTTTCAGCCATGCGCCATAGATTTACCAGTCCAACCGAACGATCTCGAACGGGGACAGCTCGATGCTGTCGGAGGCGAGCGGGCTTGGCTCGAATTGTCTGCGAAAGCTTTCCGGTTCGCGCATTGCGATGTCAGCGTTTTGTGCGCGCAGGCGGCGCAAATGCACTGCCGAGGTGAGGCCGGGCATCGTGGCGATTTGCGCTTCAGGCGTCAGATTGGCTAGCAGCAGCGCTTGTCTTTCACCGTGGGTAAGCCGCAGTGCTTCAAGCCTGAGCGGATCGCCGGATTGCACACCCTTCATTTCTCCGCCCGCGAATTCGGCGACATCCGCCAGGACGTGATAGAGCGGAAAGACTGCGCCCGGCAACGAGGGAAATTGCTGGGGCAGCGGCGCGCCCGCTTCCGTTTCCATCACGCCGCACCAGCCTGTTGTTTCGTAGCAGGTAACGCTCGCGGCGTCGCTTTCCGCCAGACGTTTGACAGCACCGAGCGTCCATGCCGCGCCGAATAACGACATCTGCCGCACATCCACATGGGCCGGAAGAGCGTTTGCGGCGGCGGCTACTGCCCCCGTCGCCACTGCATTAAAGCGCGGCTTCAGCGTGACCGACGAGATGACGACGGGCAGGCCGTTGAAATATTGCCGGGTACTGTGAATCGGATGCGGAATGGCGGTCAGCGTTTCGACCAGCGAGAGATTGTCAAAAGCGTGCACCTGCGGATTCATCGAAAACGCGACGAAATCTAGTAACGCAGCGGACGGGCGAAATTGATTGAGCTGATAAAAGTCCGCATTCGTGCCGCCGCCGATTGGTGCGCCGAACGAGGGCAAAACTTGTCGCGCCAGTTGCAACGATTGCGCCGAACTCGTTTTCGCATTCGTATCGAAGATCAACCAACGCGCGACACGCGGCTGATGTTGATTGAGCAAGACGACCAGCGATTGCAGTTCTGCGGCGGCATTCTCGCTACAAAACAGCGCGATTTCGAGCGGCGCAGCCAGTTGTCGCGCTTCGTGGCAGGCGCGCGCGAACGTTTGTACGACGTCGCTTTCCGCCAGCTTCAAATCCACGCGCAGATGCGTCGGACGCAGCTTGGCCAACCGCTCCACTTCACGCGCCGTCAGCGCGTGTTCGCTCAGCCCCAAGCCAATCGGCGGCAATGCAAATCGTTGTGCGGTTGATGAAAGCCGGATGTGCGGCGGCTCGTTCACTTCTGCCACCGAAACGCTTTGCGTGCCGCCGTGCAAGCGCAACTCAATGGCTTGTGTGATGCGTGTTCCTGCGGCAATCTCCAATGGAAACGGGAGCCGTAGCGGCGTGCAATAGGTCTTGTAGCTGGCGTCAATCCAGTTGCGCTGGTCTTCCATCTCGAACAGATCGCCGCTGAAAGAAACCTCTGCCCACAGGCCCGGCGCGACTTCGTGCGCGATGCTGCCGAGGTCGTGAATCGCCGTGACGGGTTGTTCCGCTGCTACCAGTTCAGGAAACGTTGTTGTGTAGTGCGAGCCGTTTGCATAGCGCACACGACAAGGCGCTCCGGCCAGTTCCGCCGGATGCAGCACGCAAAAGCCGATGCGATTGCGCAGAAAAGTCGAACGCGCTTCGCCGTC
>JANMKB010000694.1:0-1736 GCA_031371805.1 Blastocatellia bacterium | reverse complement strand
AATTGTGTCCCCCACTGATCTTTACGAAAAGGTTAATGCCAAAGTCCGCGAATATTTTGCTGGTGGAGTGAAGCAGGTGTGGGTCGTTGCTCCCGAAGAAAAAACTGTCACCGTGTATCGTGGTCAATACGACGCCATCATCTATCCTGAAGAAGCCGAACTGGTCAGCGAAGATTTATTTCCGGGATTTCGTTGTAGGTTGACTGAGCTTTTTAAATCACCTCGCGGGTGAGTGAGAATGATCTTGAACCAGAAAAGCGTACAGGCATAGCAGCTTGTACGCTTTTTTTATTGCAAATTTAGATGATCTGTTTCACGATACCAGCTCCACGAAAAATTATTTAACTTAACTCTCAGCAAGGAATCTACCAAGTTATGAAGTTACAAAAATGGCTTAAAAATTGGCACATGACGGGGTCGAAAATTAAGACTCTGTTTTTGGAAGCGGAAGTAGAAGACCTTATCCAGCTTGAAGACTTATATTGAGAGGCCTGATTTATGTCCACCGCCACGCTACTAAATCAGCCACCCGCAAACACCAATCAGCCGTATGTCTTTATTTCGTATGCACGGAGCAACGCGCCACGTGATACACATGCCGCAGAACAAATTGAAGCCGCATTAATTGACGTGGGGATCAATTGTTTTCGTGATAAGACGAGCATCCCGTACAGTAGCCGCCAAAGCAAAGAAGGCTGGGATTTAAAAATTGAAGACGCTTTGCGAAAATGCACCCATTTAACCTTCATCGTCTCGCCGCATTCAATGTCTGATGAACGGGATGAGGTTTATCGGGAATGGTTTTATTTTGTCCAGAAAAGGAAACCTTTGCTTGCTTTTCAACTCGAAGACTGCGAACTGCACAGCCGCTTTCTGTCGCGTAATATAATTGACGCTCGTCTTGATTTACCAGGAGCGATTCAACAATTGCTGGCGGCGTTGCAGGTCAAAGCGCCTGAATATCCAACCGAAGATGTCTTGACGCAATATTACTGTGACCGGATTGCCGAATGGTCAACGCCACGTTATGCGCTGGATAAACGCTTTGTTAATTTGACACTCTCGTTTGATCAGGGAGAGGACGAGCAACAACGTTGGAAAGAATTCCAACCTCCTGAAAATCGTCGTTTTGATGATTTGCGTGGTGTCATAGCCGCTGCGCAAAACGAAACCAAAGACGCTAGGGCTTTGGTTTTGCTGGGAAATCCGGGGAGCGGGAAATCTACGTTGTTGCGCCGTTTACAACTTGATTGTGGCAAAGATCGTTTGCGCGATGGAGCCACCGAAATTAGTTTTTTTGTTCCTCTCAACGAATATAAAGGCGAACAAAAACCTTACGATTGGTTAATGGCGGAATGGCAACAACGCTACCCTAATTTACCCAGGCTGGAAAACTATTTACCCAAAGGTCAGGTCTTGTTTTTGCTGGATGCGCTGAACGAAATGCAGATTCCAGCCAGCGCCTACCGTAAACTAATTGGACATTGGAAAGAATTTATTCAGGACGTGACACGCCTCAATAATCACATTATTTTTTCGTGTCGCAGCCTTGATTACAGTACGCCGCTCAGCAGCAAAGAATTGCCCGTACCGCATATCAGCGTGCAACCGATGACCAGATCGCAGGTGAACGATTTTCTTAACGCCTACGTGCCGGAACTGGCTCCGCGTATTTGGAATGAATTGAAAGATTTGCCGCAATTGGAATTATTTCAAACGCCGTACTTTCTGAAATT
>JANMKB010000681.1:0-2883 GCA_031371805.1 Blastocatellia bacterium | reverse complement strand
CCGAAACCCAGTGCCAACGCGAACGCTTTGAAATCCAGGCCACCGGTCGTTTGTGTCGGTAAAATTGCCTGGTCGAATCCGGTGTCGTCAATCACGGGTTCGTTGCAATCAATAAAGGCTTGTAAAAAAGACTCGTTGTCGAATTGTGAAAGCGGATGGCGCCCTAATTGATTCAAATAAAAGCGTAACAATACTGGGCCGACATCCGTCCATCCGCGCTGTGTCCATTCGCCTGCCGGGTTCGGCAATGGGACTACGCGTCCGCGCACAAAGCCGATGTTTTGCGGACTGGAATCATTCGCGTCCGCCGGATTGCTGCCCGTGACTTCAAATTCTACCCAGGCTGTACCGCTGAATTTTCCCGCGCCGGTAAACAGCGTGGAATCCGGTTGCCCGGACGATCCATATTTGCCCAGGGCAGCATGGTAATTGATGAGGTTGGGCAGGTATTGTTTGTCTTTCTGTGCAACATTAAAGATGCCGTCAATCTCGCCATCAGCGGCAGCCTGCAACGTCTTCACGTTGACGCCGGTGTCAGCGTGCATCAGGGGTAAGAATTCAACCTGCGTCACGCCAGCGACTTCAGGGATGACCGCATCCTGATTCGCGTCTGAGACAGAAGACCACGAGGCCGACACCTGCCGTGTTTTTTTGCGCCCAAACAAACGCCCAAAAAATGATTTTCTCAGCTCAACCACCGAGACGGTGAAGTTGCCAGTCACAGGGATAAATCGAATCGCGGCAAAATTATCAAAGTTGAGATAATCGCTGCTGCACTGTTTGGATGATTTATTGCAGGAACTCGCGGCCTGATACGCGGCGCTCTTGGCAGTAATCGCCTGCCCACCCAAACAAGCTTCGCCTTTGAATTCGAGTGGACACTGAAAGACGAGTTTGCGTGCCGGGATTTGTGCGCCGCCGCCGATTTCCTGTTTAGCGGTGATGCTGCCGCCGCCCGAATCAGGCTTGCCGCAACGACCGCCAAAAATAATGGTGGATTCATTCGGCACGCTCCGACAGACACGCCGGATTTGCAGCCACATACCTTCGACGCGATAGCTTGTGATGAACCTGACCATCTCTTCACTATGCGCACCAAAACTCACCGTACAATTATTTGTGTCACGCTCCAGATAACGTTTTGCGGACGAACGCGAAACCACATGGCGTGTATACAATTGCCCTTGCCAGTACACGTTCGTTTTCGCGTAAGTCTTGATGGCGTTGGCGGGTTCAAAAACAGTTTCGTCCGGGGCGTAGAACTCGAAAAGTTCCAGCACTTCCTTGTTATTCAAACCAATTGCAGTGATGAATTGTGGTGAGATTCCGGTTTGCATAAATTACAGCGGACGGCGTATCAATTGAAGCGAACGCGTTTGTTGCCAGATTTTTTGATGGTCACGTGTATACCCGTCTTTGGCGAAGCGCACGTTGTCATACAGCACACCAGCCCCAGCGTTGGCGCGTTCATCGAAGAAGTAAAACGGCTCCGACCAGCCCCGATGCAGCCGCCAGAAATTGTCCAGCACTGCCGCTTGCGCGGGCTTTAATTTATTCGTGTACTCAATCCGCCAACGTCGTACCGGATCATCAAACGGGCTGTTATATTCCGCGCCCTGATCCTCAAAGGTAATTTCTTTCGTGACGTATTCTTCGGGTAATTGATACCAGCGTGTCGGGCAGGGCAGTCCATCCGCCGCGCCCCAGGGCATTTTAGCCAGCACATCAACGGTCGCGTAGCCCACCACGTCCATTTGATTTTTGACGCGCAATTTGTAACGTCCTTTGGTATTCGGCGCGTGCCATGTGGTGGTGCCTGCAAAGGAGGTGAAGCTCCCCACACTCGTATTATTTTTATCAAAGGCGGCATAGCTGTAGGTCGCATTCACCCCACCGCCAAACCGATCAAATTGATTGAAGAGCGCGACGCCAACTCGCAACGGATAGGCGAAGCTTTGCACGGAACGAAAAATTATCTCCCCATCAGCGCGATAGACGATCTGTCCGCTTTCGATCCCGATTTGATACAGACCATTATTGCGTGCGGCGCGTGCCACGCGTTTTTGGACGCCATTTTCCCAGACCACGACACCGCCTTCGTACACCTGCAGCGCAAATTCAATGTCCGTATAAGTGCTGATCGTCGTCTTTGTCGTCAGCCCGGCGAAAAATTGCAGGCCGCCAAACGGCGACCCAATTTCATTTGGTGGCACGTTGGCCACAAACCAGAAAACTTCATCGCCAATCGTGATCGTTTCGACGGACGTACAACCCGCATCCCAGGCGGAAGTGCTGCCTGCCTTGCGCAGCGAGCCATCACTTTGCACCGCGCAATTCGTTAGGTTTTGCGGCGTCCAATTCGCATTCTTGAATTGTGTGAGCGCACCGGATTGTGCGACCAGCAATGGTGTGTTTGCCGCCAGCGGCAGTGGCGAAGTTGCTCCCAAAGTTAAGATGACTGGATTGGCCATATATTTTTATGGTCAAAACTGACCATTTATTTTTCCCTAAAACGGACGCCCGCTCGTGGCGTGGTCAATGATTTTCTTTGCGACGCCGTCGTTGCTGTACGAAATCCCTAACGAGGTTTCGACGTTTTTGATTTGTTGCGCCTGATCGGTCACGAGAATAATTGTTGTCACCGGACGACCGGCCCCGGATTCACGGAAGCGGAAACGTTCTTCCGTGCTGATCGTGTTTTGATCCTGACGCGTGCCGGTGAGTGATGAACCCGCACTGCCACTTGCGCCAGCACTGCCGCCGCCAGATAAAGCCCCAGCGCCAACGGCTGCACCAACACCAAGCAGTCCCCAGAGCGCGGCAGATTGGAAGTGCTGAGCTGCTGACGCTGCATGAAGAGTTGCGCCCAGCGCGTTGCCAATC
>JANMKB010000675.1:0-11945 GCA_031371805.1 Blastocatellia bacterium | reverse complement strand
AAGCGCTTCCCGCACACCAAAGTTTTTTTCTTTCTGCCCGACGGTACAAAGAATTGGAAATTGACTCATCTGAAAAATAAGTAAAGGCTGGAAATTATGCTGAAAATGAATGCGATGGAACTTGACGTATTTTTGAAATCTGTCTTTCCCCAAATTGACGATTATCATTTCAAGACGGAACACGCTGATGAGCAATCCCTGCGGATGCGCATGCAATATCATGATTTACAGTTGCGTCCCGGCGGCACAATTTCCGGCCCGACTCTGATGACGCTGGCGGATACGGCGATGTATTTACTTGTGATTGCGCATATCGGCCCCGTGCCCCTGGCTGTGACGACGAATCTCAATATTAATTTTTTGCGGAAGCCTGCGCCGAAAGATGTCATTGCCGAAGCAAAAATGCTCAAACTTGGTGCCAGATTAGCGGTTGGTGAGGTGGCGTTATTTTCAGAAGGGGAAGATGCTCCGGTAGCGCATGCGACGCTGACGTATTCGATTCCGCCACGCTAGTTTTATTGATGCTGAGTATTGCTCACCCAGTTGAGAATACAGCGCTGATTTTATTAAGTTGCCGCAAGTCGAAGGCAACTTGCCGATGCTGTCCTCCTCATCTCGACGCTTGCCATGCGTTGATGTAATTGGTTGGGTGAAAATCGTGATTGCGTTCAGGTGGTTTGATAAAGTAAACTTACCCGCGCAGTCCATTGCTGCAAAATCTAAGTAGGTAGTAAATTTTAGTCACCGGCATTGAAGCTTGAAGCGAGACGGTATATTGCCCCGACCTCTCCTCAGCAAGCAATTCATTCAACCGCATTGGTCAACTATCAGCAGAGCGTGAAATAAGATTCACCTTGGCAAGCTTGTCTTCAACGCATGAAAAGTCTTCATACTCGAAAATGGCAACGAGCATGAATCCAAGCTTAATTGGTTGGCCATTATACGCACTGTGCGCTATAGCATTAGGAATCCAATAAAGAGGGGAATATGCAGAATCTTGAACCACCTGCCAGCATCATTTATGACGCATTCATCAGTTATTCGAGGAAAGACATAAAGTTTGCGGAAGCCCTAAAAAAGGCATTGGAGCAAACCCCGGTAGGAGAAGGTCAATCACCACGTTGCTTCAAAATCTTTCTTGATAAGGCGGATATTACGGGTACTGGATACTATCAGACGATTGATACTACCTTGAGAAGCTGTCGCAAGCTGATTTTACTTTGTTCACCGAATGCGCGGAACAGCCACTTTGCCAATGATGAGGTTCGTCGCTTTGCACGGATGAATGGGGCAAAAGATATTATTCCAATCTTAGTTGAAGGACTTCCAAATGACGAAACTCCTGAACAGGAGGAATTGAAAGCCTTTCCTGATTCATTGGAAAATTTAATGAAGATCCCACTCCCCGCCGATATAGAAAAAGAAATGCCATTAGCAGTTGATTATCGATATTTCAACCCTGATATGGATTCTATAAGCCTCAACTCGTATGAAGCCCCTTGGCGATTATTACTCGATAATCTCAAAACGGTTGTACCCACCGAGAGAGATATTTTTGTCTGCTATTCAGAAAAGGATAGAGACTTTGCAGCAGGATTTAAGGATGTCCTGGAAAAATATGTGCCTCCGAAGGGGGTCAATTTACCTAAGAAACCTTTACGGGTATTTAGTGAGGCAGCTGATGGATACAATAGTCAAAATGTTATGAGGGCGCTGATAACCTCTCGAAAGATGGTCGTTATTGGCTCTCCTAATGCCTATCGTGATGACAAGGTACAAGATCGGGTCCTCCGATATTCCAATTATCGTGGCGCGGAAAATATCATTTCGATTTTGATTGCTGGCAAAGCAAATCACGAATTGAAGAAAGGCGACGACGACAGCCAACGTGCGCTCCCGGATGGTGTCTATCAGTTATTACCGAAACCGACTGTGGCGGACTACATAGGCTTTAAGGGCAGCAAAGGGTTCCACAAAGGCGATTACAAAAAGCCCTGGTTTGAGACGCTGGCGAACATTTATGGTATAGAACCCAAAGACCTTGAGGAACGGGATCGTAAGCGGACAATGAACCAACTAAGCGCAATAGGTATGATTGCGCTCATAATGATCACCGCTTTGACGACGATATCAATTATTGCCATGAACCAACAGAACGTAGCAATTGAGGAAAGCCATAAAGCTGAACGTGCCCGAGAGGGTGAAGAGAAAGAGCGCCTGAAAGCTGAAAAGGCGGCGAAGGATGCTATTGAGCAACGCAATAATGCAATAGCTGCAACGAGGGATGCGATTGAGCAACGAAAGGATAAAGAGAAAGAGCGCCTGAAAGCTGAAAAGGCGGCGAAGGATGCTATTGAGCAACGCAATAATGCAATAGCTGCGAAAGATAAAGAAAGACAGGCACTCAAAAACCAAGCAAAAGCTACGGCAGAGGCGCAGAAACAACGAGACAATGCTCAGCTTCAACAGTGTATAGCTGACGAGCAACGTGGAAAAGCTGCCGAGCAAGCCAAAATTGCAACGATTAACGAGAAGAAGGCAATAAAGGCGTTGCAAACTGAACAGGCACTCAGAGTAGCAGACAAACTCCGTTCACACGCGGACATCGCAAAATTATGGAAGTACCAGAATCCAATTATGAGTGCAGCGTTGGCTACAAGTTCCAT
The DNA here is from genome assembly GCA_031371805.1 of Blastocatellia bacterium. Lineage (GTDB taxonomy): Bacteria > Acidobacteriota > Blastocatellia > RBC074 > RBC074 > JAFDVL01. The sequence goes on along the minus strand of JANMKB010000675.1, from coordinate 9,279 downwards.
TGCTGCCTTACCAGATTTGAGGAAAAACCTTCAAGATAATGAGCAATCAAGTGAGAATAATAATGAACAGCTAGTCAAGGCGATTTTCGATAATAGCTTGGAGGCTCTTCAGGAGACGTTACCACTAACGTTACTTTCCCAAACAATTAAGACAGATGGAGCGGAGAAAGCTGTTTTCTCTCGGGATGGAAAACACCTCATCGCGATTTCTGCTGGCGGGAAAGGGCAAATCTGGACACAAAACAATAAAGGCAACGCAATGAAACAAGAACAACTCTGGCAACGTGCGGATAATGGCGATGTGACTAACCCTGATCTGTCCATTCTTCCCTTTCTATCGCCAGGTAATCCGATGAAAACAACAGCGGTCACGATCAGTTCGGATGGGAAGTATATTGCTGTTGGTCAGAGCGATGGTGATGTTACGTTTGGCGAACTTGACCCTGCCAGGGGCGAGATAAAGCCGAAGCCATCCACATCCATTTCGATTCATAAACACGTTATTGGGCGCCTTGCATTTAATAATCAGTCAGATAACCCCAGGCTTGCCACTACAACCGTTTCCTGGCGGTCCTCGCTTAGTGACATAGAGAAGTCTCGCGAGCAATGGAAAATGCCCAAATTTATTTCCCGGCAATGGGATGGGCTATTTGGTACCACGCGGGTGAAGCTCGTTACGGCGCTGGCATTCAGCCCTGGAAATAAGTGGCTGGCATTGGGAAGAGAAGATGGGGCGGTGGAGTTGCGTGACGTGGAGAATGGAACCTTGCGACGTTACTGGAAAGCGCATAAAGGAGCGGTGACAGGGATTGCCTTCGATCCGTCAGATGAAAGTGAAGATCGTTTGGCGCTGGTAACAGTCAGCAAGGATAAGACGATAATATTATGGTCACTCTCGGATCAAACATCATTCAGAAAGTTCGCCTGGTATTCTTTACCCTCCTTGTTTGGGATTGAAAAACATCCTGCTGATCCTGAAGTCGAGAGGACAGAGAAATTGCCGCCGATATTAGGGCGGGGCGACTGGGCGCCCGATGATGCCATTGCTGGAGTTGCCTTCAGCAAGGATGGGAAATTACTTGCAACGGTGAGTGATGATCGAAAACTGGCAATTTGGGATCTGAAAAAATTCCTGCCAATGAATAAGCTCTATAAGTTAATCTCTCTTACGGCACACGATAGCAGAATCAATCATGTCTCTTTCAATGAGTATCCCAAGCCAGTAAACACTGATAAGTATCAAATCGTCACTGTCAGCTCGGTTGATAAAACAGTTAGACTCTGGAACCTGCCATCGGTGCAAGAGCTAAATGATTTAAAGGTTCTGCACGATGGGCTGGAAAAAGATGAGGATTCATTCCGAAAGAATAGTCTTCTAAGTGTGAAGAAATATTTAGCTCAAAGGATTAAGTGGATTCCTTGAAAGATTCATAAAAGTCGGAGCACACCAGTTGCTTCGTACCCGGAAATGAATGAGAACGTCCACCTCAGAGACAGGGCAAAGAACCGAGTTCGCGCGGAGTTTTTCGATACCGCCAACTCGTTAACCCCGCCCCGTCGGGACCATCTTCAATATTCTTCGGCACAACTATCGGGTGATAGCGCAAGGTGACAACGCGTTTGGGTACGTGTGAGCGCCAAATCAGGTTTGAATTCGTTTCATTTCGCCGCAGGCAATTCAATCATTGCATAAGTTCCCAGTTTGGAAATTGTAAATTCTGTTGCGCCATTGGCAACCGCAAAATCTTCCAGCGGTTCACGTCCAAAGCCAAATGCTGTTGCCACGCCAGAGCCAAATTTTCCGCGCAAACGTATCCGCAACCCTTCGATTTGTCGCCCGCCATAATTCAGTAAATGCAAACGTGTCCTGGCATTGTCACTGACCAGTCGAGCAATCACGACTTCGCTGCCATAAATTCTGATAGACCTGTTTTCATCACCGATTTGCCGCCGAATTTTTTGCGCAAAGGCGCTTGGATCAGCAGCATCATCCAACGGATATTCTTTTGTGCCCAGCTTGATGTTGAGCGGATAAAGTGACGAGGGCGCAGTCGCCAGACGAAACAGCAGATTGCGGCGTGTGAACAAATTTATTACTTCGCCTGTGCTGACCGAGCCGTCATCAATGACTATCATCTCCGCATTCGTGGGCAATTCATCCGCTGGCAATTGGCGCAGGAACGCGAGCATTTTGCCAAACTCTGCCAAATCCGCTGGCGCAATTTTTAGCACGACATCAGCATTGTAAACAAAGCTTTCGGCGGCGGCTAAGGCTGCTCTGTCTGCCGACAAATCATACAGAAATTGTCCGGCAGGATTGCGCAATAATTTCCAGCCATTGGCATCAACCCAGGGAACTCGCGTCGGTGAGGCAACATTGGCGCGGCGCTGAATGCCGGGAATGAGTAAGCGTTCGCGGCCTTCCAATTCGTTTTTTGGCATGGCGACTACTTTGAATCCCGCGTTGCGCCATTCGTCGGCTTTTTCAGGCGGGACAGCGATTTGTTCGATACCTGCCTGTTTGAGTTGCGGCGCAGTTTCAAGGCCTTGCTGCCAATACAGCAACGGCAGGGAAAGGAGAAGGAGAAGAAAATTCATAGCTTTTACTCAGCACTCACATACATTCAGCCCCATCATCAAACGGTCAATTCTTTGAGGCGGATTTTTTTCAAATCGCTCACGCCTAATCCAAGCTGGCTGGCGTAATCCACGTGTCCTGGTTCACGAATAATAATATTGACATTCGGATCGGCATCACGATTTTTGTGATTGATAAAATCCAGCGTGTTGCGATCACGATTCCAGATTGAAACTGCGCTGTGTGCTTTGCGTTCGTTGTCAACAATGTCGAGCAACAGGCGATCAATCGCTACGGGGTCAGTACCAAACATGATTTGTTTTGGATAGAAGACAAATTTTTTGGTTTGCGCAAATGGTCCGCCGTGCCACACGCCGCGCAATCCATCCATAATTTGCAACACTGTTTTTGATCGTACCGGCTCCACCGCCGCTAATGTCCCGACGAAAGAATAAGTGTGCGAGACGCCGTTTTGATGCGTTCGTGCAACATTGGAAAAACTGCCGTAAGCAATATTTTTCAGGCAGCCCGTAGCCCCGACTGCGCCGTGATCTTTGACGTTCGGAATGTTAATAATTTTGGTCAGCGTCTGTGACACCAGCTTCATCAAATTCGAGCGCGTGTCTTCTTCGCCAAAGAAATCGGCCTCGACATAAACATTCGGATCGTAGTTGAGGCGATCAGTATTCCGGTTTCCCTTTTCTGCCGCCACGATGTTTACGCCTTCCGGTACGTGCAGTTGATAATTCACGTCCTGTAACTGATTTTCAAAACGTTCGTAGATGTAAATATTCGCGGGCTTCACGCCGACTTCCATTAAATTGCGAATGCACTCGGCAACGATTGCTGGCGAAGAAACAACCCACGGATAACCACCGGCGTTGACCTTGATGCCAACGATGTCAGCGGCATTAAAAAATCGCCGCCACGCATCCAGCGGTTTTTTCTGTCTGGTTAATTCGCACATGCCGCGACTCATCATTTCGCGCACAACGTCGGCATTGATATTGTCGCTGCTGTCGTCCATGCATTTAGCGGATTTGACGGACACGACTTTGCCGGGATAAGGGCCAGGCATGCCGAGCGAGCCACTGGCTTTTTGTTTGCTGACGATGCGATATTTGGGAATGCCATCGGCTTCATCAGCCAGGGCGAGTTGCGCGAAGGGAGTTGCCGCTAATAATTGGACAAACGTTCTGCGATCCAGAGCCATAATTTTGAATCTCCTCATGATTATTGAGAGCAGCAATGAATAATGAAATATTGCCCTTGCGAGATACGATGTGTCAATGAAGTTGCACGAACTGCCAGTTTGCGGTAGTTCTTTACTCGGAAATTCGGAGCAACTATTGAGTTCAGTAAAATATTTTTCCACGAAGCGACACGAAGTAGCACGAAGAAGAGCGAAACGGCGAAAGGGTGAAACGGCGCACGAATGACCTGCTCGCCCTGTCTCCCTGTCGCCTACTCTCCCCGTCGTATCTTCGTGAATCTTCGTGTGACTTCGTGGATGAGAAATGTACATTCTGCCGTATCAAGCAAACTTTGCCGAGAAATCACTATGAAAATCACCACCCTGACAATACTCATCATCACACTTTCTTTTTTCGCCGTCAGCGCCCAAAAGCAGCCCAAAGAGCCAAAGGAACCAAAAGAGCAAAAGGAACTCCCTGCTGATATTCTTTTCAAAAACGGTAACATTTATACGGTCAATGATGAGCAGCCAAACGCCGAAGCTATTGCCGTCCAATATGGCAGAATAATTTTCGTCGGCTCGAATCTCGACGCGAAAAAGTACGAAGTCAAAGGCGTCAAAATTATTGACCTGAAAGGCAAAACTGTCGTGCCGGGAATGGCGGACGCGCATTATCACCTGTCTGGCGTGGGTTTTCGTGAGATGACATTAAATTTGGAAGGCACGACCAGCCTCCAGGATTTTTTGGCAAAAGTGAAGGCTCGCGCCGATAAAACCAAACCCGGCGAATGGGTGATGGGGCGCGGCTGGATCGAAACATTCTGGACTCCACAGGCGTTTCCGACCCGCGCTGACCTGGACAAAATTGCGCCCAATAATCCGGTGTATTTAACTCGCACCGATGGTCACGCTTCGGTCGTGAATTCCGCTGCACTCAAAATCGCCAGCCTTGATCGTCAGACCGAAGCTCCATTCGGCGGCGAAATTATGAAGGACAAACAGAGTGAACCGAACGGAATGCTGGTTGATCGTGCGCAAAATTTAGTGGCAAAATTTTTGCCGACTCCGACGGCGGCAGATTACGAACAAGCTCTGATTTTAGGCGCGAAACGCAGCGTCGAGTTGGGCTGGACGCAGATTCAAAATGCTGGCACGGACTGGAAAGAAATCGAAATGCTCAAAAAATTGTATGAGCAGAACAAAGTCAAATTGCGGATTTATGAAGCGATTCGCGGCCCTGGCGAAGATGCCGAAAAACTTTTGCGCAAAGGCCCCGATGTAGGTTTGTACGATCATCGTCTGACCATTCGCACCATCAAGGTCAGTATAGACGGAGCGCTGGGATCGAAAGGTGCGGCGCTCCTCGAAAATTACAGCGATCACGACACGAATGGTTTGCTGGTTTATAAAGAAGGAGACGTGGTGCCAATGTTCAGAGACGCGTTGCGCAAAGGCATCCAAATCGAAACGCACGCCATTGGCGACCGTGCCAATCGCACCATTCTGGACTGGTACGAACGCGCATTTGAGCAAATTACGCCGATGGAACGATATGATCGCAATGATCCACGCTGGCGCATTGAACATGCGCAGATTGTGAACGCCGCAGACATTCCACGCTTTAAAAAGCTCGGCATCATTCCTTCGATGCAACCGTCGCACGCGATTGGCGATTTACATTTTGCCGCCAGTCGTTTGGGGCAGGAACGGTTGCAAGGCGCGTATGCGTGGCAGACGTTTATCAAGCAGGGAAATATTATTGCGGGCGGTTCCGATGCGCCGGTCGAGCGCGGCGAACCGATGATCGAGTTTTACGCTGCCGTCGCCCGCAAAGACCAGAAAGGATTTTCCGGCCCCGGCTGGCATGCCGAAGAAAAAGTCACGCGTGAACAGGCGCTGAAAATGTTTACGCTGTGGGCGGCATTTGCGGCTTTTGAAGAAAAGCTGCGCGGGACAATTGAGGTCGGCAAGCTCGCTGATTTGACTGTGTTATCTGCCGACATTATGAAAATTCCCGAAGCTGAGATTTTACAGACGAAATGCGCCATGACAGTGATTGGCGGCGAAGTCGTTTTTGAAGTGGCGGTAAAGAAATAATCGCCTTCGGTACTGTCCCTGGAGAACCCGGCTCGCGGTACTGTACCGGAGCCGTACCGACGGGGTTGGTACGCAGTACGCGTCTTTACTGCGAACTGCGAACTGTGAACTGTTTTTCTTTGCCTGAAAAAATATTATTCTATGGTATATTTCCCTCTGCCCACCCTGTGACCTGCCCTGCTTAATTCCCCGAAAGTTTGCCGTAAAAGCTTTTTTCTATTCTTCGGAACTCTGGATGTTGCCGCAAAACAATTTGCGGCAGAACTGCCCCAACCGTGAATTGCCATGCTATCGTTGTTAATCTTCAGTGCCGTCATTATTTTAGTTTTGCTGGCGCTGCTGTTTGCCATGAAGCGGCTGGAAAAACAACAACAAACGCTTGGCCTGGCGCGGCGGGAACTCGAAGAGAAAGAACGATTTCAACAACTGGCTGAAGCTACCTTTGAGGGTATTCTCGTCCACGAAAATAATCGCATCATCAATGCTAATCAGGCGCTGGTGGCGTTGTCTGGTTATTCGCTCAAGGAATTAGCACAGCTTAAGACGCTGAAATTAATTGCGCCGGAAATGCGCCGCTTTGCGCGGCAAAATGATTTATCCGAACTCAGTGTCTCCTACGAAATCATCGCGGTCAGAAAAGATCGAACACGGATTCCCGTCGAAATTTATAACAAAAATGTCTGGTGGGAGGGACGACAGGTCAAAGTGACCGCTGTCCGCGATATTTCCGAACGCAAGCAGGTCGAGGAAGCCTTGCGCGAATCTGAGCGCCGCTTTCGGATGGCGTTTGATTCTGCCGCTTTGGGAGTCTTAATTATTTCTCCTGATGGGCATTGTCTGGAGGTCAATCCCGCTTTTTGCGAGCTCCTTGGTTGTTCTGAGCGCGAGTTGCTGGGGAGTAGTATGCGCCAGCTTACGAATCCTGACGATTGGGAATGGGAAGCGGCGTATGCAGAGCAGCAATTCGCCAGTCAGAAGGTTTCTTATCAAATAGAAAAACGCTACCTCCACAAATCCGGGCGGCAGATCTGGGCTAACACCAGCGTCGCCAGAGTGCGGGATGAAAATGGTTCGCCGCTTTATTTTGTCAGTCAGGTGCAGGACATCACCCGACAAAAACTTCAGGATGAGCAATTACAGGAGTACACGCGGGAAATTGAAGGCAAAAATATCGAACTGGATCAGGCGCTGATCTCAACCCGTGATGCGGTGCTGGCCAAAAGCGAGTTTCTGGCGAATATGAGCCACGAAATTCGGACGCCGCTGAATGGTATTATTGGTATGGGCGATTTATTGCGCGAAACGAAGCTGGATCAGGAGCAGGGTGAATATGTGGCGACCGTCCAGAATTGTGCTGACTCGTTACTTTTTCTCATCAATGACATCCTTGATTTTTCCAAAATCGAAGCCCGCAAACTCAATCTGGAAATTATTGATTTCGATTTGCAAGCCGTCATTGAAGGCGTTGCCGATATGTTTGCGCATCGTGCGACCGAAAAAAATGTCGAGCTGATTTGTTATCTCGAAAATGTCGGAGCAGAAAATAAGTTGCTCGGGTTGCGTGGCGATCCGCATCGCTTGCGCCAGGTGCTGGTTAATCTGGTCAGCAACGCTTTGAAATTTACGGAAGCCGGGGAAGTTGTTTTGAGCGCCAAACTGGCAGAGCAATCCGCCTCCAGCGTGAGCATCCATTTTGCCGTCAGTGACTCCGGGGTGGGGATTCCGCCCGACAAATTACAGGCAATTTTTGAAAGCTTTACGCAGGCTGATGGTTCGACAACGCGCCAGTTTGGTGGCACTGGGCTGGGGCTGACAATTTGCAAGCAACTGGTGGAATTGATGGGCAGCACAATTCAGGTGACCAGTCAGACAGGCGTTGGCAGCACCTTTGCCTTCACGCTGACGCTGGAATTGCAGCCGATAATTGAAGTGAAAAAAATCCCTGCAAATTTTGCGCAGATGAAAGTTCTGGTGCTGGACGACAACAAAACCAATCGCATCATTTTACAAAAAATGCTGAAGAACTTTGGTTGTCAGGCGGATTTGGTAGCGGATGGAAAAACTGCCCTGCAAATGCTGAGCATGGCTTCGGCCAGCGGGAGTCCTTACGATTTATTTTTGCTGGATATGCAAATGCCACAGATGAACGGCATCGAAGTTGCTCACCTTGTCCGCGCCGACCGGGCCGTGCGGCAAACCGCCATGATTTTACTGACTTCGATGGTTTACAAACAAAGTGACCCGGAATTGCAACGCGTGGGCTTCGCGGCGTGTCTGAACAAACCGATCAAACAATCACAACTCTTCGACGTGATCAATGAAACGGTGAATCAGGGAGAGGATTTACTGGTTGAGACAGAACCTGTTTCTGACGCAAATCTTAATTTCCCGCCACAAAGAAAAGCGAAAATTTTGTTGGTTGAGGACAATGTGGTCAATCAGCGGCTGGCGCTCAAAGTTTTACAACGCAGCGGACACGAGGTCAGCGCTGTCAGCAATGGCCGCTTAGCCTGTGAAGCGGTTGATCATGCCAAATTCGATTTGATTTTGATGGATGTACAAATGCCGGAAATGGATGGATATGAAGCGACCGCTGCAATTCGCGTCCGGCAGGGAACCACGACGCACACGCCGATTGTGGCCATGACCGCCCACGCGATGGCCGGAGATCGAGAGAAATGTTTACGCGCCGGAATGGACGATTACATTACGAAGCCGCTCAAGCTGGAGCAATTAAAGGCGGTGATTGAACAATGGGCTTTCCAGCAAAGTGAGCCGGAAAAAATTCAGGCTGAAATTAATGCCAAAGACCCGATTGATTTGCCGGCTTTGCTCAGGACGACGGCGGGCGACGAAGAGTTTATGCGCGAATTAATTGAGTTATTTTTAGCTGATGCGCCGCAACGAATGACACAGTTGGAAGCGGCGGTGGAATCTGGTGTGGCGGATGACATTACCAGCGCAGCCCACAATTTAAAAGGCTCCAGCGGCAATTTATCGGCGACTGGTTTACAGGCCGTATTTGCGCAACTGGAAAAGCAGGGCGCGGCTGGTCAATTTACAGAAGTCAGAAAGTTGCTCCAGATCGCTGAATTAGAATTAATCAGAGTACGGGAATTTTTGCAAAAGGTGGCACGTGAAGTATGAGAGTCTTGATTGTCGAGGATGATCCGGTTTCCGGGTTGGTGCTGGAGCGCACCTTGCAACGCTGGGGCTATGAGGTTATCAAAGCCAAAGATGGTAAGGAGGCATGGGGAAAATATCAGGCGGCGCCGGTTTCCTTAGTGATTACGGATTGGATGATGCCCCACGCGGATGGTCTGGAATTATGTCGCCGGATTCGCAATCTGGCGCGAGAATCATACACGTACATCATTTTGCTGACCGCGAAAAGTCAAAAGAGTGATTT
>JANMKB010000607.1:0-3740 GCA_031371805.1 Blastocatellia bacterium | reverse complement strand
TGTTTGCCGCCTCAATCCGAAAGGTGATTACAGTAGTGATGGAATCATTGTCGTCGCACTTAACAACGACATTAGGCCTGTCACAATTGAATTCGCTCGTAACAAAGAGATTTGGAACAATAAGAAGAATTTGCTTGGTAATACCACTGATCTAATTGTAGAAAATGAAAAGATCAAGATCACGCTACCAGCACACACGGCAGCAATTTATCGTTGAAGAGAGAAAAAGAAATTATAAAGAACAAACCACGACTAAGGTTTTGGCAAAGCTGGAATCTGAGTTTCGGGTTTATGGCATTCAATTTGGCTGGGACTTACAGCTTGCCGGGCTGCTGGTGGTACGAATGCGTGGTGCGGCAGATTAAAGCACTGGAATTCAGACGCCAAAAACGTTAAGCTCTCTTTTACTTTCTTTCCTATTGCCTCGCAGGAAAGATTCTCGCCCCTTCAAAATCAAACAGTAGTGGAGGACAGAATCGTGCGATCAATAATTTTATTTTTAGTGCTGGCGCTGGTGAGTTCTTTTACTTTGGCGCAAACGGAAACAGCCAAAGTTGCCATCAAAGAGGCGGAAATTCAATACGAAGTTCCGCCGGGCTGGCACGCACAAAAACAAAATGATGCCACGCAAATCACCTCGCCGGATGGTGGCGTTTCGATCATCATTGGCCTCGCAGTGAATGATAATGTTGAGGCGATGATCGCCGGCTTGAAAGAGTATCTGAAAAAAGATTATCAGAACTTCAAAGTCAGCGGCGACCTGCAAAAAGAAAGTATTAACGACTTGCGCGCCTTGATCGAAAATGGCACCGGTGAAACCAGCGAAGGGGTGATGGAATGGAATATTGTCGTTATTATTGGCGGCAAACATCCGATTATTGCGTTCACGGTAGCCGAACAAAAAGCTTTTAGAAATAGTCAGTCCGATTACATCAAATGGGTCCAAAGTATTAAGAAAACCAACTAACCTTAAGGAGTCTTACATTGAAAAAAACAGCCCTGATTTTCGTCTTGTTAATTATCGCCTCAACCGCCTTCGCCCAGGAAAAATCATTCTTAGGCAAATGGGACATAATGGGTGATGCGCCCAATCAGAATGTCGTTTACTGGCTTGAAGTAAAAAAAGAAGCCGATGGCAAACTGAGTGGATCATTCCTCAATCGCGGCGGCAGTGTGCTGCCACTACCTTCCATTACCATTGAAAATGGCGAACTGGTGTTTGCCGTCAACAAGCAGGCAAATTCACCCATCCATCACGCCAAAGTTGTTGGCAAAGAATTAAAAGGCGCTGTGAAGACCGCCAACAATACCATCAACTGGACAGGTGTTCGTCCGCCGAAATGGGGCAATTATAACGCCAACGGCAAACATAAATTTGGTACTCCAGTCGCGCTCTTCGATGGCAAAACGTTGGATAATTTTGATGCGCAAATCAAAACCAAACCATTTGGATGGAATCTGGTTGATGGCGTGATGACGAATGATGTCCACGGCAATAATCTGGTCTCAAAGCAAAAATTCCAGAACTTCAAAATTAATTGCGAATACAAACTGGAACCGAAACAACCCGGCGGCAACGCCGCGAATGGTGGTATCTATTTGCGTGGTCGTTATGAGCTACAAGTCTTAGATGATGAAACCGCTACGACAGACAGGTTACACGCGCACATGGCGCTTTACTCCCGCGTCGCACCATTAGTGCAAGCCAGTAAAAAAGCCGGCGAATGGCAGGAAATGGAAGCCATCATCGTTGGCAACCGCGTGACCGTAAAATTAAATGGGCAGCTCGTTCAAAACAACATCGTCATTGAAGGCATTACTGGCGGAGCGTTGGATGCGAACGAAGGTGAACCCGGTCCGATTATGATTCAAGGCGATCATGAAAAAGTTTATTTTCGCAAAGTGCTTGTCACTCCCATTGTGAAATAAGGACAATGCTAACAATCCAAACGCCACAAAAAAGTGCAATCTATCTTTTTTATTTTTTGCACTTTTTTGTGGCGATTATTTTTCCGGCTACGACGCAAACCAACGAAGCTATCGGCACAAGTACTTTGCCCGAATCCAAAGCCTGGTTCACTCTGCGCGATGGAATTCTCAGCGCGGCGCATTATCCAAATCTAAAAACAAATAATTTAAGCTCGCTATATTTCGTCATTACCGATGGCAAAACTTTTGCCGTTTCTGAACGTGATTCAACTGTCACAAAACAGTTCATCCAGACGAACCCAGATTCATTGAGCTACCGTCAAATCAGCACGCACGCGAAATATAAATTCACGCTTACCAAAAATTATTGCGCGTATCCTGATTTCAGTACGGTCTTAACTGACGTAGATTTTCAGGCTCCGAAAGGCTATCAACTTTACGTCGTGTTTGATCCTGCGATAGCCAACACCGAAGGCAAAGACACCGCCGCTGCCTTCGGCGGACAAGGCGCGTTCAGCGCCTATGAAGGCAATGTTTGCAGTGCCTTGATCGCTGACAAAGGCTTCGCCGAAATGAGCGCCGACACCGTTGGAGCGAACGACGGATTACAAACAATTTTGCGCCGCTTCAAATTATCAAAGCCCTCTCAACGCGCCGACAACGGCAATGTGATTTGCGTCGCACACATCAAACAACCAAAACATTTTCTGCTCGCGCTTGCGTTTGCTGACACGCCGGAAAAAGCTTTGGTCGAAGCCGAGCATTGTCTGGAAGCCAATTTTAAAGATACACTCGCCGACTACGAAAAAGGCTGGAGCGATTGGCTGAAAACAATTGGTCAGAATGATCGGCAGTCAATGTTTCGTAAAGCACAAGAAGAAAAATAATCACAATTGAAAACCTCGCAAACTAGAAAGTTTGCGCCACATTTTCAGGAGTTCCATGCGCCCTCTCATACTTCTACTGTTCCTGTTCACCTCCATTGCCGCACAACCCAAACAAACGATGGATGAAGACTTCGCCAAGTCCGTCAAAGAATGGACGACGAAGCCGGAATTCATCAGCCCGCTGATAGATCACTTGCCCAAAGTCGCGGGCATTCCCACGCCTAAAGATGTGCTGGGCTATCACATCGGCACGCCACAAAAATTAACGTATACCGAAGGCATCTATAAATATTTTCGTGCGCTCGCGGAAAAAAGTCCCCGTGTCAAAGTCTTTGTCGCAGGCAAAACCGATGAAGGTCGTGACATCATTGTCGTCGCGATTGCCAACGAAGACACGATCAAAAATCTGGAGCAGTATCGCGGCTATCTCACACAACTTGCCGATCCGCGCAAACTCAGCGAAGAACAAGCCCGCGAAGTCATTACCAAAGCGAAACCCGTTTATCATTTCACCGCAGGCTTGCACAGTGCCGAAACCGGGCCGCCCGAAATGGTGATGGAGCTTGGCTATCGTTTAGCAGTCGAAGATTCGCCGCTCTTCAACAACATTCGTGACAACGTGATTGTGATGATTACGCCCGTGCTGGAACCAGACGGACGCGACCGTTATGTGGATTGGTACTACCGACATAAGATTGAAGAAAAGACCGAAGACGACCGCATCACAGGCCCGCCATATTGGGGCAAATATATTTTTCACGACAACAACCGTGACATCAATTATTCGCAAGTCACAATGAAAGCGAGTCTTGACTGGTACCTGAACTGGCACGCGCCGATTGTGCATGACCTGCATGAATCCGTGCCGTTTATGTACACGTTCAGCGGACAAGCGCCGCAAAATCCGACGCTTGATCCGATTCT
>JANMKB010000602.1:0-10003 GCA_031371805.1 Blastocatellia bacterium | reverse complement strand
AGATCAATCGGGATAGGCACGATTTTGTTTTGTGCGGGATCATAGACAATTGTATTTTCATCGCTGCGAGAACCATCGGCGCGAACTCTTGTCACGGTTGCCGCCGCCAGTCCCTGACCATCTGCGGTAGCGGAAAATAATCCTGGAGCCGTGCGCGAAACCTGAAGGAATTCAGTTTGCGCCGGATTGCCCGGACTGTTAATGATCAGGGTCGCCGTGCCGGTCGTTGTGTCTTCCGGGATTTGAAAGTTCACCTGATTGGGCGAAACATAAAATAGCGGGACTGGTCTTTGTCGTCCCAGACTGTCTTTGATCGTGACGTTAGTTCCTCCCAAATTCGTTGGCAGCGGAATCCCCCGTGCGCTTTGCGTGGCAGAAGATAATGTCGCGCCAAAGGCCGAAGCAATCGAACCCCGCGCCAAAAATCCTTTTTGGTAATTGGCGGCGGAAACGCTGGTCGAACCGACAGAGGTATTGTTGACAGTGATTCTGACGGGCGCTGATAAAATAGCTTTGCCGCGATTATCAAAGGCTTTGGCAGTTAATTGATATTTGCCGGCTGGCAGGGAGGCAAGTGTAAAACTGTAAGGAGCCAAACTCGTTTCACCTAATTTAGTTGTGCCGTTGAAAAATTCGACTTTGCTAATTGCGCCATCCGCATCATTGGCCAGCGCCTCAATTTTGATATTAGTTTGCGCCGCAAAAATTGCGCCATTGCTCGGCCCGATCAGGTTGATTGTCGGCGGCACATCCGCAATGGTTTCGCTCGTGAACAAACGGAAAGTTTGATATTGCTGGGGTGTCAACGACAACGCAAGATTGCCGTCCGTCACCGTCGCTCCCTCAAGATTGGTTTCAATATGCGATGTGCGAATTGCATTCGTAATCGGGTTGGCGAGTTGCAGAGAAGCAGTCGTGGCCTGACCATTGACGTTATAAACTCGCGTAATGATACCTTGCCCAATGCCTTCTTCGGCAGGCTTGATTGACCACAACAGAACTTTCGGATCGGAAATATTTACGAGCGAATAATTGGTTTCAGGATAGCCGTTGCCGCCGGTTATCAAATGCGCAAGCACTGGATTTTGATGCTCAAGTGCAAAGCGCATGGCCGCTGCCGCGTCGTATTCACTGTGGGTACGGAGCGCGAATCGTTGCAGGAATTTTGTATCACCTGCCTGATTCGGAATGCCCAAATATTGTCCATCAACTTGTCCGCCGACCAGCGCCGAAATTTGCGGCGTATTCGGGTCAAGCGAGATTACATCACTGTTGCCAACCCGCATAAAATAACAATCAGCATTTGATAACGTAACACCAGTATTATTGCTCCCTGTCATATCGGCAAAATGATTCAATGTCTGCCAGTCCAGCCGTGCGCCGCGATCAGCATAATGTCCGCCCTGGGCTTTTTGCTTCGCCCGAATTACCGTCCCAACTTCTTCGTGCCACGTATCAGGGTTATCGAGATTAAAGCTATAGGCCCAGGTGTAAACTTCGCTAAAATTCTGGTTGATCTCATTGCGAATATCTATCCGATCAGAATCGCAGAACAACGTAATCCGCGTCGTGCGATTTAAAGGCGACAGGACAGTTGTTTTGATCGTTATAGAAACCGGGCCAATACTTTCAATTTCAAATGTGCCGCCAGAGTTATCGCCCGCGCTCAGGTCATTGATGAATTTGCCGTTGATTTCACGGGCAAATTCCTGGTCGCCGCGTGTTTTGTCAATCAGGCTCGTGATCGCTCCATTGTTGCCAATGGTCAGACGATAGAAAGCATTTTCGATCAGGTTGCCGGACACACTGGCAGCATCAGAAAAATTACTGCTGACGCCGGGATGAAGCTCAAATACTTTGTAACCAATGGGCGGAATATCACTGGCCAGGACGCGCAAATAACGTTGTCCGTCAACAGTCACGATTTGCGAAGGTGTTTCAAGGCCAGTGGTCACGTCAATCACATAGACCGGATCGGTTTCTGCATAAGGTAAATCGGTGAAATCTGTCCGTGACCAGCTCAATTGATTAAAGGCATAGAAGCGTTTGAATTCGCCAGGATTTGGAATCATCGCGCCCAGCGCATCAGTCGAAGATTTTTCCAAACTGTCGACAAAGCCAGTGATTTGATTGGCGATTTTGCGTTGCCACGCGGGGCGCTGGTCGCGGATGGCTCCATCCGCTGTCCAGTCATGTTCCCAAAAAATTCCCAGATTCATCCACGTCAGATCACGCTCAGCTACACGATCTTTCATGAAGTCGGGATTTTTTAAGCTGACCAGAGTTTCAATTGCTTCGGCGCCGCGTAATTTTTCAACGGCACGTTTGACGCTGGCTGAAACTTCCGCCATGGAAGTGCAAAGGACATCCCATTCGTTGCCATAGCTTGCCGTGTCGGTCGAAACATTGGCGCCATAATTAGCGGCAAAATCGCGGAAGAAATCTTCTTCGTTGGAAACAATAATCTGGCGACTAGGATTGGAATTTTTTTGTGCGAAAGTCACAAACCCATCCGTCAATGTTTTCGAATCGTCACCGCCTTTACCAAAAATGCCAATAATGTTGTAAGGCCAGTTGGTCAGGAAATACTGGTTGGTTTCGACAGTATTGACGGCGCGGTCAGGAAAACGGCATTCCTGATAATCGCCAATAGATGCCCCCTCATAAGGGTAAAAATAATTCCACTTCATCAAAACGCGACTGCCGTCCAATCCCTCCCACCAGTAAATATCGGGCCGGTTGGAACCATACGGCGTTCTGGTCGCACAACCGCAAATTCCGCGCCAGCTATATTTAGCTCCTGCACCTGCCCACAACGCTCCCACACCCAGCGGCAAAGTCGCGTTTTCCATCGCGACGGCAAGTGGGAAACGTAAATTATAGCGGCGTTCGAGGGACCCGGGATAATACATGCCGCGCAACACAGCTTCAGATGGTTGCGCGCCATAAGTGGAAACCAGGGCGGTCAAAGGGGCGCTGATATGTCCGCTCCGCACGCGATTCATCAGACGTTCAAATTCCGCTGGCGATTTATTTTTTTCGTAAGTCCAAAGCCAGAAATTGCCGTCACAATTCCAGCGGCTTTGATAGTCGGACGGAAGGTTAGCGGTGGTGTCGGCTAAATCAAGATAGTAATCCAGCGTCTCAAGAAAGATTTGGCGATGCTGTTCTTCATCAAGCGCGTAAACATAATCGGTGTGATCATCAAGCGCGATATAAATCTTTTTAGCCTGGGCAAAAGCTAAATCAATTGTGCTGATGAAAAGTAAAAGAAAGATAGCCGGGTAATAAATAAGCTGCCTTTTCATAATAGTTTTGTCTCCTTCACCAGCTTTGTATCAGCATCCATCGAGATAGTGATTAACTGCTCGACTTCTGTCTGAGAGGAGGACTTTTTTTATTAAAATCTTTCGGAAGTCCCGAAAAATAGCTGTGCCGGCTCTTTAAATTCGGGGAAATATAATCAAATTCAGGGCGTAGCTTACCACATTTCAGAGAGTGAGTCTTTGCCGCAAAAAAGCGTTCGACGAAATTAAGCAATTGAATGTTCAAAAGCCCTATGTTAATTTGTTACGCAAGTTGCGCCGCCCTCAGCAACGAATCTGGTAAGCAGATCAGATGAAACTAATCCGCTAACAAGATCAGCTTTAAAGGTTTATTGATGATCGTGATAAATCTCACCTGAAGCTGTCTGAATTCGCCCTACTCCCGAAGATATGCCGGAAACTAAGCGAGCACGGTTCGCGCTTGATTGGTATGTTGTTTCTGCCAGCTCTGTCAAAATGCTGGTATGGGGGATTCTTGCGCTGCTTGTCATTGGGGCTGGTGGTTACTGGATGTATCTTTATCTGCAAACAAAAGTTAATACAACCCAGACGATTGGTACGCAGAGTGCACGGTTCATTGAAATTACCGGACAGGTACGAGTCAAAAAAGCGAATGCCACTGATTTCATCGGAGCCACGGAAAAGATGCCTTTAGAAGCTGGCGATACGATTCAGACATTGGCAAATTCGGTTGCGCGAGTACAGTTTATTGACGGCGCGAGTACCACGATCAAACCCGACACCACTTTGGTCATCAAAGATAACGAATTACTAGCGGACAAAAGTACCAAAGTTCATGTCAAGGTCCGTGTCGGAACAATTAATCTGGCAACGAATGAACAGGTGCCAGGGTCCAGCAACGTTGTGCAAACGGATGTCGCTTCAGCAAAAATTGGCGGCAATACCGAGGCGACGGTTGGGGCCGGAGACAACGGGCAGCAGGCCGATATTCGCGTGACGCACGGTGATGCTGAAATTCGCACGCAGTCGGGTGAGACCTATCAGGCAACTTCGAACGAAAGATTTGAAATTGAGCCGACGGGAAAATTGAGCAAGCGAACTTCGATGGTTGGAATTCCAGTTTTAAAACTGCCCGAAAATCAGCAGGCACTGCGGCTCGAAAATTCCGGGACTGTACGCTTTGATTGGAATTCAGTTCCGCAGGCGCGCAGCTATGTGGTGGAGATCGCCACTTCCTCGACTTTTGAGGACACGATTGTTAAATCACGGGATGGCTTGCTTACACCAACCGCCATTTTTGATAAATTATCGCCCGGCTCATATTACTGGCGCGTCCGCGCTGATAAAGCCCAGGAGCAGGGGATTTACAGTGATCCATATAAATTCACGATAGTTGGAAACAGCATCGCTCAACGAACACTAAATGTTAAAGTCTTACGGAAAATTTCAATGGGAGGAGGGACTTACTTAATCGAAGGACATTGTGATTTAGGTGCGCGCGTAAAGGTGGGAAACATCGTGACCCGCGTTGATTCGAGCGGTAATTTTCGCGCGATTGTTTCTCTGTCACAGGGAGTACGTGAAATCGTCGTTCGCGCAGAAGACCAGGACGGTAATGTCGGGCAGCAAAGCCTGCGATTCTGAAAAGTAAAGGCATGAAACTTATCGAATTTCCCCCTCATCCCAGGCTGTATAAACCAGCTCGTATCAGCGTCGTTGCCAGCCATGAAGTGGCGCAAAAACTTTGTTGTGCCCTATCTGCTACGCCGCATACAGAGGTTAATTCATTAGACTGGCAGATTTCGTCTTTAAAAGCGTCAGAGCAAGTCAGCGAAAACCCACCCGACCTGATTCTTTGTGAAATTACAGATTCGTCGCAAGCCGCGACTTATCATCAGGAACTGGGTTTTCTGTGGCCTGAAGCGACACTTGTTTCCTGTGAACCAGTTAGAATCGCCGATCAGGACGAAGGTCTGATCGGCTTAGAGGAAGTTTCACAACAGGCAGGCTATCAGGGACATTTAATAATTGATGAAGTAGCCCTTCAATTGCCGATATTTTTGCGTTATGCTGAGCAGCGGTATTTTGCTGATCAACAAGCAAAACAATTGCTCCAATTGAAAAAACTGCTCGACGCTGCCAACCGAATGCATTCATCCCTCGATCAACAGCAAGTCTCTGGAGAAATACTTCAGGAGTTTGGGCAATGGGTAAAGGCTGATAACTGGCAACTGTATGCTGTTTCAGATGACAAGAAGTTTATTGAACTTGTTGGCTCCGAAGGTGTTAGAATCAAGCCCCCATTACTAACCTTGAAAACTAATGGAACCGGTTTAATTGAACGTGTGTTGCAACAGGGAGATATGATTGCCCTGAGTCGAGCAGAACTGGAGCAATTATGGGCGAGCAAAAAAGAAATACTGGAGGGTGGTTTTTGGGATCAAGCGGCAACTTCAATTCTTTGTTTTCCGCTTACGGTTGGTAAAGATGTGGTCGGAGTTGGTCAGGCCACCCGGATTGAAAAAGAGGAGTGTTTTGGCATTAAAGAGCAGGAAATTTTACAACAGATTTCCTCAATTGCGGCCCTGGCGCTTAACAACGCTACGCAATTTGCTCGGGCTGAACGGCTTTACATGCAGGATGATTTAACGCAATTGCATAACAGTCGTTTCCTGCGCCAGTTTTTAGAAAACGAATATAAACGTGTCCGCCGCTATGGAGGACAAGTCGCAGTTATTTTTATTGATTTGGATGGCTTTAAAGGGGTCAATGATCGCTTCGGTCATCGTGTTGGAAGTGAAACCCTGAAGGAAACTGCAACTTTATTGATGGATTCAGTCCGTGATACTGATGTGGTGACTCGATATGGGGGAGATGAATTTACCATTGTGCTTCCTAATACAAATGCCGAGAAGGCTTTTATTACCGCTGAACGCATCCGGCAAAAGGTGGCTGACCATGAATATCATGGTGGAAGTCAGCATACTTTTCGCCTGACAGCCAGTTTTGGCATCGCGGGGTATCCAGAGTTTCCTGCGCAATCCGCAGCGGATTTGCTTGAGCAGTCCGATATGGCAATGTATGAAGCCAAGTCCGCGAACAAAAATAATGTCAAGCTGGCTAAGTCTTAAGTGAGTTATTGATTTTTGAGTTGTTTGTGTGGAGTTTGCTGTCGGTTTTATCCCTAACTCGCAACTCAGAACTTGTAACTTGTAACTAACAACCTTATTTTTTGGAGTAGGAGTCTGAAGGGGAACAGGTAACAGACCTCAAACTGCACCGCCCTGGACAGTTCTTGAAGTACGCCAGATGAATCTGCGTTCGATATTTAGTTTATTTTCCAGTGATCTTGCAATTGATCTGGGAACAGCCAATACGCTTGTTTTTGCTCGTGGTCGGGGAATAGTCGTCTCTGAGCCTTCCATCGTAGCGATCAACAAATTAACCCATAAAGTCGAAGCCGTCGGTAAGGAGGCGAAGGAGATGTTAGGCCGTACACCGGGGAACATCGTAGCCATTCGCCCGATGAAAGACGGCGTTATTGCGGATTTTGAAGTCACCGAAAAAATGCTTCAATATTTCATCCGCAAAGCCCATAACGGAAAGCAGTGGGTCAGTCCCCGCATCGTTATCGGTATTCCTTCGGAAATCACCCAAGTGGAGCGCCGGGCGGTTGAAGACAGTGCGTACCGTGCGAAAGCCGCTGAAGTTTATCTGGTTGAAGAAGCCATGGCGGCGGCGATTGGCGCGGGACTACCGATTACTGAGCCGTATGGAAATATGATTGTGGACATCGGCGGTGGAACGACCGACATCGCCGTGATTTCACTTTCCGGCATTGTCTATTCTCGCTCAGTGCGGGTGGCCGGCAACGAGATGGACGAAGCTATCATTCAATATATCAAGCGGAAATATAATTTACTGATTGGTGAACGCACTGCCGAAGCGATCAAGATTGAGCTTGGGTCAGCCGCCCCTTTGGATGAAGAACTGACGATGGAAATCAAAGGTCGCAACCTGATTGAAGGCATTCCCAAAACGATTGTGATTACTGACGAAGAAGTGCGCGAGGCGCTGGCTGATTCCATTGCAACAATTGTTAATGCTGTTCGCGTTGCGCTTGAACGTACACCACCGGAACTTTCCGCCGACATCGTTGATCGCGGCATCGTTTTGACTGGTGGTGGAGCAATGCTGAAGAAGCTTGATGCGCGTTTAATGCAGGAAACCGGATTGCCTGTTTCAGTTTCAGAAGACCCACTGTCATCAGTTGTATTGGGCGCTGGAACGATGCTTTCAGATTTTAATTTGTTGCGTCGTGTGCGCTGGGACAGCACAACTTTGCCAGCCTAAATGTGGTGGTAGGTGGTTGCTAAGCGGTAGTCTGTGGGCAGTCGTTTCTGACCACAACTCCGCTCCACTAACCACTTATCCCTGCCTACTATTTTTCCTGTGGACATAAGAACCAGCCTGAAAAATAATCCGCCTTTTTTATTGGTCATCCTGCTTGTCGCCCATCTGGTCGTTGTGTTGCTTAATCCTGCGCCAGGGCGCATTGGGCGGACATTTGGGGCGCAGGTTTTGATGACTATGTTCCAGCCCTTTCAATCTTTGGCAACAGTGATGGGGTCGGGGATTGGAGGGATGCGCGAGAAATATCTTTCGTTGCGTGATTCGCGTGAGGAAAACAAGCAATTAGTTGAAGAGGTAGCGAAGCTCAAAAATGTAAATGTAAAACTATTAGAGGAGTCCAAAATTACGGCGCAGGCGGTCAGGATTTCCAACTGGAAATTTGATTCTACTACGCAGATAGTTCCGGCGCTGGTGATTGCCAGAGATGCGACCACCTGGTATCGCACAATTACAATTGATAAAGGTTCGGCGGCAGGGATCGAAAAAGATCAGCCCGTCATTACTACCCAGGGACTGGTCGGACGGGTGGTGCTGGTTACGCTTAATGCTTCAAGAGTCTTATTGCTGACGGATGAACAGCATGCCTCTGGCGCGGCGATAGGGCAGGCGACAGAATCCAGAATTCTGGGAGTAGTCCAGGGGACGAGCAACTCCCAGGGGAAAAACAACCTGCGTTGTGAGTTAAAAATAGTCGGTGGCCTGGGTGAAAAACCAAAGGTTGGAGAATTGATTGTGACCTCCGGGCAGGAAGGGTTTTATCCCAAGGGAATTCCTGTCGGGAAAGTTGTCCAACCACTTAATCCCGCTGAAACATCTCCTGACGTTGTCCCCATTCAACCAGAAGCCCAGCTTGGACAGCTTGATGTAGTGGGGGTGATGCTTGTCTCAAAACAACGGATTAAAGCAGAGGTAGAAGAACTTAATCGAATTGAGCAAGGGAAAGAAAAAGAAGAACTGGAAAAAGACAAACAGCGGAAACTGGCGGAGCAACAAAGGCGAAAGCAGGCCGCGCAACCGCGTAAAGAATAGGCATTTATCATTGGGAGTGTTGAATTAGCTACAATATCTGGCATCTTAAAAAGTAGCATTTAACAGAAGATTTGCATTGGAGAAAGAGACTACTAATAAAACACGGGTTTGGTTGATTGGAGTTTGTCTTTTAGTCGCCACCTTTGCACAAGTTAGTTTGAAGAAGCTTTTCCCCTGGCTCAGCTATATAGACTGGCTTTTATTAATTACCGTCTATGTCAGCCTGATGCGTAATCCCGTCGTGGCAATGTTTACAGGGACGGCTGCCGGAGTCTTTCACGATTTGGCATCTGGTGTGCCTTCAGCCGGTGTGCCGCCATTCGGTATCAGCGGAATTTCTTATGTGGTGGCGGCGTATATTGGGTTTTGGGTGTCCACTTCTTTTTTAGTGGAAGGCTTACTGATCCGAGCCGCGACAGTTGCTGGCGCTGGAGTAGTTGCCGCCATTCTCCGGCTTTCTTTGTATACTTTTACCGTTGATGTGGCGATGCCTAAAGAAGCCGCCCTGGAGCTAATCTTAGGTCCTACTTGTAATTTAATTGTTTCGGTCATTTTATTTGTGGCGCTGGATCAGGTCTTTGATTTTGGCAGACGTGCTAAAATGCGTCGTGCGGAGGCAATGCGAGGAGCCAATCGGCGGCGTAAATGGCTGGTCAAAAACAACGAGTCAAGATGGAAAATAAAGCGTAAAAAAAGATTCAGATTTAAGTAATGTAAGTATTTATTATGAAATCTGCACCCAACAATCCAGCCGATTCGCTCGACGGCAAACAGCAGATCCAGTTGCGCCTCGAAGTAATTCGTTTCATGGCGATAGCCATATTTTTGATTCTGGGTACACGCTTGTACTGGTTGCAAGTAAAGAATTATGAATATTATCAGGAACGCGCCGATCAGAACCGCTATCGAACTTTGCCGGTTTCCGCCCGGCGGGGAAGAATTTTTGATCGCAATGGCAAGTTATTAGCAGACAGCCGTTACGCCTACAACATCCTGCTTGAGCGTAAACTTGGAAAGCGCGAAATCACTCCTGACCAGTTTCCTGCCCTGATTGATCTGTTGACCCAAAATTTAAATATTGAGCGTCCCTGGCTGACTACCCGCCTGGAGGACGCCCTGACCAAGCCTCGCTGGCAATCAATTGTTGTCAAGGAAGGGGCCTCGGCAAGCGATGTCGCGTGGGTTAAAGCACATCAGTTTGAGTATCCTGAATTTCGGGCTGAACAGGCGCCACAACGTTATTACCCCTTCGGGTCTTTAGCTGCCCATGCGCT
>JANMKB010000175.1:0-6277 GCA_031371805.1 Blastocatellia bacterium | reverse complement strand
TTCGACGCGGGGATGTCCATCTTCTTGCCAATTTCTTCCGAAGTCGGTTCGCGTCCTAGTTCCTGCACCAGCGCGCGCGAAGTCCGAATCAGCTTGTTGATCGTTTCGATCATGTGAACCGGAATGCGGATCGTTCTCGCCTGATCTGCGATAGCGCGAGTGATTGCCTGACGAATCCACCATGTCGCATACGTCGAGAATTTATAACCACGACGATACTCGAATTTGTCTACGGCTTTCATCAAACCGATGTTACCTTCCTGAATCAAATCCAGAAATTGCAAACCGCGATTCGTGTATTTTTTAGCAATGGAAACAACCAAACGCAAGTTGGCTTCAACCAGTTCTTTCTTGGCTTGCCCGGCTTCAGCTTCGCCCGTGACAACGTTTTGCATCGCCCGCTTAATTTCTGCCGGCGAAACATGGTACTGCTCTTCGAGTTGCGTAATGTGGCGCTTGGCAGCGCGTAATTTTTTCTCTAACTCTTTGATCTCTTCCGGTTTTCGCTTGCGCTCCAGTGTGCGCGTCGTCTTATCAATTTCGCGGTCGGTTTCTTTGATCTGATTGGAGGCCGCACGCATCGCCGCCACCAGGCGATTTTCAACGCGTACCGTGATTTCCAGAATGCGGACGTGCTGCGAAAGGTCTACGCGCATGCGGGACAGTTTGCGCCGCATTTTGTGGAACTTCGGCGAGCGTTTCGGCTCCTGCAAAAACTTCTCGTAATGCGTCAACGTCTTTTTGAAGCTCTTGGCAATTTCACCAATCTGCTCAAGCGTGTAGTTGTGATATTCCGCGATCTTTTCTTCCGTGATGCCTTCCTGCTCGGTAAATTGCACCACTTCGCGGATGGATAAATCGCCAACTTCTAATTCTTTGCCGACTTTAATCAATTCCGTAATCGCAATGGGGGAACGCGAGATCGCTTTTTGCGCCCGGATTTTGCCGCGTTCGATGCGTTTGGCAATGGCGACTTCGCCTTCGCGGGTCAGCAACGGCACGATGCCCATTTCGCGCAGGTAAAGGCGCACAGGATCATTTGTTTTATCCAAAGTGCCAGGGGAAAGGTCAATCTCGACTTCTTCCTCGTTAGCATCGTCAAGTTTTTTATCGCCACCTAAAGAGCCTGCGCCTTCGAGGAATTTATCGTCGGTGTCGCCGATGACAATTCCTTCGGCGCCGAGCGAAGCAAAAATGTCCTCAATGTCGTCGGGGGAGACGAGACCTTCGGGCAATTCGTTATTGATGTCGTCGTAGCTGAGAAAGGCCTTATCTTTGCCCATTTCCAGCAACTTTTCCACATCGTCTGTATATTTCTCTTCCATATATTGGTTGCTCCTTAAATGCCACACCAGTCGTCAGTTTCAGCGGGGGGAAAGCCGATGCGAAACTGGAAAATAGCGAAGCACATCTATTCTCAAAATAGATAATCCACGATTAGTTCAAAGGAAGAAGTTGCAATTAACCACTGGTGAAACGGACGTTATAAAATTTGTGATCGGTAAATGATCCACCTAAGCCGTTCGGATTGTGGCGCGTTCAGCCTCTGCCTGTCTGAACATTTCGTGATTATCTGGTTGTCAATTATCGGGTTCGCACGTGGCCTCTGTGGCTTTGCGCTGATTACTCTGAAGGACGAGTATTATGAGCTTCAGCTATGGTCGCGCCCGATTTGTCAGGGCACGCTCTTGTCTCGCCAGTTCAAATTTTCTCAAAGTCAATTCATTCACCTGCTCAGCGTTTCCGGCCCGCTGCGCCTGGTTAATCTCCGTCTGTAAAATCGCCTGCTGTTCGGATAAGCGCGTCGTTTGCAGGCTGACTAAACTTTCTTCGGCTTCGCGCTGGTACGCTTCTTCGGTTTTCTCTTCAGCTTCTAACAGCAATTCCGGTAAAAGATCATTAACGAGCGCAACATCATAAATTCGCTCGGTCAAAATCGTATATGTCGGCTCCTCGCCATTTTGTTCCAGGTCAAATAACAATTTAAAAACCGGCGCGGTACGGAGCCGCTGAAAATCTTCTTCGTTAATTTGCCGGATCATTCGTTGCCGCACCCCGGCGTGATTCAAAATTGCCGCCAGTAATTTTTTCTCGGCGGGTTTGACTGTCAAAGAAGCGATTAAAATGTTGTCGCTGACTCGTTCAGCACGGGTTTCAACGGCGCGTTTGAATTCAGTCCGCACGACCTTACTGTCCAGCTTCAGCCGATCCGCAATCCGTTCGACCTGCTCAGAAGCCTCCACGCGATCTTTCACCAATTTCAAATACGGGAGAATCTCGTTAAGCGTTTCAACTTTCCCGGTCGGCGTCGTCTGATCGTGGCTTTTTGTAACCTGCCCAACGATATAATCCATAAATGACTGAGAACTTCTCAGTAACCTCGTATAATCCTCTGCTCCGCGCTCTCTGATGAATTCATCAGGATCAAGGTTGTCTGGCAGCGTCAGGACATTCACCTTGAAACCTTCTGTTAGCAATAATTCCAGGCTCCGTTTCGTAGCGTTAACTCCCGCCGAATCAGGGTCAAAATTAACAATGATCTTTTTACAATAACGTCCCAACAGGCGGACTTGCTGCTCGGTCAGCGCCGTACCCAAACTGGCCACCATGTTTTTCACGCCGTGCTGAAAAGGAATTAGAAAATCTAAATATCCTTCCACTAATATTACAAATCCCTGCCGCCGAATGGCTTCACGCGCATAGCTCAAACCGAAAAGATTTTGTCCTTTCGTGTACAGCGGAGTTTCCGGCGAATTCAAATACTTCGGTTCGCCATCGCCTAAAATTCTCCCGCCAAACGCAATAACTTTGCCCTGTGCATCGCAGATCGGAAACATCAATCGTCCACGAAACTTGTCATAAAATCCGACGCCCGTATCGCGTAAAGAGACAAGTCCGCTCCGCTCAATCTGGAATTTCGACGCGCCCTGGTTTTGCAAAAATCCAGACAGCGCGTCCCAGCTATTTGGCGCATAGCCAAGCCGAAACTGTTGCCGCGAGGCATCCGAAATTCCACGTTGGGCCAGGTAATCAAGTGCGATTTTTCCTTCGCCTGAGACCAAACTACTTTCAAAGAACTCATTCGCCCAAACATTTAACTGGCGTAAATCTTCGCGGAGCTTATCGCGCTCTTCGTATTGTTTTGCATCGTCATCATTCGCCATCATCGGCAGCGCGATGCCACATTTTTCGGCGACGGTTTTGACAGCTTCAGGAAAAGGACTCCCCTCTATTTCCATTACGAATGAGAAGATATTTCCGCTTTTTCCGCAGCCGAAGCACTTAAAAAACCCTTTTGTGCCGCTCACACTGAAACTGGCGCTTTTTTCACCGTGAAAAGGACAACACGCCCAGTAATTTTGCCCTTTTTTCTTGAGCGTCACATAATCGCCAATAATCCGAACGATGTCAGCCTGATTGCGCAATTCTTCAATGAACTCTTTGGGAAATCGCATAACTTTTTGGTTTCAAGTTTCAAAACCAGTTTCGAGTCTCTCGTTTCGAGTTTCGAGGAAAAACTCGGGCGACGCTTCTTCCTCGAAACCCGAAACCAAAAACCTGAGACTATTTTTTCAACTCCACCACCGTCGCCCCATTCCCGCCTTCGCTGGGAGCTGCGGGATAAAATTTAGCGACGTGCGGGTGATCGTTCAAAAGGGCGGCGATAGCTCTTTTCAAAGCTCCCATTCCCATCCCATGCACGATCCGAACGCGGTCATGATTATTCATAAACGCCGCGTCCAAAAATTTGTCGGCTTCGTCCGAAGCTTCATTCATCGTTTTACCAATGACGTTCAATTCGCTGCCGATGTCAGGTTGTTCATTGAACGAAACACTGACACCTTTGGGCAAACCTGCAACTTTCGTCGCTGCCTTTTTATTAGACACCTCGGCGCGTTCAATTAGCCGTAAATTTTCTGCGGCTTCGCGGAAACGCAACGCGCCAACCTGGACACCAATTTGCTCACCACTGAGCGATTCGACTACGCCCGGCTGATTTAAAGAGAGAATTTTGACACGATCACCAACTTGGAAATCGCGGTGGTCTGTAGTCGGTTCCTGGTTCCCGGTAACAACTTCCGTCGCCTCCGCCGTCGTATCGGTTGAGCGAAATTCACGCGCCGCACTGCTCGCCGCGACTTTCAAGTCAGATGTTCGTTTGTCAATTTCGCGCTGCACTTTTTTGGCGACAGCGGCGTCTTCGATGGAGGCGACAAACGCTTTCGATTTCGTCACGAATTCTTCGACAATCTTTTGCAATGCCGCACGAAATTCTTTTTCGCGGGCAACCTCACGCTTGCCGAATTCGATTTCAAGCGTAGCGAATTTTGTCGCTACCGCCGCACGTTCCTCTTCCAATGCGGCAATTGTCTGTTGTTGTTCGTCGCGCTGCGCCTTGAGCCGCTTCAAAAATTCGGTCGCCTCCGCGCTCGCGGTCTGCACCTTTTCGACAGCACGTTCTGTAATCGCCGCCGGCAACCCAAACCGTCGCGCAATTTCAATTCCTGACGAAGCTCCAGCGATTCCCGTCAACAAACGATACGTTGGCTTGAGCGTCTTTTCATCAAATTCAACCGAAGCGGTCACGACTCCCGGCGTATTCGTCGCATAAATTTTGAGGCCGCTGTAATGGGTCGTGACAATCACGTGTGCGCCACGTTCGCGCAGGTAATCTACGATTGCCACACCGAGCGCAGAGCCTTCTTCCGGGTCAGTGCCAGTGCCGACTTCATCCAGCAACACCAGCGCCGGGGGTGAAATCTCATCGCAGATTTTTCGAATATTGGAGATGTGTGCGGTGAAGGTCGAAAGGTTCGCGGCGATAGATTGATGATCGCCAATGTCCGGCAAAACATGCTGAAAAATCGGCAAATTCGCATCCGTCGCCGGAACGTGCAAACCTGATTGCGCCATCAGCGCCAGTAAGCCGGTAGTTTTCAGGACAACCGTTTTGCCGCCAGCATTCGGGCCGCTGATCACCATTACGCGCTGGTCGGCATCAAGGTCAATGTTGATGGGGACGATCTCTAATTTTTGTGCCTTGAGATTTGCTTCCAGCAACGGATGCCGCGCATTTTTCAAAAACAGACGACCAGCCTCATTAACCTGCGGCTCAATCGCGTTTTGATGAATTGCCAGCCGTGCCTTCGCCGCGATGAAATCCAACAGGCCAACAGCTTCCGCCATCGCCATTAAATCTTCGCGGTGATCGCGCAATTCTTCGGTGATCGCAAACAAAACTTTAGTGATTTCGGCAATCTCGACTTCGTGCAGGCGGACGAGTTCGTTATTCGTTTCAATCGTTTCAAGCGGCTCAACAAAAGCCGTTTGCCCCGACGAAGACATCCCGTGCACCACACCAGCCACCGCGCCACGATTGTCATTGCGAATCGGGATCACAAACCGCTCATTGCGAATCGTGATGAAATCATCGCGCAGCGCATGCGATTCGTCGGCACGTTTCAAAATTGTTTCCAGCGTTTTTTGTAAGGAAGCTTTGAGCCGAGAAATCTGAAAACGAACCTCGCGCAAACCGGGACTGGCGAAATCGTCAATTTCTCCGGTGGGCAAAATTCGCGTGCGGAGCCGCTGGTAAACGTTATACAGATTCGCAATTTGTCCGCAGATTTCGCGCAACAACGGGAAGCGTGCGCCTTCATCACGAAACGTATCGCGCAGGCCGGTAGAGACTGAAATTAGACGCAATACAAGCAGAATTTCGTGCGGCTCAAGATTAATGTCCGCGATTGCCAGCTTGCTGATTGCGGCGCGTGGATCGCCCAATTCGCTAAAATCAAGCGCTGTTCCTTCGCGCAAATATTCAACGCCTTCCGCCGTTTGCCGCAATGCTGTCGTGATAATCTCAAGGCTGGTCGCAGGCGCTAATTGACGCAGCCGCACTTCCCCCAAAGGCGTGCGAATCAAATTCGCCAACGTCTCTTTCAGCCTGTCATATTCGAGAGTTTCTAAAGCGTGCTTATACATTGGTTGGGCTGTCTAAATGCTTTCATTGGGGCGCTGCGACTTAAACCGGGGAAGTGTATTGATTATGCGTGGTGATGTCAACGATTTTGGGGATCATTTACCAGACGAAGGAAACCCTGAACGAGGGGATACGGTTTTGGGTCTTTGGCCTTTGGGCTTGGAACATCTACAAAAATTATTAGCCTCCGGCGGCAGTCACGCAAGAGCCGAGCTATGGCTCAAGGCAAATAGTGGCAAAACCTCGCCAAAGCCCAAAAGCCCAAAAGCCAAAGCCCTCATCTAGTAAGTAGTA
>JANMKB010000519.1:0-8372 GCA_031371805.1 Blastocatellia bacterium | reverse complement strand
CACGCCTGATCTGTATTATCGCCATCGCATGTCTCCGCAAACGAATGATTGTACAGGCTGCGAGTAAACACATCAACAGTGATAAAATCAAACATGTTATGACGGAACCTTATTACCTCGGAGTTGATTTAGGCGGCACCCAATTACGGATGGCGGCGATAACAAATGCGGGCAGGCTTGCCTCGTCCATGTTTTCTGTGCCGACGGGGAAAGAATTTTCGCCGGAAAATTTGCGGGAAAATTTGCAGGCGCTGGCTGGCAAAGTCCGCGCAGAAATTGGCGAACATCCGATTGCTGCAATTGGTGTGGGAATTACAGGGCAGGTGTTTGAAATTCACATGGGCAACTCGGATTTTTTGCCGCTGCTGAACGGCGTAAATTTACTTGCACTTGCTACTGAATCATTGAACCTGCCCGTGAAAATTGAAAATGACGCGCGTTGTTTTGTCCTGGCCGAAGCGCGTTTTGGCGCGGGGCGTGGCTTGCAAAATGTAGTCGGCATCACGCTCGGCACAGGCGTCGGCGGCGGCGTCATCGTGCATGGAAAAATTGTGCATGGCGCAAATCGTTATGCTGGTGAAGTGTGGGGCATTCCGTGGCGCGGCAAATGGATGGAACATTTTGTTTCCGGCTCCGGCATCGTGCGGACGTACAAAGAAAGCGGCGGAGAAGGCGTAGAAATTGATGCCGCAAAAATTGCCGAGCTTGCGCGTCATGGCGATGTCATTGCACAAAAAACGTATGATGCCTTTGCCGCAGATTTATGGGCATTGTGTGAAACGATTCGTTCGCTGCTCGACCCTGACGTAGTCGTGATTGGCGGTTCAATTGCGAACGCTCGTGATGTGTTTGACGAATATTTGCAGCAACGATTGAATGAAAACGGGCCAAATATCGCGTGGGCTGAATTAGGGAATGCGGCGGGTGTGATTGGGGCGGCGAGTTTGAATATGGATTGAGCTGGATTAGTTTTCTTCAGTTTCTTTGGGCGGAGGGAAAATAACGCCTTCATAAATTTCAGCTAATGCAATTTCATAGTTGATAGAAGGGATCTGAATTGTGGCAGATAAATCGCTGACGGTTTCAGCGATCACCCACAAATCATTTTCATACCGTGAATATCGTTCGATGAGAGGTTTGTCCTGCGCTACGACTAAATAATCTTGCAACGAATGTAAGTATGTGCGATAGCAAATAAATTTTTCGCCGCGATCATATTCACCTGTAGTTGGCGATAGAACTTCAATAATGATTGTCGGGTTGACCAGAACATCTTTGTATTCATCCAAGTATTTTCGTTCGCCGCAAACAACCAGAATATCAGGGTACGAAAAAAGGTTTTTCGGTTGATGCACGGTTTTTATTTTCGGAATTTCACCACTTTGTACTTTTGTATCTTTATCAAAAGTGCGACATCCTGAACCACGCAACCTCGTCCACAGAAGACCATTGAAATTGTTTGTGATAATCCCATGTTCTTCACTTTCACCCGCCATCGCGTAAACATACCCATCCAGAAATTCGTGACGAATATCTGAGGCTCGTTCCATTGCCAGATATTGTTCGACTGTGTATCGAATGCGTTCTTTTGGCGTTGCCATATTTTCCTCTTATTTTGTCTCCGCAGAATTTCCAAACCATGAATCCCAATACATTTTCGCCCCCATTTTGACGAGCTTCCACGCCTTGTCCCATTGAATATTGGTGTTCTCGCCGTAGATAATTTTCTTGAGTAATTGATCGCGGAAATAGCGGCCTTCACGTTTGAGCATGAATTCTTTGGCGAAGGGCTTGGCGACATCAAAGAAGCTGAAATTCGGGTCCATCGCGACACCGATTCCTTCCAGCGTCATCAGCGCACGGATGATATAGGTAAAATTCGGGGGCAGGCTAAAAGGATATTTGTACATCACCTCTGCCATTTCATAGGTCAGTTCTTTAAAGCGAATTTCGCCCAGTTTCAGGTTGAAATAATTTTTAAAAAGGTCGGCAATGACGGGACTAATTTCTTCCAGGTTGATGGTTTTAGGCAGAAAATTCAGGTTGATTAAATCCTGCACCAGACCATTCACATCTTTTTCGACAAGATGGAAAAACGCATCAATCATTTTGGTTTGTAATTCCATCGAGATGCGACCAACCATCCCGAAATCAAAAAAAGCCAGGCGACCATCGGGCATCACACGCAGGTTGCCGGGATGCGGATCGGCATGAAAGAACCCGTCTTCGAGCAATTGCTTGAGGTAGGTTTTGGAAATTCGTTTGATGACTTCTGACGGTTCGATGCCGCGTGCGCGTAATTCTTCAAGCTCCAAAACTTTGTTGCCATTGATGAATTCCATCGTCAGCACCCGCGAAGTCGAATGCGACCAGTAAATCGTCGGCACATAAACATCTGTCCATTTGCGAAAATTATGACGAAAGGTTTCGGCATGATGGCCTTCTTTGGCGTAATCCAGTTCGTCAAAAGTTGTCGCGGCAAATTCGCCAATCGTGCCTTCCCAATCCATCCCACGCGACATACTGGGATAACGCTGCATGAAATTGGCAATGCTGCGCAGGACGGCTAAGTCATAATTGATTTTGTCAGCCAGATGCGGGCGCTGCACTTTGATGGCGACTTCCTGACCAGAATGCAAATGACCGCGATAGACCTGCCCCAGGGAAGCGGCGGCAATTGGTTCGGCTTCAATGCTCGCAAATAAATCCGGCAGCGGATGTCCCAATTCGCGCACAATAATTTCCATTGCCTGTTCGTTGGGAAAGCACGGGACATTGTCCTGGAGCTTGCTCAATTCTTTGATGTACGCCAGCGGCAACAGATCGGCGCGGGTGGCGACGGCCTGCCCGATTTTTATGAAGGTCGGGCCGAGCCTGAGCAATTGGCGATGCAGCCATTCGGCCTGCCACTGCAAATGTTTTTCTTCGCCTTCATCTTTTTTGCCGATGAACCAGCCGCGATGATAGATGTAAACGAAAAAATGATAGAGCGCGAAGGTGTAAATGATGTGCAACGCGCGCAAATATCCGGCCATGCCATGACCGCTGATGACATCGTTGGGATTGTATTGCGCGGGTGGTTCGCTGGTCGGGAGGATGATTTGCGCTGGTTCACTGACCGGAACTAAATCAATAATTTCACCATTCGCTGATTCTGGAAGCTGACGAACTTCGTATTGTGCCATTGCCATAATTTGATCTCGGTACTACAGCAGAAACAAAAAATGTTAGCGTTATTAACGCGCTGGTTAGTTACGCGTGGCTGCAAACACCTCTTCGATTTGTTTGGCATCCAGGACGCACAAAATGGCCGCTTCGATTTCGGGGCGGCTGAGCTTGTTAAGTTGCAACTCGACGGGGTCGGTTATTGTGCCGAACCGATGTTCAATCAAACGACGCAAAGCAAGTGTTTCTCCGCGTTCAATTCCGCGTTCAATTCCTTGCTCGACACCATCTTCAATCCTTGCGGTGTAAGCTTCCTGAAAAAATTTATTGTCACGAATATCAGTTGAAATTCCCATTTTAGTTTCCTCCTCTTGTACGATTGCTTCCGCATCTCGCAAGCCGGACAAAATCACTATAACACTTGCCATAACTGTGGCGCCCCATATGGCAACAGTTCCTTTAATGTCGTGTCATATCTCATTCCGTTCACCTTCTCTCAGCCGCTATACGCTTCAAACAAAAGTAAAGTTGCGTTGTGCTACAGTAGTTGCAAAATACCTGACTGCTGTATCACGATCACGCGCAATTTGTGTTTTCAATTCGTCCAGCCCGGCAAATTTCTTTTCACCACGCAGGCGATGCAAAAATCGAATGCGAATCGTCTGCCCGTACAGGTTCTTATCAAACGCAATCACATGCGACTCGACCTTTGATTCAGTATCCAGCCCAACCGTTGGACGCTTGCCGATGTTTGTGACACTGCGATGCCAGACGCCATCAATCAACGTCAGCGTGACGTAAACGCCGTCCGCTGGCAACACGCGATTTTGTACTGCGATATTGGCGGTTGGGAAGGAAAGCTGATGTCCCAGCTTACGCCCTTCAACGACTACGCCCTCAATACCGTAAGGACGACCAAGCATTTTGCGCGCCAGATTCACGCGTCCAAAATTGAGCAGGCGGCGAATCATCGTGGAACTAATGCGATGATGATGGAGTCGGATTTCAGGTACTTCCGCCGCAAAAAACTTAAGTTTTTCGGCTTCAGTTTTTAGCAACTCAATATTGCCGCGCCGATCTTTGCCAAATGAAAACCCCTTGCCTAAATGGACTTCGCGTGCGCCCAGCGTCTGATACATAAAACGGTCAATAAAATCTTCGGCTGAAAGCTCGGATAATTCTTTGGTGAACGGCATGACGATGACCTGTTGCATGCCGAGCAATTTCAAGCCTTCGATTTTTTGCGCGAAGGTTTGCAGGAGCGGCGGGGCTGTGTCCGGTTTCAAAACCTGGCGGGGATGCGGATCAAAAGTAATCAGTGTTGGCGTTGCACCAATCAGTAGAGCGCGTTCGACGACGGTTCTGACAATCGCCTGATGGCCTAAATGCAAACCATCAAAAATTCCAATCGTCAAAACAGTTGGGCGCAGAATTCCGGGGTGGTTGATGTCGTGAAAAATATTCATTGGGTCGGTGATCGGTGGTCGGTGGCCGGTGGCCGGAAAACAATTGACAACTGCCCACTAACAACCCACTACAATTCAACTTCTAACTCATCATAAGCCAGTTCAACATTTGGTGGTAAGTTCCGGCTGGCTTCAGAATGTTTGATGTCGTGACTCATGTGCGTGAGCAGCGTGCGGCGCGGTTGTATCTGGGCGATGTAGGCGAGCGATTGCTCAAGGTGCAAATGCGTTGGATGTGGTTTGAAGCGCAGGGCATCAAGGATCAGCAAATCCAGCCCTTTCAAATGCTCCAGCGATTGTGCGGAGATTTCGTTACAATCCGTCACAAACGCAAAATCTGCCTGCCCATTGCTGAAGCGAAACGCGGTTACTTCACCGTTGCCGTGAATGACCGGAAGCGGTGTCACGCGCAAGCCGCCAACCTCAAATGATTCGTAGTTGAGAATTGTGTGCGCCGTGATTTGGGGCAGTCCACCGCCCACATGTTTGGCCTCGAAGATGTAATAAAACACCCGTCGAATCTGGCTCCAGGTGCTGGCACTGGCGTAAGTGTTAATCGCGCCATGCTTAAAATTGATGGGGCGAATATCATCCAGGCCAAACACGTGATCGGCGTGACAATGCGTAATCAGCAGGGCATCAAGCTTTGTCAGCCCAGCCCGCAATGCCTGTTGGCGAAAATCAGTCGAAATGTCAACAACAACAGTTTTGCCTTCGTGTTCGATCATTAAACCCGTGCGCAATCGTTTGTCACGCGCATCGTTTGACGAACAGGTTTCACACGCACAACCAATCATCGGCACGCCGACCGAAGTTCCAGTTCCGAGAAAAGTTAATTTCATACAACTGCCGAACTATCCGTTTCTAAGCGAAACAAACTGCATTTGCAGATCGGAGAGCAGGCTCTCGTAAAATTCTTCCTCGGTGCGATTCAAATTGCCTTTGGTTTTATCGCGCAACATCAGCAGCATGCCGATGCCTTGTTGCGCGGCGGGCAAATTGACTTCGGGTTTCCCTGTCGCCGGATGTTCCATCAAGCCTAAGTGAATAAATGTCGTCGAAGACGCGAGGCTGTAAAGGAACTGCATAAAATCAGTCATCTCCGGCTCCTCTTCTTCTATTGCGCCAGCCTGTGCGAAGGGCGATGGTTCCGGTACGCGCGCCGGCTGGGCCGCAGATTGGGTGGAGAAAATTTCTTCCGGGCGAATCACTGTTGGCGGCGTAGTTTGTATTTCAGCTGGCGGCGGAGCGACTGGTTCCGGCTCCGGTTCAAGTTCCCGTGGGGTTCCATCAGGTTTAAAAAGGCGGCGGTCACTAACTTTAAATCCAAATTCATTTTCTTCAGACATACTCAGCTTTAACTCCTTGTGTAATTAATTAGCGATAATTTGAAGTTTGCAAAACCAGATATTAGCACAATCGCGCCGGGATTTTAGGTGTCAGGAGCAGGGAATTGAGATATGTTGCTTTGCGCCCTTACTGCGTGCGGGCTTCTGCATTTGTATGACCACGATAAAGCATCGCATAAACGGCGGGCGTCACGACCAGCGAAAGCACCAGCGCACCCGCCAGTCCACCAATCACGGCAAGCGCCAGCGGTTGCAATAAATCTGCGCCTGCGCCAATTGCCAGAGCCAGTGGCAACATACCTAAAATTGCTGCCAGTGAAGTCATTAACACAGGACGAAAACGCCTGCGGCCTGAACGCAACAACGCTTCGTGTAAAGAATCGCCTGCCGACAAATGATCCTGCACGGCGTCGAGCATAAGGATGCCGTTTTTGGCGACGATACCGATGACCATAATCATTCCCATTTCGGAAACCGTGTTGAGCGTTTTGTGTGTCAACAGCAGCATTGCCAGCACTCCGCTGAGCGCGAGCACTGCGCCTGTCACAATTGCTATGGGGTGTGCGAACGAGCGGAACTCAATTAATAAAACAATAAACACCAGCGCGACCGCCAGCAGCAGCGCAATTGTCAGTTCCCGAAAACTTGACTGTTGTTCCTGATAAACGCCACCATATTCCAGCGTCATCCCCGGCGGTAATTTTATTTCCCTGCTTAGTTTCTGCTTGATCAAATTAATTGCCGAACCAAGGTCAATATCTTTTAATTGACCAGTGACCGCTACATATTCGCGCAAGCCTTCGCGGCGAATTTCTGCCTGTCCTGCGTCGTATTCGACATCTGCCACCTGATCCAAACGAAATAACGTGTTGGTTGCCGTCGAGCGAATTTGCAGGGCCTTCAATGCCTCCAGCGAAGTACTGGAAGTTTTTGGCAGGACGACGCGGACTGTAATTAATCTGCCCTGTTGCAAAATCGTCGAAGCCGGATCGCCCGTCATTGCCGTCGTCACCGTATTCGCAATATCTGTCGCATTCACGCCAAACCGCGCCGCACGTTGTGGGGCAACTTTGAAGGTCAGCGCCGGGCCACTGATGACAACGCCATTGAAAGTGTCCTCGACGCCTTTAATTTTTTTGATGATGTCTTCGACTTCAGCGGCTTTCTTTTCCAGCGCGGCTCTGTCCTGACTGAATAATTTTAATTCAATGGGCTTGGGCGAACTGACCAGATCGCCAATTAAATCGCTGAGAATGCCGATAAATTCGGTTTCTAACGCAGGCTCGGATTTTTTGAGTTCGTCCCGAATGTCATCCTTAACCTGATCCGTCGAATGTGTCCGTTTCGATTTGAGCTTGACCAGAAAATCTCCGACGTTGGGTTCCGTCACATTCAGGCCAAGCTCAATGCCTGTGCGTCGTGAATAACTTTCGATGTCTGTATTTTCTTTGAGCAGGCTCTCGACGTGCTGCAAAATTCGATCTGTTTCCTGAAGTGATGAACCAGGCGGAGTTTTGTAATCCAGCACAAATGCGCCCTCGTCAAATTCCGGTAAAAATTCCTGGCCCAGTTTGCTGTAAAGCAGGTAAGAACCAGCGCCAACTAACAAAATAATTACTATCACAACCCATCGTTGCCGCAATGCAAACGCCAGTACTCGTTCGTATTGCTGAAGAATCCAGCCTAATACCCGACCCTTTTCCTGCTCTTCTTCGGCTTCATCCGCACGTAAATTTCTGACGTGCGCTTCGCGTTCTTCAGCGGAGGTTTGCGGCGTATGATGCGGTTTATCCGCTTCACCTTTACGCCGCTTGAAACTGACGAAACGTTTTGCCAGCACAGGCGTAAAAGCCAATGCCAATACGAGGGAAGTCAATAACGCCACCGCCATTGTGAGCGCCAGTGAACGAAAGAAAACGCCGGTTACGCCTTCCAGAAAGGCGAGCGGTAAAAACACAACAACCGGAGTAATTGTCGAACCAATAATCGGAACTGTGATTTCAGAAATGGCGCTTTCAATCGCTTCGCGCCGCGCCATCCCTCGCGCCAGATGCGTGTAGATATTTTCGACGACGACAATCGCATCATCAATGACTAAACCAATCGCAGCGGCGACGCCACCGAGCGTCATCAAGTCAAACGAAAGTCCCGCCAGTTTCATGGCCAGAAATGTCGTCAAAATTGTGACTGGAATGACGACCGCCGCCACCAGCGTCGTGCCCCAGTTACGCAGGAACAAAAATAAAATAAATATCGAAAGCAATAATCCGATGAAGATGGATTCGCGCACCGATTTCATGGATTCACGAACCAGCAACGATTGATCGTAAAAAGGTGCGATGGTGATATCTTTGGGTAGCACTGCGCGAATGGCATCCAGTTCAGCTTTCGC
>JANMKB010000509.1:0-2549 GCA_031371805.1 Blastocatellia bacterium | reverse complement strand
GAGTCGTTGTAACCAAACTTTTATTCGGCTGGTTCGCCGCTGATTTTTTTCGTGACTCTGCCATTTTTTTACTTCCTGCTTGATTTTCGCCGTCGTTCGCGTTCGCTTTTTCGAGCAAAAAGTATTTGCTCAAAAGTTCATGATTAAAAAATGATTTCGTGTTATTTTTGATGTGCTGTTCAGCATAGTTTGTCCTGACGTTTCGTGGTATTCTAACCATTCTAAACAAATGGGAGAGGCGATTAATAGTGAGTCCCTACGATATATGGACTGTGACTTGGGGAGGTTGCAGTCTGTACACTTGCCCCGTGCAATGAGCTGTGCCTGGGGATAGGCAGCCTTATTACACGTTCATAGCGGGGACTCACTTTTAATCTCATCTGCCAGGCGTCCTCAGAAATTGGACAAGCGGTTTCTTTCTCACCAGAGGTCAAATTAAGAAGTCAGGTCAGAATTTGGTGTTGAACTATGAACAACGCACTTGCGACAACGAATGGACAGTCAAGGAATGGGCAGTCTTTGCCATCACCGGCTACTATGACCCAGGTGCGCGCTTTACTGATAGAAAGGGATCAGGACTCGCGCGAGTTGATGAAATTTATCCTGGAGAGGAAAGGATTCAATGTCTTAGCCATCGAAGATAGTGAGCAGTTTCTTACCCTTACAGATAATCTACCGCCGGATTTGCTTATCATAAATATTCTCATGCCTGTAGATAAAGACTTCGGAATATTGCAGCAGATATGTCAGCAGGCAGCACCGTACAACGTGTCAATTATTGTGACCTCTGGTTATCCCTACTCCTTCGTGCCGACAGAATCGTTGGGATCAAAGTGCCTGGGATTTTTCATGAAACCAATTGACTTCGATCAATTGGATGACCTGATCGAAGACTTTCTCTTCCGTCAAAATATTAATCATTAGTGCCTCACATCATACGAGTCTTATCTTTCACCTCATTTGCCACCCCCTGAATCTCTTCAACCGTACCATTGACTTGTATGGACATCTCCGCAAGCACAGGAATATAATCCCTGTCCTGAATTACTTTTCAAGAAAGGCACAATCCAATGAAACGAAGCTGCGCATTACTGCTCCTGACAATTATTTTGGTGATAACCTGGGCTTGCAACAGGAATCAACCAACGACGACTACGACACAGCCTTCGACTCCTGCTGCGCCGGAAGCATTCATTGCTGACGCCGAAAAAAAGCTGGCGATCTTAAGCGTTAAAGGCAGTCGCGCCTCCTGGGTGCAGGAAAATTTCATCACGCAGGACACCGAGGCCCTGAACGCCGACGCAAATAACGAGAACATTGCCGCCGTTACCGAACTCGCTCTGGCGGCGCGTAAATTCGATGGACAGAAAATGTCCGATGAAACGGCGCGGAAATTGAAATTGCTCAAGCTCCAGCTCACCCTGCCCGCGCCTGGCAACGCCGCCGAACGCGATGAATTAACGAAGATCGCCGCCGCCATGAGCAGCGCTTACGGCTCCGGCAAATATTGTCCTGATGGCGAAAAAGGGAAGTGCCAGACGCTGGATGATCTGTCGGCGACGCTCGCCAAAAGCCGCAATCCTGAAGAACTCAAAAAAGCCTGGCTCGGCTGGCATTCGGTTGCGGGTTCGCATCGTGATCAATATGCGCGGTTTGTCGAGCTTGCCAATAAAGGCGCAAAGGAAATGGGCTTTGCCGATATGGGCGCGATGTGGCGGTCGAATTATGATATGGAGCCGGACGCGTTTGCCGCGGAAATGGAGCGGCTCTGGTTACAGGTCAAACCGCTGTATGATTCGCTGCACACTTACGCCCGCAAACAATTAATTAAAAAATACGGCAACAAAGTTGTGCCTGAATCCGGCCCGATTCCCGCGCATCTGTTCGGCAATATGTGGTCGCAGCAATGGAACAATGTCAACGATTTGCTGAAGCCTCCGACCGCGGATCCGGGCTACGATCTGACGAAAATTCTGGTCGGGCGCAAGACGGATGCGAAGGCCATGGTCAAATATGGCGAAAGCTTTTTTACTTCGCTTGGGCTGCGAACTTTGCCCGACACGTTTTGGAAACGCTCATTGTTTACGCGCCCGCAGGATCGTGAAGTTGTCTGTCACGCCAGCGCGTGGGACATTGATGCCAAAGATGATGTCCGCATCAAAATGTGCATCAACATTAACGCCGAAGATTTTTCTGTTATTCATCACGAACTCGGTCACAACTATTATCAAATGGCCTATGCGCCGCAACCGTTCCTGTTTCAGAACAGTGCGAATGATGGCTTGCACGAAGCGATTGGCGACACGATTGCTCTGTCCGTGACACCGGAATATCTGAAGCAGATCGGGCTGATCTCAAAAGTGCCGGATGAGAAATCCGATCTCGGAATTTTGATGGAACGTGCGCTTGAAAAAATTGCGTTCCTGCCCTTCGGCTACCTCGTAGATCAATGGCGCTGGAAAGTTTTTTCAGGTCAGATCAAGCCTGCCGATTACAACAAATCGTGGTGGGAGTTGCGCGAAAAATATCAGGGACTCGCGCCACCCGAA
>JANMKB010000481.1:0-5577 GCA_031371805.1 Blastocatellia bacterium | reverse complement strand
AAACCAGAGCGCGCCCTTCACCAAGGCCGTAGGCCTCCGTGCAGGCAAGGCGCATATCGGGCGCACGGCGCAGGCACACGTCGTAGCCGTCATCGAGTGCCACCAGCAGCATCCCCAATGTGCGTGCGCGACGGGACTGGGCCTGTCGATGAAAATGGAAGGCCTCAGCCGGCGACGAGCCCGGTTTGGGGGGATGGCGGTCGGCGCGCCGCGCCATCGCATTCAGCAACTGACGCGCGTTCTGGAAGTCGCCCCGCCAGAGCAGCGCGGTACCCTCGCAGGCCAGGCGATAGGCTGCGTCGGCGGTCATGCTGTCGTTGGCGATGGCCACGCGTGTGGGTGGTGGCGATCCCCACTCCGAGCGCCAGCGCGCGGAGCACGTCTGGCCCGCCTCGATCCAGCTCACAAGTGGTAGCCCGTTCACGACCATACCTTGCGTACGATGATTGGGGGCAGAAGGGAAATCCCCGAGTTCATTTGTTGTCTGTGCATCTGGTCACGAATAGTGCTCAGAACACTCGGCGATGCGCAGCCGTCACAACAAGCTGAGATGCCCCACCTGCTGGCGGTATCCTCACACCCTGGTCGAGCAACGTGACTTTTATGGAGGAAGCCGTGAATCTCTGTTGAGACCGGGTGCGGCTAGTGCATTCTACCGAAAATGCATGTAAGAACGGGGACATTCTGAATTTCAAGAAATCAAAAGACCCCTCCAACCATGTCGCCGCGCGTGGCAGGGAGCTGGTTTCTTTGGTTTCGCTCAACAAAAGCCACAAGATAGACCAAACAAACAAGATAAACTGGCTAAGCCTCGTCGTCGTCCGATTCGTTGTTCGTGGTTTGCCGGGTTGATCTGCTTCATCTCGTTTCTCTGGTTTGTCTGGCTCGACCAGAGAAACGAAACAACCAGACACACCAGCCGATCCCTTCGCGCTCTGGCCATCAGCGCTTACCTTCGCCCCAGCTTCATCATCCCGATGTCTCGCTAATTTTGCAGGATTTCTTTGATCTGTATGTCATTCAATTAGAGCGTGCCATCACGGAAAAACAGCCTAAACAGGCGAATGTTGCGATCAATCAGTTGAGTGCAATTGTCGGCGAATTTCAGGCGCAGTTTGTGAAGCGTGCGCTGCCGGTTGAGATGCAACGATTACATCATCTGATCAGAGAAATATCGCTCTGGAAAGACAGCGGCGATGAGAAGATGCTCCACGTGCGAAAGGCGGCGCTGAATGAAGCCTGGAATGATGTCGCTCCATTGGTGCGGGCGAAGCGCAATGGCGATGAAATCGCGCTGCAATTCGGAGCTTTGCTGATCCAGTTGATGGCGGCGGAGAACGGAACAAAACTGACCTTGCTGCTGTCGGATTTGAAAACCGGACTTGAGCAGATTGACGCTTTATTTGTCAGCAAAGGGCAGGGCGCAGGGGAAAATGGAACTGCCATCCCGGATGAAGATGAGTAAAAATAACTGTGGCGTTTATGCTGCTTCTCCTCAAATCCGCCACACCATTTTGGTCAGGCCAGCCGACAACCTTCAGACTTAAATTGATAACTAGCTTATTTTAAGCCTTTCGCTGCTTTTTTTAAGCTGGCACAACGCTTGCACTCATTAAAACCGGAAGGGTCGAGCGACATTGGTCGAAATTACGGCTTAACCAAATCAAAAGTATTTTCCGCTACCAGAAAAAGGGTTTTCCAATTTAAGCAGTTGCTAGTTTTGCTGGGGATCCGAGCGGAATTCAATTTCAGGGAGAAATTAAACAGCTATGAAAAAGAATATTGTCTCAATTTCCTTATCAGCCGGAGTTTTGGCTGCTGCTATGTTCGTCGGCGCTTGTAATGAAACGTCCACCACAACCCCAACGGCTACTACAGCTTCCCCGGCGGCTTCAGTCGCGGCGGTGGTGGTTGCCAGTCCCGCAGCTTCAGCATCAGCAAGTGCAGCAGCAATTGCCAGCCCGGCAGCGTCAGCCATGAAAGATGCGGCTGGTAAAGCTGACGCAGCGGCTGGTGCGATGAAAGATGCGGCTGGTAAAGCCACCACAGCGGCTGGTGCGATGAAAGATGCCACCAAAGATGCAGCCGGCAAAGCAGCGGATAAAGCTGGCGCAGCGGCTGGTACGATGAAAGATGCCACCAAAGATGCGGCTCATAAAGCTGCTGAAAAAACTGGCGACGCGATGAAGAAAACTGGCGATGCCGTCAAGAAAAACTAACTTCATTCGTTAACATCAGGACGCTTAAAAAGCCTGAGAGGAATTTCTTCTCAGGCTTTTTTATTTGAAAATCATGCTTCCAGTTTGATGCCGAACCTTTCTGCCATGCGATATAACGTCCGGCGATCAATTTTCAAAACCTCTGCCGCGCGCGTTCGATTCCCTTTGACCGCCTCCAGCACATAAAGCAAATACCGTCGCTCTATTTCATCCATTGAAGGTAAATCGCTAAACTCATTAATTTCTGAAAATTTTGCACTGGTTGAATTGGCAGCAGGAGTTTTATCCGGCTTTATTGCTCGCATGCGGACAGGTAAATCATCCTCAGAAATAATTGATCCCCGCGTATGCAATACTGCATGCTCAATCGTATTTTCCAGTTCGCGGACATTGCCGCTCCATTCATATTCACGGAGCTTGCGCAACGCCGCCTCAGAAAATGAAACGCGCTTGCCGGTGTCATGACAGGAACGTTTGAGGAAATGCAGCGCCAGTAACGGAATGTCTTCGCACCTCTCGCGCAAAGGCGGAACACGCAGGGTGATGACACTCAGGCGGTAAAATAAATCTTCACGAAAACGACTGGCTTTTACTTCATCTTCCAAATTTCGATTCGTCGCGGCAACGACCCGCACATCAACTTTGGTAGACTTACTTGATCCGACGCGTTTGACTTCACCTTCCTGCAAAACTCTTAGTAATTTAACCTGCAACGCCGGACTGGTCTCACCGATTTCATCCAGAAAAATTGTCCCGGAATCAGCCTCTTCGAAATATCCTTTTTTATCGGCGACGGCACCGGTAAAGCTGCCGCGTGTGTGACCAAATAATTCTGCTTCAAGCAGTGTTTCGGTCAGCGCCCCGCAATTGACAGCGATGAAGGGCTGGTTGTGGCGGGGACTGTTATTGTGAATTGCGCGGGCGACTAATTCTTTGCCAGTCCCGGATTCTCCGTATATCAGCACGGTCGAACGATAAGCCGCGACACGGGCGATTTCCATGTACAACTCAATCATTTGCCGACTATGACCGACCAGACCCGAAGCGAATTTTGTCTGGTTGATTTCTTCAGTGTCCGAAGCTTCCAGCGAAGCCGCCAGCGCACGTTTGGCCGTCGCAATAATTTCCTGCACATTAAACGGCTTGCTGATGAAATCGAAAGCTCCTTCCTTGACGGCTTCGATAGCGGTTTCAAGTGTGCCAAAACCGGAAATCAGGATGACTTTGGAAAGGGGAGAAATTTGCCGAAAATGTTTGAGTAACGCGATGCCGTTCAGGGAATCATTCAGGTTAATATCACTGACGATCAGGTCAAATGATTTACGCTGCACCGCCGCCAGCGCGGCGTCTGCTGTTTGCGTCGTGATAACCTGCCAGCTTTGCTCTTCAAATAATTCGCGCAGGAAATTACAGGTGTCGAGATCGTCATCAATGACCAGGATGTTTTTCATAGTTGGGGATTTAGGTTAATGAATTGTTTCAACGGTTGCCAGTGTCCTCTCCTCGACGGCGAGCAATTTATGTTCCGCTAAGGGCAAACTGATTTGAAATTCAGTGCCGAGTTGATGGTCACTGCGCAACGTGATCTGACCGCCGTGTTCCTGAATAATTTTATGGACAATTGTCAGCCCCAACCCGCTGCCTCTGCCTTCCAGTTTCGTCGTAAACAAAGGATCAAAAATACGATCTTTGATTTCTCCACTGATGCCGCTGCCCGAATCACGACAAATAATATACGCAAAATTTCCGACTACCGAAGTTGAGAAAAATAGCCGACCACCCTGTGGCATTGCATCCAGACTATTGTTAATCAGGTTGATAAAAACCTGCTGTAACTGCTCGCTGTCACCCAGAATTGGTGCGATAGCTTCATCAAAATTGATCGTTAATTCAACTTCACGCGCAGCCAGAGTCGGTGCTGTCACTTCAAAAATTCTTTGCAACAACGCATTGATGTCGGTGGGAACAAGCGCGTTGCGCGGTCGGCGCGTTGCGTCGAGCATATTCCGCACTATTTTTTCGATGCGGGAAATTTGCGAGGCAATCAAGTTCAGGCGGTCGCGTGTTTTTATATCTTCCGTGCGGGCCGTTAATAACTGGACGTGACCAGAGATTAAATTCAGCGGCGTGCCGACTTCGTGGGCAAATTGCGCGGCTAATTGTCCTGCCGCCGCCAGCCGCTCAAATTTCGTTAACTCGCGCTGAATTTCAAATAATTCAGCGTTCGCTTCTTCCAGTTGCGTATTTCGCTCTTCGAGCTCTGACGTTGCTTCACTAATTTTTACTTCCAGATGCTTTTGATATTTTGCCCGTTCTTCGGTCATGCCACGGAGCCGAAAAAGCATGTTGTTGAAGCCGGTCGCCAGTTGCCCAAATTCATCATTCGCCCGCACCGGGGCTTTGACTTCGAGATTGCCTGTTTCCGCCTGCGACATGGTTTTCAATA
The DNA here is from genome assembly GCA_031371805.1 of Blastocatellia bacterium. Lineage (GTDB taxonomy): Bacteria > Acidobacteriota > Blastocatellia > RBC074 > RBC074 > JAFDVL01. The sequence continues at coordinate 912 of JANMKB010000481.1, read as the reverse complement.
AATCATCCACCGGGCGATAAATTACCTGACTGAATAAAATGTACAGCAGGGAAGTAATAGAGACGATGGCGACTGCGAGCAGCGCTACCGTTAAATTAATCAGTTGTTGCGAGAGGTCAGAAAATTCCGAGCGATTTATTAACAGAGTTACAGCCCCAACAATTTGATTGTTATCAAGTAGCGGTGCGGCAGCGAAAATATATTTCTGTTTGTTTTTTGGCGTCGTATTTTCACGCAAAATAGAAATTGACTGTCCTTTGGCAAGCTTGGCAAACTCTTTGGGCGGCAACTCTTCTTTGGCGACATCAGGCACGGTGACGACTTCATTGAAGCTTTTGTTGTAAATGCGGATTTGCTGGATTTGTTCGCTGGCAGAATTTAATTGCCGAAAGTTCAACGCCGCTTTGCGGACCTCTGCCAGCGTGTAATCATCGGAAACTTCGGGCAGGGAATTCGCCAGTTGCAGGGCAAAGCGTTGCGCTCTCACCTCCTGATCTTTCAATTCCAGATCACGCGCTTTGGTGACAAAAAAATAGACCACTGCCAGCAGCACTGAAATCAGGATTAAGGACACAATTATCGTTGTTCTCGTGTAAAGCTTAAGCGGCTTCATAGTTCCATCTTATCAGGGTACAGTACTGCGAGCCACCCCGTCGCTACTGCTCCGGGGACAGTAGCAGTGAACACGAGGTACAGTATCGCGAACCGTAGCGAGCCGAGTTCCCCCACCATTGCATGCTTACAAAAAATTCTGTGTTATACTCGCAGTTTCGTTCAAGTGTAGCTTTGTTTTAGAACAAGGCTTACACTCTTGCCACCGATGAATGTCAAAGGTAAACGATTCTGGCTGGTTACTCTACTCCGCTTGCCCAACGCAGCGGAACAGGCAGTTTCTAACTTCATCCACCATAT
>JANMKB010000477.1:0-3730 GCA_031371805.1 Blastocatellia bacterium | reverse complement strand
CAATCATCATCAACCTCCCGCCTTATGCTGCGCTCGCAGTGTTTCTAATTCCTTCGCTCCTGTTGATTCCGGTGAAACTCGCGGCGCTCTGGTTTATCTCGCGTGGGCAACACACGCTGGGATTAATAACAGTTGTCGGAGCCAAAGTTGTCGGCACGGCGCTGGTCGCACGTATCTACACACTGACACATGAAAAGCTGTTACGCATCGGATGGTTTGCGACTTTGCATGAACGATTCGTCGGCTTCAAAGCTAGGGTTTATGCTTATATTAAGGCGACGAGTATTTATCAGTCAGCCCATGAGCTAAAAGTGAGAATTAAGAAACTGGTGCAGGGCAGGGGCAACGCTTTTTGGCGCAGGCGCTGGGAAGCGGCGCGACGCTTTTCCCGCAAACTGAAATCTTCATCAGAATAACTGCGGCAGGCAGGAAAAAAAAGCCTTTCTCATCTTCGAAGCTACACTCACGAAGCTGCGACGGGGCGACGAAGGCGAGCAGAAGAACCTCTATTATCTATCGCCGTTTCGCCCCATTGTCCTCTCGCTGTTTCGTTATCGTGTCTTCGCTACGCCGCTACCGACGTTCGTATTCGCGTCAAAAGCTCTGAGCGCAATGACGTGGGATTTGGCATCGGGCAATGTCACGCTCACCTTGAAATCTTCGCGGCGTGAATCGGCAATGCCATCGGTGGGAAATACGGGCTTCCACGCGCCACCATCAATTTGATATTCAGCGTGGCGAATAATCGAAGTTTTATCTTCGGCGTGAAAAGTGATTTCGACATTGTTGCCTGAAACTTGTGGAGCATCGGCGGTCACAAGCGGCGCGGTATTGTCTACTTCAACTGGCTCGGTTTCCTGTTCATCCCTCAGCGCCATCCCGCCAGGATTTGAGGGCGAATCGTTCGCGATAACTTTGAAAACATAACGACCATCCGGCAAAGCGTTCGCGTCAACCGTGTAATAATTTTCGGTGATGCCCGTTTTCAGCGGAAAGTAATCACTGCTGTTGGCGGTGCGATAATAAACAGAGTATTCCAGCTTGTCACCATTGCGGTCTTCGCCTGTCCATTGCAACGAAATCGCGCCTTTCTGGAAAAATTTGCGCGGCGGCATATTGCTCGAAAGCCCAAACGTAGCAAGATCAATTCCCGATTGCTCAATGTTTGGATCAGGCGGTTGTTGCGGTAACGGCTGCAACGCTACGCCTACTGGTTGCAAGGCGAGTGAACTAATTGACGGCGCTAAATTGCGCGGCAAATAGGAAATTGTGACTTCGCGCAATTTCGTGTTTGCGCCTTTCAATGTTGAGCGCCATTGCACATAACGAGCGCGCGGACTGGCAATCACTCCGCCATCATTGCCTTTAATCGCCGCCGACCAATCGCTCCAGGTTGAATCAGGATTCGCGGTGTTGCCGCTGCGAGTTTGTAATTCGACCTCACCTTCGCCAACATAAGCGATGCGTCCCCAGGTCGCTACGGTACTGGCATCGCGGACGGACGAAGTGTAAACGCCAGTCGCCGCGACGTTACCGCCCAGCTTGAATAATTTGCCGAGATTTGATGAAGCCGCGTAAAGCTGTCCCTGAGTAGTTTTGACGAAACGCGAAGTTTGCGCTTCAGTTGATTGCGTTTGCAACGAAGGCTTGTTACCCAAAGTTGCGCCGTAGATGCGGCCTTTTTGCCCGGTTCCGATTAATGCGCGTCCACTATCCTCAACCGCTACCGTGAAAGCAGTGATGTCGCTTGAACTCCAAACTGTATCGGTCACGCCATTTGTATCAATGCGATATAAGGCGCTTTTCGCCTGACTACCTGAACTGCCAGAAGTCGCAGCAGCAGCCGAAGATGATCCGTCCAGGACTGTGACATCGCTGATCGTGACCGTCACGCCTTCGTCAGAGCTAAGCACAGTTGGCGTGCTTGCAGCGGCAGTTGCGGCGCTCGTATTGGCGACACCAGTGCCGGCGGATTCAGAAATTGCCAGCGCGTAAATCGCTCCATCTTTGCCGAGCGCAATTTCACGAACTTCTTTTTGCGAAGAATCAAACAGCGTGAAGGCCTTGCCATCAGGCGTAATCCGCAACACCAAACCGCCGGGATCAGTACCCGCGATGATGTTGCCTGCTGCATCAACTTTGAGTGAAGTGATATTCGTTTGGGTAGTGTTGATGAGCGGTGTGCCTTTGCCATCAGCACTCACGCGAAAGATTGTTCCTTTGTCGCCTGTGCCGACCAGCAAGCGCCCCTGCGCGTCGAACGCCAGTGCCCAGAAATATATTGTTTTCGGCTCGAAAAAAACTGTCGCATCACCTTTGGCATTGATCTTATAAACTTTGCCATCGGGCGCAGTACCCGCATAAACATTGCCTGCGGTGTCCACCGCCAACGCCATCACATCAAGCTCACTGGTTTTGTAAAGCAGTGCGCCTTTGCCTGACGAATCAACCTTGAAGACGCGACCTTCGTGACCTGTGCCGAGATAAATGTTGCCGGAATTGTCGGTAGCGGCTGACCAGATATAAGCCTGCTTCGTATCAAAAGTTTCGGTGAAGGCAGGAGCTAAAGTCAGTGCGCCATTGTCAGCAATCGAAACGCCATTCGCATCGCCCTTTTCAATTTCGGCGCGTGAGCTGACACGCCAGAAAATTGGGCCACCGGCGAAGGCTGTAAGAATAAAAAGAGAGATTAGGGAAAGCGAAAAAAGGGAAGTTTTTGTTTTGTACATTTTATGTTGATTGATCTTTCGTGGCTCTAATCGAAGATAACTTTTACTGAATATCTAACTGAATCAGCGACTAATCTGGAAATCGTCTATGGTCTCTTTCAAATCAGCCAGGAATAATTCATCCGTGATCGCTTCACGCATCAGGGCATATTTTTCTTCTCTCATTGCTTTTGCCGGCGAACGAAATAATACAATTACTTCTCACGATTAAGGGGTACTTTGATGAAATGTTTGATTGCTTCTATAATTCGTTTCTTTCTATTTCTCGACCACATTCACCGTCAGCGATTTCGATCCTGAAATTACAAATTCTGCGGGCGGCAATTCTTTCTCGTAAATTCCAAATGACCGCGTCAATGTATAGCCACCCGTTGTGCGCTCTGAACCTAATGTAGCCAAAACGGACGGTGGCAGATTGGGCATATCTTCGTTGATGATGACTGCGCCGTTGTCGGAACGAGAGAGGCGTACATACAAGCGATCTGATTTGCGAATGCGGTTAAGTTCGCGTACAAGCTGGCTAATATTTTTTGGCGTGAAACCAGCGCGCGGCTCCGTGGCCTGGACGGCGGCTCCATCGCCCACCATCACTTGTAAATTTCCGAGCGGCGCATCTTGGGGAATTTGCAACTCAAAGCGTTCTACGTATTCGCCACCGCCTTCAGTCCGCGCAAAAGCCTGTAATTGAATGGTCTCGCCGCGTTTGACCTCGCTGCGGCTGACCCAGAGTTTTTCCAGGCGTCCCGTGCTGCGCGAGTCACGTGAGGTAATATCCAGCGAGATTTTTTCCAGCTTTAAATCTTTGAAGCCGCTATTGAAAAGTACGGAAATCGGTTGCGCAATGGCGAACACGGTGGCGAGCGGCGCATTTGCTGACGATGAAATTCTATTTTCGATTTTGATTTCAGGTTGATCTTTTAGCTTAATGCTGGCGCTCAATTGCAAGGTCGAATCACCCAATTGCCGCTCCGTTCCAGTGATGGTTGAGAGCGTCGTAATTT
>JANMKB010000162.1:0-11268 GCA_031371805.1 Blastocatellia bacterium | reverse complement strand
AAAGGGAACAATTCCGGTCAGCCATAATTTGCTGATGATGGCGGCATCTTTGGCATTTTCTCCCTGCGCAATGACCCCGAAAAAAAAGTAAAAGAAAATCATGACGCTGATGCCGACCGCCGAAGTAATGACGCCGCCTTTGATTTCTTCCAGGCGTTTGACTTCAGGAGTTTTGCCCTGGCGTCGTTCGCGTTCTTCCTGGCTCATCAACATTTCTCTGACCCAGGTTTTGTCCCAGTCAATGGACTTGGGACGACCGCCAGTCAGCACTTCCTGCACGGCGCGTAAATTCGCCCCGCATTTTCGGCAAAATTTTACTTCATCATTTGTTTGCGTCGCGCAATTTGGACAAAACATAAAAGGCTCCCTGGGAAATAATATCTGTCAGGCGCAAGCTTATACGGGATGAGACATCTGTCAGTTCCTGCAAAAAGAAATTAAGTCGTTGCCGCCGCCGTCATTACCGATTGCTGCGGTTCATGCTTCACTACTACGCGATACCATTTACGCGCTGAACCGATGATGACGATTGTCAAACCAATCATCAGGGCTACGACAATGGCAATGCTGAGCCAGGCATTGAAGCTCTTCGCCGGAATTTCAGTGAGCGGCAAGTAATTAATCTGAATGTTTTGATAGCCGGCGGTCATTTCAATCACGGCAATAAAGATCATCGGCACAAAAGTCACCCACGCATATTTTAGTTTGCCAGCATTGACGAGCATCGTCGTGGCGACGCACAGCGCGACACAGGCCAGCATCTGATTTGCCATGCCAAACAAAGGCCAGATCGTTTGGATTGAACCCGTCCAGATGAAATAGCCCCAGCTAAAAACTACCAAAGCGCTGGCTACCACGGCGCCCAAAACTGAATCCGTCCGTGCGAATGGTTTGTAAGCCAGGCCAATTGTTTCCTGGACTAAAAATCTGGCGACGCGTGTCCCGGCATCCAGCGTCGTCAAAATAAACAACGCTTCAAACATTATGACGAAGTGATACCAGTAACTCATCAACCCTGACATGCCCGGAATGCCAGAAAAAATTTGCGCCATCCCGACGGCCAAACTCACCGCGCCGCCTGCTCGTCCGGCTAAGGTTTCTTCGCCCACGGCTTTGGTTAAATCCGCGAGGTTAGAGACAGTGAATCCCATGCCTTGCAACAGCCCATCAAATTTGGCGAAATCTTCTACGCGAATATTGATTTGAAAATAATCGTGCGGAAACATCGAAGACGCCGCAATCAGCGCCATCACACCGACAATGGATTCGCACAACATCGCGCCATAACCAATCGGGCGGGCGTGACTTTCTTTCTCAATCATCTTCGGTGTTGTGCCGGAACTGACCAAACCATGAAAGCCGGAAATCGCTCCGCACGCAATCGTGATGAAGACAAATGGAAAAACTTTGCCGGGCACAATCGGCCCGCCACCATGCACAAAAATTGTCGTCGCGGGCATTTTGAGCGTTGGCTGCACCAGTATAATTCCGAGTGCGAACATCGCAATCGAACCAATTTTCATGTACGAACTGAGATAATCACGCGGACACAGTAACAACCAAACGGGTAACACCGAGGCGACAAACCCATATATTGCCAGCGCAATGACGATGCTGTTTTTGCTTAAGCGAAAATATTCAGCGTAGGAAGAATCCTGCACGACTTTGCCAAACACGACAGCGAAAATTAGCAACGCAACACCGATGATCGTGCCTTCAGTGATGCCACGTTCAGTGCCACCGCGCCATCTGAAAATGTACATGCCCATCAGTAGCGCAATCGGAATCGTCATCGCAATGGTGAACATTCCCCAGGGGCTGTCGCTGAGTGCGTTGACGACGGCAACGCCAATGCCCGCGAGCGCGACAACGACAATCAGCAAAATCGCAAACGTCGCCACGCCGCCTGTCACGCGATCAATTTCACGGCGGGCGATCACGGCTAACGATTGCCCGTCGTGCCGAATCGAAGCGAACAGGATGACAAAATCATGCACGGCTCCGGCAAGGACTACGCCAATGACCATCCACAATAGTCCCGGCAAAAATCCAAATTGCGCGGCAAGCACAGGGCCAATCAACGGGCCGGGGCCGCTGATGGCAGCGAAGTGATGACCCCACAAAACGTATTTATTTGTCGGCGTATAATCTTTGCCATCGTTGAGCCGATGCGCCGGCGTGATGCGCGAATCGTCTAAGGCTAAAACTTTGGCGGCGATGAAAGCACTGTAATAACGATACGCGATGGCATAAATCGCCAGCACACCAATTAAAATCCAGACAGCATTTATGGTCATAATTTCTAAGTGTAAGAGCGGCATTCCGCCTGTTCTAAATTGCCGGACGTGATTTTGTGACAGCCTGATTTTTCACACCTGGCGTTGCTGCAGCTTTACCATTGCCAGGTAACTTTTGCTCATCCATTGCATTCACAGGCCTGGCATTGATGCTCATCAAGCCTTGATGCGGGCCGTTCCAGCCTGTGATTTTGATTTGTCCCTGCAAATGATTGCCATCCAACTTCAATCCGGTTTTGCCTTTGGAAATATCAATCAGCAATTCGCCGCCTGTGTTGAAGCCATCCTTGTCGGGATAGGCAAGATCGAAATACCAGCGCTTGCCTTTGTCTATGTCATCCAGTTGTTGCAGTTGTTCATCAGACAGCAGGACATCTAGTTTGACCGTTTTTTTGTCATTCTTTTCAAGGAAGTTGTAAAGCTTTTCCTTACCATTTTTGCCGGCAATATCACCTTTGAATGACGAAGCAAGGGGAGCTGGTTTAGCACTGGTCGAAGCCGTTGGCGAGGGCGAAGGAGAAGTCGTTTCTTTTGGCGGAAAAACCTGTATTTCTTTTACTGCGGTTGCTTTTGATTTGCTCGCAGTCTTTTCCTCCAGAAATCGCCTGGCATCAGTGCAGGCAGGGGAAAAAATAACTAAACAGCAGGTTATAATAAGCAAAACTTTAAGTGTGAAACGGGGCATAAATGACTCCTGAATTTATTCTGGGATTAGCAAGTTGTTAGTTGTACGGATAAAGAATTCTTTCGTTGTACGACAGGGCGAAAATTATTCATCAGGATCAAACTTGATTTTTAAATTACGCAAAAACTGACGATCTTCCTGGCTAATTTCTTTGATTCTGTCTTCAATCGGAATTTTACGAAATGGCCGCGCTTCCTGTGGCGGCTGTTCCCGCACAGAAATCGTTGCTTCAACCGCCAGAAACACTTCATTGCCCGTCGCATGAATCTGCTCCATCACTTTGTTCACGGCTTCAGAATCCTGAATTGCCTCATTGATTACTTCGCCCAACTCCGTGAGCAATTTTTCCAGATAGTTATCCATTCGGCGCGATTATAGCTGCATTCCTGACTGCGTGCTAGAATCCGAAGACTTTAGCAGGCGGAATATTTTTACGATGGAAACGCAAATATTAATTGTGGGCGGAGGCGTGGGCGGTTGCGCGGCAGCTCTGGCTGCGGCGCAGGCCGGATGCAAAGTGATTATGACCGAAGAATCCGACTGGATCGGCGGGCAACTTACTTCGCAAGCTGTGCCGCCCGATGAACACGGATGGATTGAGCAATTTGGTTGTACGGCTGCTTATCGGAAATTTAGAAATCGTGTCCGTGATTATTATCGCCGCAATTATCCACTGACTAAGGAGGCAAAAAATAAAGATTTTCTAAATCCTGGCAATGGCTGGGTTTCGCCACTTTGTCACGAACCGCGTGTTGCTTTGGCAGTACTGGAAGAAATGCTCGCGCCGTTTGTGAGCAATAGGCAACTGACAATTTTGCTGGGATGCCAACCAATTCAGGCTGATGTCCACAGCGATAAAATTCGCTCGGTGACGATGATGCATGGACATAACGACGAACGCTTTACGATTGAGGCCGATTATTTTATTGATGCGACCGAACTCGGAGATTTATTGCCGCTCACGAATTGCGAACACGTCACAGGCGCGGAATCACAGGTGCAAACCGGCGAGCCGAATGCGAAGAGCGAACCGCAGCCAAACAATGTGCAGGCGTTTTCAATTTGCTTTGCGCTGGAGCATCTCGCAGGCGAAGATCATACAATTGAGAAACCGAAGCGTTATGAATTCTGGCGTGATTTTGTGCCGCAACTGACTCCGCCATGGCCCGGAAAATTATTGTCGTGGACGATCACGCATCCGCGTTTAATGACGCCACTCACTTATCATTTCGATCCGCACAACGAATCGGGCAAGGCGTTTTCCGGCCTGTGGAGCTATCGCCGCATGCTTGATCGCAGCCAATATTCAGCGGGCTTTTATGCTTCGGACATTTGTCTGGTGAACTGGCCACAGACGGATTATTTGCTCGGTGATATTTGTAATTGCAGCGAGGGCGAAAGAATTTTTCATCTTGAAGCTGCACGTGAACAAAGCTTGTCGCTGGTGTATTGGTTGCAAACCGAAGCGCCGCGTCCTGATGGTGGTTTGGGTTGGAAGGGATTGCGTTTACGCGGTGACATCACAGGTCCGTCAGATGGTTTGGCGAAGATGCCGTACATCCGCGAATCACGCCGCATCAAGGCGGAGACAACAATTCTTGAGCAGCACGTTGCGGCAGCGTTGCGACCTGATGAAATTTACGGTGAAAAATATTTTGACTCGACAGGCATTGGCTATTATCGCATTGACCTCCATCCTTCAACGGGCGGAGATAATTACCTGGATGTTGAATCGCTGCCGTTTCAAATTCCACTGGGCGCAATGATTCCGCAGCGGTTGGAAAATCTGTTGCCTGCGTGTAAGAACATCGGGACGACGCATATAACGAATGGTTGTTATCGGTTGCATCCGGTTGAATGGAACATCGGCGAAGTTGCGGGAACATTGGCGGCATATTGTTTAGAAAAAAAAGCTGTGCCGCGTTTTGTGCGAGCAAATTATTTGGCAGATTTTCAGCAACGCCTGATGGCACGCGGCGTAGAAATCGCGTGGCCTGAAAATTTGCATTTAGCGGACAGCGACCCGCATCGGCATGCGATGTGAAGAAAATTAGTCACAGATGACGCGGATGAAAACAGATTAACGCAGTACTATCTGTGAAAATCATTTTATTCTGTGTAATCTGTGGCAAAAGAAGATCAGGGAATTGTTATGAGTAATCGCAAAGATAAATTTACTACGTCATCAAACATTGAACTAAAAAACGAATTCACCTCCGAAGACATCAATAGCGCTGATCCTGGCAAGCCGGGACAATATCCATTTACGCGCGGCGTCTATGAAACGATGTATCGTTCGCGGCTGTGGACGATGCGGCAATATGCGGGATTTTCTACGGCGAAGGAATCCAACGAACGCTATAAATATTTGCTCGCGCAAGGCACGACAGGTTTGTCCGTCGCGTTTGATTTGCCGACGCAGATTGGCTACGACAGCGATCATGCAATGTCGCTTGGCGAAGTCGGAAAAGTTGGCGTCGCGATTGATTCGCTGGCGGATATGGAAGAATTGTTCGATGGAATTCCGCTCGATAAAGTTTCGACTTCGATGACAATTAACGCGACGGCTTCGATTTTATTGGCGTTGTATATCGCGGTCGGAAAAAAGCAGGGCGTCGCGCCGGACAAGCTCAATGGCACAATTCAAAACGATATTTTGAAAGAGTACATCGCACGTGGGACGTACATTTATCCGCCAAAGCCTTCGCTCAGAATCATCACCGATATTTTTGCGTACTGCGCACAATCCGTGCCTAACTGGAATACAATTTCGATTAGTGGCTATCATATCCGCGAAGCTGGTTCGACTGCTGTGCAGGAGGTTGCCTTCACACTGGCAGATGGAATTTGTTATGTGCAAGCCGCGCTGGACGCGAGTTTGGCGATTGATGATTTCGCGCCGCGCCTCGCGTTCTTTTTCAATTCGCACAACAATTTTTTAGAAGAAGTTGCGAAGTTCAGAGCCGCTCGCAGGTTGTGGGCGAAAATCATGAAAGAACGGTTTTCTGCTAAAGACCCGAAATCAATGATGCTGCGATTTCACACGCAAACTGCAGGCTCGACGCTGACCGCGCAGCAACCGGAAGTGAATGTCATTCGCACGACGCTGCAAGCTTTGGCGGCAGTGTTGGGTGGGACACAAAGTTTACACACAAACGGACGCGATGAAGCATTGAGTTTGCCGACCGAAGACGCAGCAAGAATTGCGTTACGAACACAGCAAGTCATCGCGCACGAATCCGGTGTCGCCGACATCGTGGACGCGCTCGGCGGTTCGTATGCAATCGAATATTTGACAAATGAAATTGAGCGCCGTGCGCTTGAATACATCACGAAAATTGACGAGATGGGCGGAATGCTTGCCGCGATTGAAGCGGGTTATGTACAACGTGAGATTGAATGTGCCGCCTACGATTATCAAAAAGCCGTCGAAGCCAAAACTGAAATCGTAGTCGGTGTCAATAAATTTCAGGTTGCTGAAGAAGTGCCGATTCCCACGTTGAAAATTGATCCGGCAACCGAAGAAGCGCAACGACAACGCGTACAGAAAATTCGCGCTGAACGAAATTCTGAAGCGGCTCAGCAAGCATTAGCAGCAGTTGAGGGTGCAGCAAAATCTGGCGAAAATTTAATGCCGAGAATAATTGCGGCGGTTGAATCGTATGCGACGCTGGGCGAAATTGCTGATGCGATGCGTAAGGTGTTTGGCGAATATACCGATTCAATGTGATGAATTAATGGAACGCGGATGACGCGGATTGGACAGATTTTCGCTGCTTGTAAGCACAAAGAGAATCCTTACATTTTTGCCCAAAGTTTTTATCCGCGGCTATCCGCCCAATCCGCGTCATTCGCGTTCTATTTCTCTCGCCTCCTTTTCAGCATCGGCAGCTAGTACTTTTCATGCTAAACTACAGGTGCAAAATCTAAGTTTTACAGGAGTTTTTTCATGATTGATTCCGTGGCGATACAGGAAATGCGGGACAGGTATAACGACTTAACGCAGCGCGTAGCCGAGTTGCGGAGGTTTCTTTGACCCGGATAGCAAACGCGCAGAATTAGCTAAGCTTGAGGTGCAAGTCTCTGCGCCTGATTTCTGGAACGATCAGGCCAAAGCGCAAAAGACTTTGCAGCTTCGCTCGCGCCTGGAAAAAGTGATGGCCAGAGCCGAAGACCAGGCCCGGATGATTGATGATGTGGGTGTGTTGTTTGATTTTGCCGCCGAAGATGAAGCATCGCTGGCAGAACTGAAAACAACGATTGCAACCCTCACCAAAGATGTTGAGGAAAGCGAAACGCAGACTTTGCTGGGCGGCGAAAACGATGCCCGCAATGCAATCGTTTCGATCAATGCCGGAGCGGGTGGAACCGATGCCCAGGATTGGGCGCAGATGCTGGAGCGGATGTATTTGCGTTGGTGCGAATATCGCGGCTTCAAAAAAGAATTGCTGGATGAACAATACGGCGAAGAGGCAGGCATTAAATCGGCGACAATTCGGATTGAGGGCGATTATGCTTATGGATTGTTGGCGGGCGAATCAGGAGTTCATCGCTTAGTCCGAATCTCGCCCTTTAATTCCGGTGGCAGCCGCGAAACCAGTTTCGCTTCAGTGTTCGTGACGCCGGAAATTGATGATGACATCGAAATCGAAATTCTTGATAAAGACTTGCGCGTAGACACGTATCGCTCGACAGGTGCTGGCGGTCAGCACATCAACACAACGGATTCAGCGGTACGCATTACTCACATGCCGAGCGGAATTGTCGTGACCTGTCAGAATCAGCGTTCACAACATCAGAACCGCGACGTGGCAATGCGCGTTTTGAAATCTAAGCTGTATGAGCTGGAGATTGCAAAAAAACAGGCCGAGACAGATAAGCTGGCAGAAAATAAGCGTGATATTTCGTTCGGTTCGCAAATTCGCAACTACGTGATGCAACCATATCGTTTGGTAAAAGATGTCCGCACTAAATTTGAAACCAGTGATGTAGATGGAATCCTGAATGGTGAATTGGACGAATTCATTAAGCAGTATTTATTAGCGAAAAGAGAACAGAGAAATTAAGGATTCGCTGAACGCTCAGAATTTTGTTATGGCAAAAGCAGTAACCAAAAAAGCTGCGCAAAAACAGCAGCAGAGCAAAGACGAAGACTGGAATAAACGGCGCAACGAAATTTTCGGGTTGTGCTGTTTGGGCATGGGGTTGCTTCTGTTGTTTGCGCTGCTCAGTTATGACCGCCAGGACCCGAATTTTTATGCTGCCTCGCCGCGTGTGCGGGTAAGCAATTGGATTGGCTCGGTTGGCGCGAATGCTGCCAGTACGCTTTATCAATTCTTTGGCTATGTTGGGTTGTTTGTCCCTGTCGTGTTTTTCGCGCTGGCTTATTGGTTGTTGCGTTATGCGCGCATTCCGGTTTCGTGGCTCAAGCTCGCAGGATTGTTGGTGATTTTGCTGGCTCTGACCGGATTGTTGGCGGTGCTGGATTCAAGTACGCAATCGTCTTTTCATTGGGGCGGCGTAGTTGGGCATATTCTGGTTTACGGGGAAGATTTTGGCCTGGCTAGTTTCCTGCATAAAATTGGGGCATCAATCATTTTGCTGTTGGGTTTAATTACTGGTGTGATGCTGGCAACGCCGCTTTCATTGGTCGCTTTAGTCATGCATCTGTCCGACAAAGAGCGAGAAGCCGGATTGTTTGCAACCATCAATGAGCGTCTGAAAATCTGGTGGCAAAATCGTCAGCTTCAGAGTCAGGAAAGCGCCGCGCAAAATCAAAAAGATCTGCAGGCGCGTGAAGCTGCGACACGTGCTAAAGACGAAATCAAAATCACGCAACGAGAAGCTGTCCGCTCGAACGGTAAAGATGATAAACCTGAAACATTTGCGGCCACCGGAAATATTGAGGGACGGAAATCTTCCATCGCGGACGTTTTATCTCCTGCTATTTCCAAAGCTCGTGCCTCAGTTGTGGCGGCCTTGTCACGCGATAAAGCTGTGCCGGGAACTGAAAAATCTGCCAATGAATTAGCCGTCAGCACACAAGCTCCGGGACCAGTTAAAACTTTAATTAATTCGCTTGATGATGAAGTTGAAACGGATGGTTTTGAGGATGCGGCTGATCCGGCGACGTTAAGTCAGGGGCAACGCAGCATCCTGGAAATGGTTTCGACGGCATCGGTCAAGCGTCCTGAAATTAACGAAGAGAAAATTGTTGAGGCGAAACCGTTAGTGCTGGTCAAAAGTACGTTACGCACGGTGATTGCGTATAAATTGCCGAGTACTGACATGCTTGTGCCGCCGTCACCGCGTTCTGAAATCGCTGACGAAGAGTTGAAAGAACGCGCCATCCAGCTTGCGGAAAAATGCCGCGAATTCAATGTGTCCGGGCAGGTCAAACAAATCAGTCCCGGCCCGGTTGTGACGACGTTTGAATTCAAACCCGATCCAGGCGTGAAATACAGCCGGATCACAGGCTTGGTTGATGATTTATGCTTGGGGATGAAAGCAGAATCTATTCGCATTGATCGTCTGCCGGGAAAATCTACTGTCGGCATCGAAGTCCCAAACACCCGACGCGAAACGATCCGCTTGCGCGAGGTGCTCGAATCAGCGAAGTTTGCCGAATCAAGCTCAAAGCTGACGCTCGCCCTGGGAAAAACAATTGATGGCTCAAATTATGTCGCTGACCTGGCGCGGATGCCGCATTTATTGATTGCCGGCGCGACCGGGGCAGGGAAGTCGGTGGCGCTTAATTCAATTCTTTTGTCGCTGCTTTACAAAGCTTCGCCGGATGAAGTCAAAATGATTCTGGTTGACCCAAAACGGCTGGAACTTGGCTTGTATGCTGACATTCCTCATCTTCTGACGCCCATTGTAACTGATCCGAAACGCGCCAGTTATTCGCTGCGGTGGGCGGTGGGTGAAATGGAAAACCGCTACAAACATTTGGCTGCTTTTGGGGTGCGAAATATTGAGCAATACAATCAGGAGGTGTGCGCCGCGATTGATCATAATATTGCTGCTGACAGCGCCGAATTACCGAAGCCGCTGCCCTTTATCGTCATCATCATTGACGAATTGGCCGATTTAATGATGGTTGCCGCCCGTGATGTCGAGGAAAGCATTACGCGTCTGGCACAAATGGCTCGTGCCGTGGGCATTCATTTGGTACTGGCAACGCAACGTCCTTCAGTTGATGTTATTACCGGCCTGATTAAAGCCAATTTCCCTTCGCGGATTTCGTTCCGCGTTTCGTCGAAAGTGGATTCGCGGACGATTATTGACAGCAATGGCGCGGAAGGTTTGCTGGGGCAGGGCGACATGCTTTTTCTGCCACCAGGAACCTCGCGGCTGGTTCGCGTTCACGGCGCTTATGTGGACGAAAAAGAATGCAAACGCGTTGCCGATCATGCGCGGGCACAAAGCAATCCTGCCTACGATGAAAAGATCGTGATGAGTGAAAAAGAGGTCGAAGGCGAAGAGTTGGGCGGTGAAATGAAGCGCGACGAAAAATACTCCGAAGCCGTTCGCATTGTGATCGAAATGGGACGCGCTTCGACTTCGGTGCTGCAACGGCGCTTACGAATTGGCTACGGTCGCGCGGCGTCAATTATTGATATGATGCACCGGGAAGGCATTGTTGGCCCTGAAGACGGCAGCAAGCCACGCGCCGTGCTGGTTAAGGCAGATTTCCTTGATCGCCTCGACCAAATCCACGACGAAGGCGAAACCTGGTAGCCAGGATTGAACACTTTGAGTAATTTTGGGCGAAATTTCCACAGCTTAAACAGGTGCTTAAGTGTAAAAAGTGTTGAAGATGTTTTAATTAATTGCTCTTATTGAATTTTACGAGGCTAACTAGCCCAAATAGCTGATAAAAAACACTTTATCATTATTGTCGAAGAAATGTGCAATTTGCTATAAGTTAAGTATTTGCAAAATTTGGATTATCTGAACCGATAGTTATGCACAGCCTTTTCCACAATTTCTGTGGAAAACTTTTTAGCCGATTAAATTTCTTCAGACTTATAGAAAATTTCAGTGAACAAGCAAATGATGAAATTGCAAGTAGCCCTGGATCACCCTGATCTTACCAGAGAAATGGAAATCGCGGCGCAAACCAGCCGTTATGTAGATTTAATTGAAGTCGGCACTCCCCTGCTGATCCGCGAAGGAATTCGGGCTGTGCGGGAAATGCGTCGTCGTTTTCGCGGCAAAATTATTGTAGCTGACATCAAGGTGATAGATGCCGGAGAACCGATAGCCGAACTGGCGTTTGCTGCC
>JANMKB010000462.1:0-16120 GCA_031371805.1 Blastocatellia bacterium | reverse complement strand
GGTAACGGAAACGCATCTCTGGTCTGGTCGTCAGGTCAGCGAACTGCGCTACGGTTTTGGCAATCGCGTGACCTTACAAGATGTCAGCGATGGTAATGATATTCCGGTGGTTCGGTTCTCGACGAATCTTTGCACGGGCAGCGGCGTGGGAGCCTGCGGTGGCATCATTGGCACTTCAACCAATGTGCCGATCAATCGTCGCCAACGCGATCATCAACTGGTTTTCAATCATACGATGACTTTTTCACGCGCTACGTTGAAGACAGGAGTAGATCATCGCATCAATATTCTTGATGACGATTCAGGCGACCGCGCACGTGGCTTCTGGACGTTTGGAACAAATGACGCATTGGCGAGCATTAGGGCTAAAACGGGCTATACCAGTTTTGAAAATTTCATGCGCGGATTTATCACGGGCTATCAAAAAGGATTCGGAAATTCCTACGCCCAAAATCGTTTTGGTGAAACCAATTTGTATGCGCAATATGATTTGCGGTTGAGGCGGAACCTGACGCTGAATTTAGGCGGACGATATGAATATGTCCGTGCCACCAAAGAAGCGAAAGACCGCTTTATTTATGGGATTGAAGACGACAGGAACAATATTGCGCCACGCTTTGGCTTTGCGTATTCCCCTGTACTTCCAGGCTTCTTACGTGGGCTGTCGGGTGAGTCAGGACGCTTCGTTATTCGTGGTGGTTATGGCATTAATTATGGACGCCTTTTCCAATCCATTTATTCGCAAAATCAATTAAGTTTGCGCACCCAACCTCCGAATGGTTTTGCCAATGCTTTCAGTGGATTGTGCGTTAATGAAATTTCTGACCCGTCGTGTGGCTTTGTTTTCACGCCTGGTGTAGCTTCGCGCACGACGGCGTTCACGGCGATTAGTGCGAGCAATACAGGTGCAGTCCGTGACATCGGCGGACGGCTGAATACAGTCTTACTGACTCCTAAAAATAATTTACAGGTTCCGTATACACAACAATGGAACTTGACGATGGAACGTCAGATGCCGGGGCAAGTAGCGATTCAAGTCAGCTACGCGGGAAATCGTGGTATCGGTGCGCCGTTCTTCGACAGCGGCAACGATGCGATTTTCCCTTACGTTTCGCCGTCCCTGCTGGTAGATGTCGGCGGCGGAAATTTCAAATCAGTCATTTTTGATCGCGCCTGTACGAATACGACAGACCCGATTTGCCTCAATCCAACCAATGCCGCCGACACACAAGTTGGACCGTTACGAACTTTTTCTGCGCTCACTGGCACGACTACAACGCTTGCGCAAAAAGGCATCGTGATTGTGAATGGTGAACCTCACGGTTACATCTCCCTGGGTACGCCGCGTCTCAATGAACGCCGCCCTGATGCGACATTAAGCCGCTTTGTGAATCTACAAAATTTTGGCTGGAGTTATTACCACGCGGGTACGGTGAAAGTCACGAGGCGGTATTCAAAAGGAATGTCAGTCAACGCTTTCTATACCTTTAGCAAATCTATCGACACTGGCTCAGAAGCAACTTCAACCGCAGTTGACACGAATGCGCCAGCCAGTAAAAAAGGCGGAGCGGCAGCTTCCTTACGTGCGCTCAGCGCCTTCCACGCAGCACATCGTTTTGTCGCCAGTTATTCGTATGAACTTCCGTTTATGCGGAGTCAGAAAGGTTTCGCAGGGCGAATTTTAGGGGGGTGGAATATTACGGGTACGACCACGTTACAATCAGGGAATCCCTTCACTGTCGCGCTTGGTTATGATGCGAACGGAGATGGACTTGGCGGAGATCGTCCACGTGTTGGAGACCTGAGTATTCTGGGTAAATCTGTAGATAACGGACGTACAATCAATGGTGTACAAGTATCTACCACTCAATTGCCAAGTACCGTTTTTATTCCCTCACAGGCAGCAACGATTGCGCAGGCAGATCGTTTGTATTTGCCCGGCGGCGGTGTCGATGGTCAGGTCGGGCGCAACACGTTCTTTATGCAAGGTCTCAACCATACTGATATGACGACTTTCAAAGCCTTCAAGTTGAATGAAACTACCAGGCTGATTTTGCGGATGGAGTTTTATAACGTTTTCAATCGCGTCACGTTTGGTGCGCCAACGCGAACCATTTTGAGTGGTAACGTGCTTGGCACGATTACGGCTGAACGCAATGTGTCCAGTTATGTCAATTCCGGTCGCCTTGACGCGAGCAGTGGGCGACAAGGACAACTCGCAATTCGGCTGGTTTTCTAAACAGACCAAGCTGGATAATTTTTCAGGCGCGTTACTTTATTGGTAACGCGCCTGCCTTATTTTCAGGGTTTTTGAGATGCGCTTAATTTTTTTGCTGAGCTTTTGGGCAACAACAATTCTGGCACAACAATCACAAAATCCTTCGCCCATGGTTGAGCATACACGCGCTCATCCGCGCCTGAAGGAAGAACGGCCCATCGGTCGCAGAGAGACATTAGAACTCGGTACACTATTCATTCCAGCCAGGCTCAAATTAAAAGCTACAACACCTTTGCTGATCCATTTTCACGGTGGAACGTGGTTGGCGGAAGTCGCGGCTTCACGCGTCAATACTGCTGTGATTACAATTCAGGCTGGTTCCGGCTCAGGTGTGTATGCGAAGGCTTTTAGCGATCCGCTGCGGTTTGGAAATTTACTGAAAGAAGCAGAGGCTAAAGCAGGCATGAAATTTTCGCCCATTACTTTAAGCGGTTGGAGCGCAGGCTACGGCGCGATTCGTGAGATTTTGAAAACGCCGGAAAGCTATGCTCGTGTAGATCGCGTCTTGTTGATTGATGGTTTGCATACAGGTTATGTGAACGGAAAACCTGGCCCACAGGAATCACAGCTTGAAACGGAACCGTTGGAAATTTTTGTGAAATTTGCACGTGATGCAGTCGCCGGAAAAAAGCGGATGATGATTACGCATTCAGAAATTTTCCCCGGTACATTTGCAAGTACGACAGAGACTACGGAGTACTTGCTAAATCAGCTTGGAGCAAAAAGAAAAACGGTCGTGAAATGGGGGCCGCTGCAAACGCAAATTCTGAGTGAAGTCAAAGCCGGAAATTTTTTACTGCTTGGCTTCGCTGGAAATTCCGCGCCCGATCACGTAGACCAATTACATTCGCTGCCTGAGTATTTGAAAATGTTTTGATTATGCCATTTGCGCTTCGCGTAACCAGCCGCGCAAGACGATCAAATCTTTTTTCATTGCTGCAAAAACTTTTTCTTTCTCTATTGTCAAAGTCTTTGCTCCACCGTCGGCCCCTCCCAGCGGATATTCAAAGTGCATTTGCACAGGGCCGGAAAAATTTGCCACCTTCATCATCGGCAGAAATTTTTTGAAATTTACCATGCCTTCGCCGAGCGGACATTTAACAGGAACGTATTGCCCTTTCGCATTTTGTCCCCACTTGAAATCTTTGATGGCAATGCCGCGTGTCATCGGAGCTACGAGTTGCGTACTTCGCACCCACGCGCCGAGTCCGCCTTCGATGGTTGCGTGACAAAGGTCAAAATTCACGCTCACCCGCGAAGTGTCGAGGTCTTTCAAAATCATCCACAAATCCCAAATCGAAGCGCCTACGTCCAAGCCAGAATGTGTATGGTACATTGCGCAGACATTGTATTTGCGGTTCAGTTCTGCCAGCTTTGCCGCATCTTTTTTGAGCGTTTCCAGTTGCGCCGGCAGTGGTTTGTTATCGTCGTATTTGAATCCGCCCCAGCGATAATTTTTGATGCCGACCGATTTCATCGCACGCAAAATGGATTCCGCGTACGGCGAATTTGCATCAATGATTCCTGCCGTCACCATCGGAAATTCGAGTCCGGCTTTGCGGATAATTTCCGCGACTTTGGGCAAATCCTGTTCGGCGCGTTCAGGTTCGATGTGACCGCCTTTGCGGAGCGTAAGGTCTACGCCATCGAAGCCGATTTCCTTCGTAGCATTTGCCATCGCTTCCCATTCGAGAAAATGTAGATGCTTGGAAAAAATGCTGATTTTAAGTGGAGCGGATTGAGGCGGGGCAGCGGCAATCCCTTCCGCCGCCACGATCATTGCTGCCTGAACACTCTGTTTCAAAAACTCTCTGCGATCATTTCGATTCATCATTAAATCCTCTGGAAGTTGCAGGTACAGTACGGCGAGTGGTAACGAGCTGGTTCCCACGTCGCTATTTTTCACGCCATCAGTTTCAGCCAATACACACCTTTCACGCCACCCACCACAATGAATTCACCACGCATCACGCAACATAGCAAGCCAGCATCAGCCTGAAACGTCGCTAAACATTCGCCCGACTGCGCATCCCAGAGCCTGAGCGTGTTGTCCCAGGAAGCGGAGAGCAGCCAGCGTCCATCGGGACTGATGGCACAGCCATTCACCCCACCGGAATGCCCTTCGAGCGTGCGGATCAAAGCCGGATGAGGCAGGTCAGGTAATTTCTTATCCGGCGTCAGGCAGGGGCGATGCAAGCTTGTCGCCAAATCCTGCAACATCGTTTTCAACTCGCTCAGGTGTTGTAACCGCGCATTCAGGGTTGCTTCGATTTCATCGCGGGTTTGGCAATGATTGAAAATATGTCCGGTATTAACGAAATTGCGGCGCAGGGTTTTCAGCGGATCATCGTCCGGCGCAACCGCTTCGGCAAGCAGCAAATCGCTTTCGACGGCAAACGATTTTCTCAGCAACGTTTTTTGCGCCAGATACCGCCAATCTTTCACCGTCGCTACTAATTCATCGCCGCGTCCCGCTTCGGTTAAATGAAGCGCCAGATGTTCCCAGAAATATGGTTCGTCATCAGGTAATGCAGACCAGACGGGGAGGTGGGGCGACGGGGCGACAGGGCGATTGGAATCCAACAGCTTTTGGTGCAGCATCGGCATGTGGTCGGATTGTTGTCCGATTAAGAATTGCCGCACGATGTCGTGCAACCGGATGCGCTGCGTTACCGAATCGTAACTGAGCAACAACGACATTTGCATCAACCGCGTGCAAAGCTCTTCAGTGTCGAAATCATCCAGCGCCCAATATTTTTCGAGCGTCGGCAACGGAATTTCTACGTCTTCAGGAAACACCGCCAATTCGTTATACCGTGCGCGTTCATGGTCGTTGAGCAATTCAAGACTGACGCCAATGGTAAGTGCTACAGCCTGATGACGCGCCTCGGCATTACGCACATCAAAAAATGTCAGTCCGCGTCTGTCGAGCGCACGGTTGGCATAATTAATCGCCGCCAGCAAATCTGCATTCGTAGTCTGAATTCGTTCGCGCAACGTCCCGTTGACCAGCTTTAGCAGCAACGGCCATTCGCCTAACCGTTTGGCTAATTTTAGCAATTTTTGTTGTTCGGACTGATGAATCCCGGCGACGAGCATCGCTACGGCTTCGCTCTGTTGCATCGCATCAACTGGAATTTGTTTTGTCTGCGCGGGCAACGTGTCAGAATTGCGTGTTGTGATGAGGTAAGCACAGCGTTCGCCGCCCTGCAAAAACGGCGTCAAATGCGCGTTATTCCAAACATCATCAATCACCAGCAGGATGTGACGCTCAGCCAACAATTCTTTCAACCGATTCGCTGCCGCCTGAAGATTGGTGAAGCCGGGGCGTTGTCCTTCCAGCGTAAAAATTAAATCTTCGACATTGCCAGGCAAGTTCGTAGGATTTTCGCCCAGCGTAACCCACAGAATTCCATCAGCAAACGCCTTGCGAATCCGTTCATCGTGACAAATCGCCCGTGCCAGCGTAGTTTTGCCGAATCCGCCTGCGCCTCTAAGCGCAGCGGTGATGGCTACGGGAGCAGAACGATTTTCATTCAACAGCAATTCAATCAACGCATCAAATTCTGTGGGACGCTGCACAAAATCGCCGAGCGGTTCCGGCATGAACGGAATGGAATTTTGGGCTTTGACGTTTGGACTGTAGTTGATGTTTACGGTGCTATTTTTGATGTTGCTGAGGGCAATGTTGTCATCGCCTGATTGAATAGTACTTTCCGAAACGTTGCCACCGATTGAAGCATTGCGATTACCGGGTTGATGGACTGAAGTTGTGGAATGAGGCGTCGGCGTTCCCGCTTGTGGCGAGGCAGGTTTTGTTACGAATTCGGCAGGCTCAGAATCCGACGGCAACATTCTGATTTTCCCCGGCGGTTGCGGCTTATATCGTTTTTGCTTTGTGATGCGGCGATACAATTTTTGATAGCCTTCATCTGTAGTAGCAAGGTAATGATCGGTGGGGCGCAACGGTTCAGGAATATGCGTTTGGTGCGTTGACTCAAACAAGACAGGAACATATTTCAGGTTGTGCAATTCGTTGTCATAAAGTTCCTGCGTGATAATTGCGCCTTCCCATTTCACACCCTTTCCCGTGCCTTGCGTCGCGTGACCGCGAAACCGCTGATAATAAGTTTCAGTACAAATCACGAGCACGAATTCAGCCCAATCCAATGAATCAAGCATCCATCGTGGCCAGCCTTTTGCAGGTGGTTCATCTTCGTATTCGCGGTCAATCCGGCAATCAATGCCTTCATCGCGCAAACGAGTAGCAAAAGCCAACACCTGCGCACGATGTGTGTCAGAATCGTGGCTGTAGCTGATGAAGACCTTTGGGTTATGAGTAGGCATCTTTGTTTCTGCAACGATCAGAATTTATTTACAATATCAAGGCTAAGAATCGGAAAGGTGATGATAAATTGTCTTTGCCTGCGCCGCAATCCATTCGGCTCCGCATGACAAAGAAAATATCTAACGCTTATGAGCCGGGGGGCTTGATGCAATCATTGACTAAAAAAACTCGCAGTGTAATTGCCGTACTTTTCATTCTGCTTTTAAACGTCAACCTCAGAGCGCAAACGGAAGACTCTGCCGAAGCGCATCATCTACGCGGCTATGATTTTCATAATCGTCGTTGCCTGGACGATATGAGCCGGGAATACGCGCAAGTCTTGAAGCTTGATCCGCCGCGTGATTTGACGGTTTCAGAATGGAAACTGGTGCGCACATTCGCGCCGCGCCTGTATACGCACGCCAGAGATTTTTTTCCGCTGAAGGATTTTGCGGTGATCCTTCATCCGACCGAACGCCTGATTGCCTATCATTTATTTTGGGCGGACGATATTGACTTCCCCGAAGACAACGATCCGAGCGATCACGAATTGATTTGGGTGCAATATTCAGCGGACAAAAAATCGCTCGAAAAAATATGGACGTATTTTCACGGACACATTTTGGAAGGCAGTGAAGCGGCTTTGCGTAATGCCCGCGCTCATGCAATGCGTCCCCGCGTGAATGTGCAATGGGGCAAGCACGGTTCGTTACTGGTCGGTTGGGAAGAGATGACCGTGATGCAGAATAATGTGAGCGTGACGTTGAAACAGTACAACGAAAAAACATTTGAAGCGTTGAGAAAAGGGACGCGCATGCAGAATCATCCATTGAGTGTCAGATTCGGCTGGCCGCAGAAATTCAATGGAGACTGGAACGATTTTATAAATTTTTCACGATATTTAGATCCGCTAATTTTGCTGAGTAAAACGAAGATGGCGAAAGTTACGCGGTGGAATAATGCGACGATTAATCAGCATTTTCTCCCGTATAACTTTCGCGCAAAAACTGAATGGCCTGCAATTCAATCAGCTCAATAGAAAATCAAACATTCAAAAACTTGCGCGGCACACGGGCGGAAATACCACACGCAATTTCGTAAGAGATTGTGCCAATTTGTGCGGCTAAATCTTCGGCTGAAATTCGCAGGCCAGCTTGTTCACCCAGCAAAATCACGGCGGCGTCTAATTCCACTTCGGGGACATCGGTGACATCCACCAGCGTCAAATCCATACTGATCCGCCCAACGATTGGCGCAAACTTACCATTGACAATTACACGCCCATTATTTGAATGAGCGCGGCGCAAACCATCAGCATAACCAATTGGTAACGTAGCGATGCGGCTTTCACGACCTGTGATAAAGGTGCGACCATAACCGAGCGGCGTCCCTGCGCTCACAGTTTTAAGATGGCCGATCCAGGTGTGCAATGACATGACAGGTTTTACGTCAAAGGCTTCAGGTTGCGGCGCAATAACATCACGCGTGAAGCCATACAGCGTCGCTCCGGCACGGGCGAGATTGCCCCACGCATTTTGATGAGAATGAATTCCGGCGCTGTTGGAAAGATGTTGCCAGGCTGGCGTGAAACCCGCCTGATGAACCAGGCGCAAGGCTTCTTCGTATTTTTCAATTTGCAAATTTGTGTAAGCCGGATCAAGTTCATCAGCCTCGGCAAAGTGCGTCATCAGGCCGTCAAGCCTGATGTTTGTGAAATGCCTGAGCGCCTGAACAAAGGTAGAAAATTCATTCAAAGGCACACCGAGCCGACCTAACCCGGTGTCTGCTTTAAGGTGATACTTAACAATTTTTCCTGCTTGTCGGGCTGCCAAGTTTAACTCTTCTGCCTGATCAGAGCGATGAATAACAGGCGTCAAATCATGCGCAATGATCGCGTCGGCCTGCCTGTGCCAGAAGCCGCCGAGACATAAAATCGGTTGGGTGATTCCAGCCTCACGTAATTCGACTCCTTCTTCGATTAAGGCCACGCCGAACCAATCGGCACTGGCTTCAAGCGCACGCGCACACGTCACAGCGCCGTGACCGTAGGCGTTGGCTTTGACGACGGCCATCAATTGCGCCTGACCGTGCAAATATTTTTTGATTGTGCGGTAATTGTGAATGAGGTTGGGCAGCGAGATTTCAGCCCACACAGGACGAGACGATGACGAAGGTTGAGTGACAGCTTCCAGCATAGAAAATTCAGCCGCAAATTGGGGCTGAAAATTATTCCCGATATTTATCTTCAAAGCGCGTGAGTTGTTTCAGGAAGACTAATTCAACCTCGCCAATTGGCCCGTTGCGCTGCTTGCCGATGATGATTTCGGCGATGTTTTGTTTCTCCGTTTCAGGATTGTAAACATCCTCACGATAAATAAACATCACGATGTCAGCGTCCTGCTCAATACTACCGCTCTCCCTCAAATCAGATAACATTGGACGATGATCAGAGCGTGATTCGACGGCGCGTGAAAGTTGCGAGAGCGCAATCACCGGCACATTCATTTCTTTGGCAATTGCTTTCAGATCACGTGAGATTTGCGAGACTTCCTGCTGGCGGGATTCGGTTCTGCCTTTACCGCTCATCAACTGCAAATAATCCACAATAATCATGTCCAGCCCGCGCTGTTCGTTTTTTAAGCGGCGGACTTTGGCGCGCATTTCCAGGACATTAATGGCGGGCGTGTCATCAAGGAAAATTCGCGCTTCGGCGAGTTCGCTCACACCCATCGCCAGGTGACGCCAGTCCTCTTTACTGAGCATGCCAGTCCGCAGCCGATGCGCATCAATGCGGGCTTGTGAACAAAGCATGCGCTGCACAAGTTGTTCCTTGCTCATTTCCAGCGAGAAGATTCCGACGATAGCTTTTTCGCCGTTATGTTGTTGTCGCAGTGCCGCGTTTTGCGCGATATTGAGACAGAAGGCGGTTTTTCCCATTGACGGCCTGGCAGCCACGATGATCAAATCGCCGCGCTGCAAGCCAGAGGTCATATAATCCAAATCTCGAAAACCCGTTGCAATCCCGGTAACTAATTGCTCGCGCCCGGCGATTTCTTCGATGTGCTGAAGTTGTTTATGAGCGACTTCGCTGATGGGGACGAAACCTTGTCTGATGCGGTCTTCGGCAATCGCCAGGATTGAGCGTTCGGCTTCGTCAAGCAAAACATCCGGCGTGTCTTCGGCATCGAAACAGCGATTCATGATCTGATTCGAGGTCGTAATTAATTTGCGGACAATGGATTTGCCTTTGACGATGCGGCAATACTCTTCGATGTTGGAAAAGCGCGGAACCCCGTCAATTAAAGCGGCGATGAAGGCGGCCCCACCGATCATTTCCAGGTCGCCACCGTTTTTAAGTGCGTCCTGCAAAGTGATGGGATCAATCGCGCGGCCCTGCTCCATCAACAGGAGCATTTTGTCAAAGATGCGGCGGTGCGAGTCAAGAAAGAAATCATCGCGCCGCAACATTTCCGCCGCCTGATTGATTGTTTGATTATCAAGCAGCACTGCACCGAGGATGGAACGCTCAGCCTCAATGTTGCTCGGTAATGCGCGATCAAAAGGTGAATCCTTCGCCATTGGTTGTGCAGTAGTAAGTGGAAGGTAATTGTTACAGCCTGAGCCGGATTTTTACCGCTCAAAACAGGCGCGGGAAAACGGCGTTATCTGGTGTCATCCGACGCTTGAAAACCATCGGCGCGCTTTTCTCCTGCCACCTGATGATCGGGAGTTTGCCCCTGCTTTTTATCCTGCTGATATTCGATGGCGGCTTTGGCCTGCGGACGAAACGCAATTTGATCCAGGGCCATCATTCCCTGGCTAATCAGGCCACGTTCTTCGCGGGCATGTTTTTGATATTCTTCATCGGTCATGTGCGCCCGCTTACGCTGTTCGTAAAGCACTGACCAAAACATCAATGCCACGACAATCAAGGCACCGATCCAGATGATTGCATCAGTCATCGCGTTTGCCTCACATTAGCCCGCAAGAAAAGAGCGGAGCTTGAGCAGGGTTCGCTCGGCGCTCCGCTATCTCAAAGATGGCGAAAATTATCCAGACAGATTTAGACTTCTTCTTTTTTGACGACGATTTTGAGGTTCGCAGTCACTTCACGGTGCAGCTTAACCGGAATTTCAAATTCGCCGATTTCTTTGATGGGATCAGCCAGTTGAATTTTCTTCCGATCCAGTTCAAACCCTTTGGCGGCGACGGCTTCAGCAATATCCATGGAGGTCACTGAACCATATAACACGCCGTGTTCGCCGACTTTGCGCACGAATTCGAGCTTGATGGATTGAATGAGTGCCGCCTGTGCTTCAGCCGCTGATTTATCTGCCGCTACTTTTTTCAGCAAAGAATCACGCTGTTTGCTGATCGCTTTGATATTGGCGTTCGTCGCCTGTACTGCCAGCCCACGCGGCAGCAGGAAATTGCGACCGTAACCGGGACGCACTTTGACTAATTCGCCACGCAATCCCAAATGCTCTACGTCTTCACGTAATAAAAGCTCCATTTGCATAACTAAAACTCCTTAACTGTGACGCCTGCGCTTAGGCCTGGACATAAGGCAGGAGCGCAATGATGCGCGCCCGCTTGATTGCCTCAGCTACTTTGCGTTGTTGCAGGGCGCTGACGCCGGAAAGACGTGCTGGCAGAATCTTGCCGTTTTCGGTCAGGAAAGATTGCAGCATTTTATAGTCTTTGTAATCAATATAATCAATTTTTTCTGCCGACAGCTTGGAACTGCGACGACGGCGACCATTGCCCCCACCGCCGCCCCCATTGGAGGGAGACCTTCTGGCTGCCGAATCATTTCTGTCATTCATTCTTGGCATTGTTGTTTCCTTCAAATAATTCAAATCAATAATTTCAGTCTGAACTGTTGCTGGTTACGAGGGAATATTCAGGCTAAAAGCTTAAATACTCTGCCCTCTCTGCCCCCTAATTAGGTGGCGGCTCATCCTCTGGTGAATCATCGTCCTCATCATCCATACCACCTTCAGGATCAGAGTCTCCGGCAACCGTGGGAACGGAGATCGTCTTACGACGTGCTTTCAATTTCGCGGCACGCTTGATGTCCTCATCAGTGCGGACAGTCATATAACGAATCACTAAATCGTTAACCCGTAAGCGGCGCTCGACTTCAGCAATTTCCTTACCGCTGCCTTCGATATAAAGAACAACATAAATCCCTTCGTCATGTTTTTCAATATTGTAAGCAAGCTTACGCCGTCCCCAAACATCCGTTTTGGTGATTGTGCCACCTAAGTCAGCAACAATATGCTCAAGTTGTGAATTGAGTTTATTTAAATCATCTTCGGTCGTATTAGGAGCCGCGATGAAAACTATTTCGTAGGTTCTCAAACTAATCCTCCTTATGGATTTAGCCAGCCCGAACGATGACAGGTTCGAGCAAGGAGAGAATGATAAAAGATTATCATTCAATTAAATCTGGACATCGCTTCGGCAATGCCGTTGGTTAAAATAACTTCGACTGCATCCGCAGCCTGCAAAATTGTTTCTGCCAGAACAGGGCGCTCAGTTTTACTAAATTCGCTCAGCACAAAGTCTGAAAGATTTTTGATCGGATGATCCGACGCAATCCCAATCCGCAAACGCGGAAACTGTTGCGACCCAATTTCTTTGATGATTGATTTCAGGCCGTTCTGCCCGCCCGCGCTGCCTTCACGGCGCAGGCGAATTTGTCCAAGCGGCAAAGCCACATCATCACTAATTATCAAAATGTCAGCCGCGTTGATTTCATGCTTCTTCATCAAAGCCACAACCGCAACTCCACTTAAGTTCATGAAAGTTTGCGGCTTGGCGAGTAAAATATCTTCTTCACCAAGCTTAATTTTGGCACTAAGCGATTGACACTCCGCAACTCGTACAACTCGCGCATTGCGACGCGCTAATTCATCAACGACCAAAAAACCACAGTTATGCCGCGTTCGCTCGTACTTTTCACCGGGGTTGCCTAAGCCGATAATCAGAAACATGAACAATCGTACTACTTCTTATCGTCCTTGCCCTTCTTAATCACTTCCGGCTCAGCTACCGCCGCTTCAGCGACAACTTCTTCTGTCTTCGGAGCGACCACATTCACGATAATAGCATCGGCATCGGTCACAAGCTGGAATTTATCAGGATCAAGGCTGATCTCACCAGCGCGAAAATGTTGCCCAAGCCCCAGCGGAGTTACGTCAACATCAAAATGTTCGGGTAAATCACCAGGCAAACAGCGCAGCTTAATTTTATGCGCTACCACATCCAAGATGCCGCCACCGATTTTTACGCCTTCCGACTCGCCGACAATTTTCAGATCAACTTCAAATTCCGATCTTTCAGTCAGCGAAATTCTTTGCAGGTCGAGATGCCTGACCGAACTTTTAACCGGGTCAAGTTGCATCTCGGAAATCTTTACCGGAGCGGCGACGCCATCGAAATTCAGTGTAATAATTGCATGGCGACCGTGGGCGCGAATCAAAACTCCCAGTTCCCGGCGGTTAACTGAGGCGACCACAGCGCCCTGTCCTCCGCCATAAATTGTCACAGGGATGAATCCTGCCCGACGCAAACGACCAGCCGCATTGCCACCATTAGCAGTGCGCGGCTGGGCATTCAAGGAAATACTTGTATCAATACTCATAAACGTAACTCCCAACTAAAAACTCAAATAAACAATCGGCTGACCGAAGTTTCATCGTGAATTGATTTGATTGCTTCGGCAAGTACTGGCGCAATGCTCAGACATTCATATTGTGAAGAAGCATAGGCCTTTTCCGCTGGTACGGAATTGGTAATCACGACCTTTTCCAGCGGAGATTTAGCAATTCTTTCTATCGCATTGCCAGAAAGCACAGCGTGGACGCAACTGGCAACAATACTTTTCGCGCCTTCTTTTTTTAACGCTTCGGCAACTTTCGTCAACGTGCCAGCAGTGTCCGCCATATCATCCACAATCAGCACATTGCGCCCTTCAACCTTGCCGATCACATTCATTATTTCGGCTTCGGCATGTCCAGGCTTGGATTTATCACGGCGCTTGTCAACAATCGCAAAATCCGCGTTCAGCCGTTTGGCATAGGCTCTGGCTCTTTCCGCCCCGCCAGGATCAGGCGCAACTACCACTAAATTTTCAATCTGCTGCTTCGTAAAATACTCAATCATCACAGGTGAAGCGAACAGGTGGTCAAACGGAATATCAAAGAAACCCTGAATTTGCGGCGCGTGCAAATCAACTGCTAAAACACGATCTGCGCCGGCAGTCGTAATCAAATTGGCGACCAGCTTAGCCGAAATCGCAATGCGCGGCTTATCTTTTTTGTCGCCGCGCCCGTAACCATAATAAGGAATTACTGCGGTAATACGCTCAGCCGACGAACGACTGAAAGCATCAATCATAATCAGCAACTCCATCAGATTTGTGTCTACCGGCGGGCAGGTCGGTTGCACGATAAAAACGTGACTACCACGCACATTTTCAAGGATCTGAAAATTAAATTCACCGTCCGGGAAACGCGTAGTATTGGCACGCCCTAACGGGATACCTAAATACCGGCAGATTTCTTCCGCCAGTGGACGATTAGCATTGCCAGAAAATACTTGTAAACGATTCACGTAATCACTAAGAAAATTTTGTACCGCCAGCACTCAGAACTTACTCAGTTGAGCAGCAGGCAGACAAAAAAATGGCTGGGGAGCCAGGATTCGAACCTGGGAATGGCGGCTTCAAAGGCCGCTGCCTTACCACTTGGCGACTCCCCAGTAACTTTTTTGGATTGCGGAGCGCCGCAACCTAAAATCTAAAATCTTTCGTGATGGCGGCTTGGTACTCATTTTGGCTGAGCGTGCGCGTCGCAGCGCACCACCAGCCATTTCCACTCAATTCAGCCTGCGCCGCAGCGCGTGCCGCCTCACTTTCAAAGACCGCAAAAACTGTCGAACCACTGCCTGACATTAAAACAGCATTTGCCTGCAAATCAATTAACTGCTGTCTGACTTCTTTTATCCGCGGATAAAGAGTGAAGGCCGGACCTTCGAGGTCGTTTCGTAATTTCAATTGCGACCACCGCATACTGGCATAAGCGGTCTGCAAAGAAAGGGGCATCTTATTCAGAGTGGCTGAGCTTGTCAACTGAGAAGGTAAATTTCGATAGATTTCGCGGGTTGGAACATTGATTCCTGGATTGACGAGCAACAGGTTTTCCGCCGTAATGTCGGTCATCGGGTAAACTTCGTCGCCGCGCCCGATCCCAATGCCAGTGCCACCAAAAAAGAAAAATGGCACATCGGCTCCTAATTGCGAACCAAGCCTGAACAAATCGTCCGGGGCAACTGCCAGTTCCCATAACTGTGACAACGCCAGCAAAGTAATCGCGGCATTACTACTGCCGCCGCCTAATCCGGCTCCTATCGGAATCCGTTTTTGCAAAGCAATTTTTACGCCTTTGTCGCAGCCGGTTAATTGCTGTAAGAGTTGCGCGGCACGATAAATCAAATTCGTTTCATCGCACGGCACTTCAGGATTGTCGCAACTCAGTTCAATGCCGCTTGCAGCCGGAGAAAAAAACAAATCATCGTTCACCGCGACGGTTTGCAAAATCGTCCTGAGTTCGTGGTAGCCATCGGCGCGACGCCCCAATATTTCCAATGTCCAATTGATTTTAGCGAAGGAAGGAACTTGCAAGTCAGTTTTTTCTCTTAACAAAAAGCTGCGTCAAATAAACTCTGCCTTTGGCATCTACAGCTACGCCAATCCCCGTTTCAGTTACATTTTTGTCGAGAATATTTTGCAGATGGTGCGGGCTTTCCAGCCAACCTTTGATCGCCACAGAAACAGGGTCAGCGTGGCCAAAATTGCTTGCCAGATTTTCAGCCAGCCGATTCCAATTTGTAATCCCGGCACGTTCAATGCGCTTTTGCATGTTGTTGCCTTCGGGAGAAACATGGCTGAAATAATCGCGTGCAGCCATATCTTTGCTGTGAAAGCGAGCCACTGCCCCTAAATCTTTTGCCAGCAGCAGCGGTGACAGATGATTTTGTTCACGAACCTGATTTATGGCCTGGAAAATTTGGGACTCAATATCAGCCACAGCAATAACGACGGGGGTCGGAGTAGCTGTGCCACGCGCTTCAGCTTTTAGCGCCAACGCAATAGAGAGGGAAAAAATTAATACCAGACAAACAAACAGATTAATAACGCGATACATCTTGTGTCCTGAATTTATTTTAAGGAGGCTTGGGCGGAAAAATACAATAACCGAGAGCAAAGTGGCGGTGCTTTCGTGCGAGCAGCGCTTCGATAAATATGTTTTTTGAGAAACCTGAAATTTTGATTGTGGATGCTGACCGCTTATCAGCTTACGAATCGCGTGGATTATAGCCTGACCGCAAAAATTTTATCAACCCAAAAGTTCCGCATATTTTGATTGCTAAAGTGTGCCGCGCTCAATTTCAGCATCAGTGACTCACTTTAACTCTAAAGAATCCTGCGTAATCAAATCCCGATAGCC
>JANMKB010000442.1:0-1701 GCA_031371805.1 Blastocatellia bacterium | reverse complement strand
GCGCACCATCGTGACATAAATTATTTGTGGATTCGCCGGACTGATGACCAAATCACGCGGTAAGCCGCGCAAGGTATTTTTCCAGGTGACGCCGCCGTCTTCAGAAAGGAGGAAACCACTGGAAAAAAGCTGATTGGTCGTCGTGTTGGCAAAAGCATACTGCGCAACGTAAACACGATTGGGATTATTCGGGTCAACCTCAAGTCGGAAAATTCTGCCGGGTGCAGGCAAAGAACTATTGTTCACTCGTTGCCACGTCTTGCCGGCATTGATTGATTTCAAAACACCGTTACCGTTATAGCCACCCTGCGCATCGCCCATTCCGGCATAAACGATATTCGGATCGCTGGGCGCAAACGCGATATAGCCAACCGCCAAATCTACCTGATCGTCGGTAGCTGGATTGAAGCTCTGACCGCCATCAGTTGAGCGCCACACGCCGCCTGTCGAAGCACCGACCAGAATAATATTCGGGTTGGCAGGTGAAACAGCAACTGAGTTGATGCGCCCGCTGGTGAAACCCCAATTATTGGGGAAAGCCGAAAAAGACGGAGTCGGGCCAATTGAGCGCCAGGTTGGCAGCGCCGCCGCCGCCTCAAAACTATTTTGCGCGATGGAGTCGAAAGCATCACGACGCGCATCCACAGGAATTGAATCAAAGGGATAGGTACGCTCGAAGGTAAACCATTTCTGACGTGCGTCCGGGTCTTCGCCGGACTCGCTCGCCTGTGGCTCTTTTTCATCATCGTCAATTTTCGGCGCTAGTTTCTTAAGGTTTTTTTGTAATTTAGCAACCGTCTTTTTATTGAAGTGCGGTGCTTTATTTTTGGCTTTGGTGGTTTTCGAGGTTTGTGGTTTAGCCTGAATACTAGCAGTGAAATTGATTAAATTGCCAAAGACAAGCAACAAGCTTAAAAACCAGGTGGCGAAGAGAGTTCGATATTTATTTTTTTGAGGCACCATGCTTAGGACTCCAGGGAAAAGAGGCAACGCAAAATTCTCGCTGCATTGCCTGAACATTTTGCGACTGAACAATGAATAGAATTTGTATCTTCCGCTTAGACTAAAACAAGCGAATGCCGTCATAGAGGCAATCATCGCTAAAAAACGACAACCAGCGTCAAAGCAGTAAATCCGGTTGACGGATAAAGCTTCGATGAAATGACCAGTGAACTAACTTTTGGTAATAATTTCTAATTGGGTTATCAAAAGATCAACCATAACAGCCTGCTGACCTGATGTTTTTTGCCGGCTGAATTTCTAACGTGTCTGTGGTGAGAATAGGTCTGAGCGAGCTAACTGTCAATGGTGTTTTAATCTTTGGATAACTGGCATAAAAAATGAACTGTCTTTCACCTGATTAAAGCGAAAGACAGTTCATTAATCGCCGCCAAAATTAATTATCGCACTTGGGGCAGGCGCCATCGCATTCTGCTTTGGTGGGATAATTACCGTTGACTCCGGTAAATAAACCCGTGCCTGTACCGTTGTTGGGGCCGGAGCGAATCAGCACCACGTCATTGAAAACGATGGCTGATGTGCCCATTCCTCCATCACGTATAATTTCCACGACCAGATGATTGCACCCCATCGTTGGAGCTTTTTCATCCATCGAAAGTGAAATCACTATCTGGTCAGTGCGCTTGCCGCTACTGCCTGCATTGAAACTATAAGGAATGAAGGCCCCGGCATTTTGCTGTA
>JANMKB010000159.1:0-6911 GCA_031371805.1 Blastocatellia bacterium | reverse complement strand
CAAGTTGGCTGTCACGGTCTGTCTGACGGACAAGTATCCGAATGCGGACGCGCTGAGTAAAGCGGCAGGTAGTGGCGGGATGACGTTCTCGCCGACGAGCGTGGATGCGCTGGACGTGCCGGGCAAGTTCGGCGGTGTGCGGACGATTTTCACAGCCTTTCATCACTTCACACCGGAGCAGGCAAGGGCAGTGTTGCGCGATGCGGTGCGGCAGGGACGCGGCATTTGCGTCTTCGAGGCGACGCAGCGCAGCGCGATAGCGATTGTAGCGACGTTGTTTTCGCCATTGATTGTGTTGCTGACGACGCCGCTGATCCGACCATTCCGCATATCGCGGCTCGTGTTGACTTACCTCGTACCCGTGATCCCGGCGGCGGTTCTCTTTGACGGAATCGTGTCGTGCATGCGGACGTACACACCACAGGAATTCAAGATGCTGGTCGCAGACTCAGACTTCGCGCGCTACGAGTGGCACATCGGCGAGGAGCGCAGGAAGTCACCGATCCCGATGACGTACCTCGTCGGCTATCCGTCATCACCAACCTCCTAACCTGAGAATGGGCAAAAATAGCTACTGAAATTGCAAAAGATTTTTTATCTGTTCCTGAAAGTGGATCACATACCTGTTTTGACAGTTCGGGATGAAGTCGTTTTCACTCAGTTAGTCGCGGCGGAGACTTCTCACTCCCGAATGATAGCGCGAAGTCCACGTATCGCGGTAATGGTCAACCGGGAGCCAAAACTACTTCGCTCGGTTTTCGCTGCGGCAAAGATTTGGAATAATTTTTGTTTAGCGGGCGGGCGTTTCCCTGATGACAGTCACTGCAACGGGCTAACTGGCCGTCTTGTTTTGTTAATTTGGCGCTGAATTCTTTCAGCATCAAGCGGGCTATTTGTTTGCGCGGCGTTTCCGCTTCAAAGTCGCCTTTTTTATGGCAGTAGCTGCAATTGACGCCTAACGCCTGATTGAATTCCTGCATCCTTTCCATAAAATGATCTTTCGGTAGAAACCGTACTTTTGTCGAAGCTCGCCACAGCACGACCCCGGTGGACTTGAGCTTGACGCGCAATGCCCGGAATACGTCAGCCGATTGCTTTCCAGCCGCGCTTGCCAAGCTCCGAGCACTGAGTAGATTCGCCTGACCCTGATGACAGTCCTGGCAGCTTAGCGCAGTGCCATCTGACCGTTTGAGCGCAGTGACATATTCTTGTTGCATCAGGCGAGCGATTTGTTTACGCGGCGTCTCGGTCTCAAATGAATCCTGATGACAGTAACGACAATCCACGCCCAGGGCGGCTGACCACTCACGCATGACCTGTAAGAGCTGGGGAGAAGAAAGCCCTGATAAGACCTGAAGATTTTTGGGTGCTGGCGGCACGGCTTGCTGCTGGGCCTGCGCGATGTAATGAAAGGTCGTTGCTGCGCCAAGCAGCAGGATGAGTAATCCTTTGCTATTGCGGAGAGAAATCATTTTTCCACCTCTGGTTTATCGTGGGATGCGGCGGTATTTGTAAGCGAAATAGATAACGTCGCACTTTCTAATGGCAGGAGCCAAAAAACATTTCAGAAAAAAATTGCAGGCGGAAAAAATAGTCGTAAATAAGTGGCTGTATCACGTCAGCACTCCGCTCAAAGCGCTGGGCTGTTATCCGGAAAAAGAATGGGGCGACGAGAAACGGCTGGGGATCGCTCATGCAATCCGTCCAGCCTTTTCCCGTCGCCCTCTTTCTCTAACCCTACCCCCACCGCATTAGCGCACAAACACGAAGCTCCTGCCCCACTGTCCATAGGCGGTGCTGGTAATGCCATAGCGGGCGGTTGTCGCATAGGACGATTGCCCTGGTCGAATCTCGATGATGACCGCGCCCCCCGACTGAAATGTGATCAATCCGGCGTGGACGGCAGCGGTACAAATCGAGGTATCGTCGGTGTAGATGTCTGTCCCCCAGACGCTTCCTGCGCCACCATTGGCTGGGCAATTGCACGAATAGCGTCCGCCCATCTGCAGCGTCGCCGATTTGGCGTTGGTGCCCCAACCCGTTCCACTCGTGCCGCCCACCGAAGGAGGCAGTGTCGGCCTGGTCGGCGGCGGTTGCGGCTGCGTTCCAGTCTTCCGCTGCTGTAGTAATTGATAACTATCGTAAGCTTGCTTCGCGGCTTGTTGGAACCACTGTCGTGTCGCATCGCTCATTCGCATATTTTTGAGCGTCTGGTTCCATTGATTGACAGCGGTTGCTAACCCTTGTTCGCCCGAAGCCACCTGCTGCGGATTGGCTCGCAGTTGCAATGTATTCGGCTCAATCGCCCAATTCCACGCGCTATACACGGCATAGCGGTAAACCGTCAGCGCCGCCGTTTCCTGCCCCAAGCCCAGATACCGTTGCGTCAGCGTCAGGGCGCTCGGCCAATCCGAACGTTGTTCCACCAGCTTGTACGCGTAATTGTAGTTTTGCAGCGCGGCATTGGTATTCCCACTATTCCAGGCGGCATCGCCATTTTGAACCCAGGCTCTGGGGTCCTGGGACTGCGCCTGCGCGGTGGCGACAAATAACAACAAGGCTAAAATAAAAGTCATTCCAAATTGAGTTTGCGATTTCATGAGTTTTTCCTCCCGGTTATGCCTTGCGGCGAATTATCAAAATTATTACTCTTCGCCCTCCTAATGGCGGAAGCAAAAAAACATTTCAGAAAAAAATGGTGAGATAGAAAAATCGCGCCCACGATGTTACGCTACACCGCACGCACAGCAGTAAACATAGAACAATTACGATTCGAGCCAACACTATGCCGCTCACCCCTGGTCTTTGTTTTGACCATTACGAAATTCTTGCCCCGCTTGGGAAAGGTGGCATGGGCGAAGTCTATCGCGCCCGCGACACGCGCCTGAACCGTGAGGTTGCCATCAAAATTCTGCCCGCCGACTTCGCGCAGGACGCAGATCGTTTGCGCCGCTTTGAGCAGGAAGCACATGCCACTTCTGCGCTCAATCATCCGAACATTTTGACGGTTTATGATTTTGGCACGCACGACGGCAATCCGTACCTCGTGATGGAATTGCTGGAAGGCGAAGAGCTACGCGCCCACATCAGCAACGGCGCATTGCCTGTGCGCAAAGCAATTGACTATGCCCAACAAATTGCCAACGGCTTAGCCGCCGCGCACGAAAAAGGCGTTGTGCATCGTGATCTCAAACCGGAAAATTTATTTGTCACCAACGACGGGCGCGTCAAGATTCTCGACTTTGGACTCGCCAAATTGAAGCCGCAACAACGTCCGTCCGCTGGTTCTGAAATCGCTACCCAAAAGCAAATCACCAGTCCGGGGACAGTGATGGGAACGGTGGCATACATGTCACCGGAACAAGTACGCGGCGAAGCGGTAGATCATCGTTCAGATATTTTTAGTTTTGGCTTGATCCTGTATGAAATGCTGCGCGGCGAACGAGCGTTTCAGCGCGAGACAATGGCGGAGACGATGACCGCGATTTTGAAAGATGATCCGCCGGAATTGAGCGAATCGAATGCGAAGATTTCGCCGCAGTTGGAAAAGATTGTGCGGCGTTGTTTGGAAAAGAAACCGGAGCGTCGGTTTCAGACGGCGAGCGATTTAGGGTTTGCGCTCGAAGCGTTGGCGATGCCGTCATCCGGCGCGAATCGGTCGGAAGCGATAAAGGCACTGAACACTGTGGCAACGACGAAACGTGGCGGCTGGCGTGATCGCGTCTGGATGATCGCAACTGCCACGCTGGTACTGGTACTGCTGTCCTTGAGCGTGGCGTATATAAAACGTTCAGCAATGGACACGCACACCGTGCGATTGGCCTTTGTCCCGCCGGAAAATGTGGCCTTTGACAACCAGCTTGATGATTCGGTTGTCATCTCGCCGGATGGACAGATGCTGGCGTTTACGGGGCGGACAGCCGATGGCAAAAAACAACTCTGGGTGCGTCCGCTTGAAGCACTCGAAGCGCAAGTACTGCCGGGAACAGAGAATGCCACCGGCCCTTTCTGGTCGCCGGATAGCCGCTCGCTCGGTTTCGCTGCACAAGGAAAGCTGAAACGAGTTGAACTGGCAAGCGGGCGTCCACAGGTATTGTGCGGCGTTGGCTTGTTGAGAGGCGCAAGTTGGAGCCGTGAGGGTGTGATTCTTTTTGCTGGGGGAAGTGGCGCATTGTTGCAAGTTCCTGCTACAGGCGGCGAACCGAAGCCCGCAACTAACCTTGATTCTGCACGCGGGGAAACCTCACATAATTATCCCTGGTTCCTCCCGGATGGCCGCCATTTTTTATATCGAAATGCCGCCATGGATGGCAACGGAATTTTTGTTGGCTTGTTGGATTCCACTGCTACGAAGCAGTTGTTGTCTGACGATTCAAGATCTGCTTATGCCCCGCCTGGCTGGCTGCTTTTTGTGCGGAATGGCGCGCTGACAGCACAGGCCTTTGACGCGGAGGCTCAGGTATTGAAAGGCGAGCCAACGCCGCTCAGCAAGTCTTCTGAAAGCCTGCGCGGTGATCAAGCAGCATTTTCTGTCTCCGCTTCTGGCACGCTGATCTGGCAAGGCGGCAAGCAACACGAATATCAGTTAATCTGGTTTGACCGACAGGGGAAACCAGACGGCTCTGTTGGCTCCCGAATGTTAACTTCTGCCGGGTACGCTCCGCGCATCTCGCCCGACGGCAAACAGGTTGTTATTCACCGCTCCGCCCCGCAGACTTCCACGGACATTTGGGTGATTGATCTGGCGCGCAATCTGTCTACTCGCAGGACTTCCACCACAGCCCCCGAACAAAGCCCTATCTGGTCGCCGGATGGAAGTCATATTGCTTTTTTTTCAGGTGTTGCAGGAAGCGGCATCGTGCAAATACCTGCGAATGGTTTAGGCAAGGAAGAACTATTGCTGAAAGGGGGAATTATCCCAAGCGATTGGTCAGCGGATGGGCGCTTCATTCTCTACAATCATCGCAATGCGAAGACGCGCTTCGATATTTGGGTGCTGCCGCTGTTCGGTGACCATCAGCCGTTTCCGCTCCTCAATAGCGAATTTGACGAGTACCGCGCGCAACTCTCGCCGGATGGGCGCTGGCTGGCTTATGTTTCCGATGAATCGGGCAACGATGAAGTTTGGGTGCAACCGTTCAAGCCAGCAGGAAACGAGATCAGCGGCAAGTGGCGCATCTCAACCAATGGCGGGGATCAACCACGCTTCCGGCGTGATGGGCGGGAACTGTTTTATGTCGCTGCCGACGGGCAGATGATGGCGGTTGCTGTGAAATTGAGCAGCGCGGCCTTTGAATTTGAAACACCCAAAGCGTTATTCAAAACGCGCATGTTTACTGGCCTCAGTCTCTATGGGATTGATTACGACGTGACGGCGGACGGGCGGCGCTTTCTGATTGGCACGTTGATGGGCGAGGCGAACGCGACGCCGGTCAGCGTGATTTTGAATTGGACGGCTGGATTGAAGAAATGAGTCACGAACGCAGAGGAAACCAGCCTGCCGCCGTTCACGGTCGTGCTGAACTGGATGGCGGAGATGAAGAAGTAGCGCAAACTTTCTAGTTTGCGTAGTAAGGTGGGACGAAGCGAAGAGGAAAGCGCACTGTCTGGCAAGGTATATGGTTGTGGCCAGCAGGTTTGGTGAGCAAAGACGCAAACTGGAAAGTTTGCGCTACACCGCAGCGCAAACTTTCCTTGCCACGAGAATAATTTGGTCACGAACGCCAAAGCGGTGTCGAGCCACCGCACTCCAAAGGTTGTAGCGCGAAAGCATTTATTCCAACCCAATCAAAGCGCGTGTCAGCGGCGGCTCTTTCGTCGGCAAGCTCTTCGCAATCAGTTCTCCAGCCGGGCCATAAAAGGCCAAAATGTCTTCGCGCAAGCCAGGCGTTGGTTGCCGGGATCCATTGGTCGCCAATTTGTCCAGCAACTTCGCATACGTCACATCTGCCAGTTTGTACTCGCCTGTGTGCGCCAATCGTCCGGTATCAAAATCGTTATTCGTTAAGGACAACCTGTCGCGTTGGGCTTGATTGAGTAACGCACGATAATCCGCCAAGGTCGTATGGAAGCTGGTCGTGAACCACGCTTCGGTTTCAGACGTAGGCAGCTTGAACGCGAGGGCTTTGAGCTTGCCAACTTTCGGCACAGCACGCAGCATCAACGCAACCGTTTTATCCAACAGGCCGGGCTGCTCGCGTTCTTCGCTCCAATCCGCATCGTCAATCGCAAGCGCGCAAGTGCTGTTGGCTGTGCCAAGCTCGTTTTTCCTTAGTTCCCACGCGACGCGAGTGATGCGCGGAATGACCTGGCTGATGGCACGACGATAGGCGGTGAGAGCGAGGTCTACGCTTGTAAAAATCTCTTTTATTTCCAAACCGTAGGTTTTACGGAAGGCACGTTCAAGTACAGGCTTTGCGACTTTGAAACCGATGGCCTGGTGAAACGATTCGGGAGCGTAGCAGCCGTGCGCGACTTGCCATACGTCAAAGGCGAATTCGGTTTGCAGATGTGCGGTGTGGTCATCGGCAAACGTGACTTCGTGACCGTGCCTGGCGCGCAGTTCAGGATACAACACTGGAATCGCGCGATTGACAGCGAGGGCGTGACCGTGATTGTCGCCGACGTAATGCGCGAGCGCACCAAGCGCAAAGGCATATTCGTTAAGGTCGCGTGCTTCCTCCGTCAGTGCCTCGACAAAATCGCCGCTACGCACGTAATGCACGAGGTCGCTGAAGAATTTGCTGGAGAAATTAAAATACCCCATATCCTGAATAATGCTGCCGCCATAAGCATACGCCCGCGCGCGGCGCAGGTCTTCTGCCGAAGCGTTGGGAAAGCGTTGTTGCAACAGCGGCTGAAACGTGTCGTTCCAAACGGCGTCTACGGTCGCTTGATGTGTCAGAACACCA
>JANMKB010000435.1:0-22502 GCA_031371805.1 Blastocatellia bacterium | reverse complement strand
TCGGCATTGACGCCCATCACATCTGCGGCTTCACCCGCCATGCTTTCATCAAGCAGTGTAGCGACCAGCGCGTTTTCGCTGCCTGGGCGAACGCGGACGGAAATTTCAGCCTGACGTTCCAGGCGGCTGGCAACGGAATTGACGATTAACAAGCGGGCTGATTTGCGCCTGACAGCCCAGCGCACAGAAAACGCCGTCAACGGATTTTCTTCGTTCGGATCAGAGCCGATCAGCAAAATCGTGTCCGCATTTTGAATATGTTTTTGCGTAGCAATCGTAGGCGAACCATTCTTAAAAAACGAAGCAAGATCAATTTCGTCATTGTCGTGAAAGAACTCTACGTTTTTGGTTTCTAAAACTTCCGTCGCAAATTTTTTGAGCGCAAATTGATCTTCGTTGAGCAGGCGTCCTGCGCTGATGACACCGATGGCAGCGCTGCCGTGTTGTGATTTGACGGCGGTCAATTGCTGCGCAATATAATTCAGCGCATCATCCCAGGTGGTCGGGATCAGGTTTTCTCCGCGCCGAATCATGGGGCGATCAATGCGTTCGGGACTGTGAACTACATCAACGGTGTAGCGTCCAAGCGCACACAGGAAATCAGGGTTGATGCCGCCTGCCGTGCGTCCGCGTCCATCCCGCGCCACCGTGCGGACCAGTTTTTCGCTGCGTGATCCGGCGAGCATTGAACAGCCATCAGAACAGAAATTACAAATCGTT
This sequence comes from Blastocatellia bacterium, assembly GCA_031371805.1. Classification (GTDB taxonomy): domain Bacteria; phylum Acidobacteriota; class Blastocatellia; order RBC074; family RBC074; genus JAFDVL01. Next base: position 21,782 of record JANMKB010000435.1, on the reverse strand, counting down.
GGCGTTTGCTTCAAATCCCAGGGCCGTGCGACGTATTTGTACGGCACGTGGAGCAAGGTTCCAGTTGGGCAAACGTCTACACAATTACCGCAATCGGAGCATTCAACCCAGCCGCCATGCGCGCCAATAAATGTATGAGCGCCGCGATTAATCGTCGTGATGGCAAATTCATCCATCCATTCTTCACAGACGCGAGTGCAGCGTTTGCACATCACACAACGTTGCGGATCGTTGTAAATAAACGGTGAAATCTGACGTTCGAGTTCCGTGTCTTTATCTTTGTATTGCGAGCGCGTCGCATCTTCGCCGAAGCCGTAGGTTTGATCCTGCAATTCGCATTCACCAGCGCGGTCACACACCGGACAATCTACAGGATGATTCGCCAGCAGGAATTCAATCATTGATTTGCGGACGGTTTCAATTTCTTCGGAATCTGTTGTGACGATCATTCCGTCGCTGACCGGCATGGTGCAGGCCGTTTGCAACTTCGGAATTTTCGGATTGTCTACGCGCACGACGCACATGCGGCACGACGCCTGGGCGGTTAATCCGCGATAGTGACAGAAGCGTGGGAGGTAAATGCCCGCCATTTCGGCGGCTTCAATCAGCAGTTCACCTTTCGGGGCTTCAAATTCTTGTCCGTTCAATGTAATTTTGACGAGTTCCATATCTATTGCTGCAAACCTTATAGCTTAAGCGGCAGGTTTTAGTTGGTTAGCAAATACGGGTTGTGACGTAATGATGTACGCGTGTTTGATTTGGAGACCAAAAAAGTCACTGTCTGTCACTTCTACCGAGCCATGTTCGATCTTCATTGCTTGATTGATTGCTGGCAAAGCAGGATTACCTTTTTCGACAATAACAATCCGAGAAAGTTGTAATAGTTCGTTAGGCGTAAACTCTTTTTGTAATTTATTAGCTAGATACGGAAGAGCATTCTTTTTATCTTCTTCTGCCCAAGTCGCAGCTAAAACTATGTCCCATTTATCTTGCGCATCTTCGCGTAAAAAGAGTGCAAAAAGATTAAATGCCCCTTTTTCCTGGGATATATTGCGCTCTAGATCAATGAAACGTCCTACTAAATCTTTCATAAAGCCTTTAAGAGTTTTTTGGCAGCCTCAATCATCAACTCCGCATCTATTTTGCTGGCACGTCCAACAGGATTGTACCTTGCTTCAGGGTTCCAAGTTGCAACTGCAGACCATTCTGCGATGTAATTTGTTCTCACCTTTGTTTCGATACCTGATAGAGAAAGCAGCAAATCCAGATCATGGGTCTTAAAGCTTTGATAACCCTGAAACTCCCTGCTAGTTTGGGGAAAGCCGTTCCACTTCAGAGTCTTGCAAATCCTATGCTTGAGCGATATTTCTATAACGTACCCACCAAGATAAATAGCCCCATCATATCTCCCGGCGTCCAGCAACACTTGCGCATCTTTGAGCCGCCCGCGCGCAATCTTTATCAAATCAGCTCTGGTTATCATTTCACCCTACGCTAGGAAAATAACCCTAATCCGCTGCTGTTAGCTGTACAAAATTATGTTTGATTCGCTTTTCAAAATCCGGTCTGAATTTCTTAATCATTGCTTGTGTCGGCATTGCTGCTGCATCGCCGAGCGCACAAAAACTCTTGCCTAAAATCTTGCCTGCCAGATCATCGAGCAATTCAATATCACCGGATTTGCCTTCGTATTTTTTCATTCGTTCACAAACCTTGTACAGCCAGCGTGTCCCTTCGCGGCACGGCGTACACCAGCCGCATGATTCGTGTTTGTAAAAATGAATCGTGTTCATGCACATTTCAAACATATCCACGGTTTCGTCCAGCACGATCACACCGCCGGAACCGAGCATTGAGCCAAGCGACGCGATTGATTCATAATCCATCGTCGCTTTTTCAACTTCTTCAGGTGTGAAGATCGGCATACTCGAACCGCCGGGAATCACGCCTTTGAGCGTATGACCAGTGCGGACGCCGCCGCACTCGTTATTGATCAGATCGCGCATCGGATAGCCCATTGGGACTTCGTAATTACCGGGCTTGTTGACGTGTCCGCTGACGGTGAACAATTTTGTGCCGCCGCTTTTTTCCGTGCCGAGCGCTTTGTAGGCTTCGCCGCCGTTGTTGATGATCCAGGGAACTGCGGTCAGCGTTTCGACGTTGTTGACGACGGTTGGGCCGCCGTACAAACCGACGACGGCAGGGAAGGGCGGTTTTAATCGTGGATGACCGCGTTTGCCTTCGAGTGATTCAAGTAATGCAGTTTCTTCGCCACAGATGTAAGCGCCGGCGCCGGGATGTACAAAAATGTTGCATTCAAAGTCTGTGCCTAAAATATTTTTGCCGAGGTAGCCACGTTCTTTCGCCTGCGCAATCGCTTTTTCCAGGATGTCAATGATGTACCAATATTCGCCGCGAATATAAATGTAATTGTTCGGCGCTCCGTTCAGCGCATAAGCGGCAATCGCCATGCCTTCGAGCAGCAAATGCGGGTCCCAGCGCATCAGGTCGCGGTCTTTGCCTGTGCCGGGTTCCGATTCATCGGCATTGCAAACGACATATTTTGGGCGTGCTGATTGTTTGGGAACAAAGCCCCATTTCATTCCGGTTGGAAAACCAGCGCCGCCGCGACCACGCAAAGCAGATTTTTTTACTTCATCAATCACCTGATCGGGCGTGAATTCTTTGAGTACTTTGTTCAGGGCTTCATACCCGCCTGTTTTGAGGTAGACGTCTATATCGCAGGCTTCACCTTTGAGATCGAATCTGGAGGTCAGGACTTTAGTCATAATTACTTCAGGGTTTCAATAATTTCGTCAGTCCGTGCAAGCGTAATTTGCTCGTGATAATCAAAATTAACCTGCAGCACGGGCGCTAAATCGCAATAGCCCAGGCATTCGACTTCCTGCAACGTGAATTTTCCATCCGGCGTCGTTTCATTAACTTTGATTCCCAGCTTGTCAGTGATGTGCGCAGAAATTTTCTCACATCCGGCAATGTTGCAGGAAATCGTGCGGCAGACCTGCAATTTATATTTGCCAATCGGTTTGCGCGAATACATCGAATAGAAGGTCACGACTTCTTCCACTTCGTTGACGCGCATATCCAGGCGTTGGGCTAAATATTTCACATCGTCATCGGTCACATAGCCATGCTCAATTTGCGCAATGTGAAGCGCCGGAAGAATCGCCGACCGCTTCACCGGATAATGTGTAATGTATTCGTCAATTTTGTCTTCGTTTTCAGGGCTGTACATAAATTTGAAGTCGGAAGTCAGAAGTCGGAATGCGGAACGAAGAGGGAATTTAGTTATTCGTCAAATTCAGGCAGTCCCGAAGACTTTTTGAAATCCTGAAAACAACTTCTGACTTCTGCATTCCGAGTTCCTACTTCTATCTGTCAATATCTCCCAGCACAATATCAATGCTGCCGATGATGCCGATCAAATCAGCGAGCAGATAACCTTCGGACATTTTGGGTAAGGCTTGCAAATTCAGGAACGAGGGAGCCTTGACGCGCACGCGCCAGGGACGTTCTGTGCCATCACTCACGATGTAATAACCTAATTCTCCACGTGCCGATTCAATGGGGAAATAAACTTCGCCGATGGGCACGGTGAAACCTTCAGAGGCGAGCAGGAAGTGATGAATCATCACATCAATATGCTCTTTCATCAGGTCGCGCTCTGGCAACTTAAGCTTGGGATGGTCTGATTGAATGGGGCCTTCCGGCAGCCGATCAATTGTTTGCTGAATGATGCTCAGGCTTTCCACCATCTCGCGCATCCGCACTAAATAACGTGCCCAAATATCGCCATCTTTTTCTATCGGAACCTCGAAATCGTAGGTCTCGTAACCGGAATATGGTTCGGTTTTGCGAATATCCCAGGCGACACCTGAGCCACGCAGCGATGGCCCCGTCAGTCCCCACTGCAAAGCGTCTTCTGCGGAAATCACACCAATGCCTTTCGTGCGACTCTGGAAAATCTTGTTGCCTGTGACCAGCTTACCTGCCATTTTGAGAAAGTCAGGAAATTGCGCGACGAAATCTTTGAGCAATGGCAGGAACGTATCAGGAATGTCAGCCATCAACCCGCCAATGCGGAAATAGCTTTGATGGAGTCTGGCTCCCGACACGCATTCAAACATATCAAGAATTTTTTCGCGCTGTACAAACGCGTAAAAGAACGGCGACATCGCGCCAATGTCCATGACATGCGTGCCCCACCACACCAGATGCGACGCAAGACGGTTCAATTCAGTGAGCATCACGCGCAAAATCTGAGTACGCGGCGTCGCTTCGACGCCCAATAATTTTTCTACCGCTAAAACATAGCCGAGGTCGTTGCCCATGGAATTCAAATAATCCATCCGGCACGTAATGGTGACGACCTGTTGCCACTTCTGCGTCTCCATCGTCTTTTCCATGCCCGTATGGAGATAGCCAATGTCAGGCCGCGCTGCCACTACTACTTCACCGTCAAGCTCGACTTCCACCCGTAAAACGCCGTGCGTTGAAGGATGTTGCGGGCCAAGCGAAATCGTCATGCGCTGATCGCCCAGCGGATCGCGTTTGCCGAGAGTCTTGACCGAAGTTGTAGGCACTTCAATTTCTTTGGTGCTAACCATAATGCAATTTTAAAGAGAACGTGCGACCAAAATTATTAATAGCCGCGCACGGGAAAATCTTTTCTTAAGGGAAAACCCTCGTAATCCGCTGGCATTAAAATGCGGCGCAAATCGGGGTGATTGATGAAGTCTACTCCGAACAAATCATAAACTTCGCGTTCCATCCAGTTGGCAGATTTCCAGATTCCACTCACGGTTGGAACCTGAGCATCATTTTCTTCCAATAAAACCTTGAGGCGCAGACGATGATTATGTTTTAAGGAATAAAGGTGATACGCAACTGCAAAACGTGGTGTAGCGAACTCACCCAAATCAACTCCTGAAACATCGCTCAGGAAATTAAAATACAGACTTGGCTCATCTCGCAGGTAGATCAATAATTCAAGCAGGCCTTCACGTTTGACAATTACTGTTATTTCGCCCAGAGATTCAATAATTTCGTTAATAGAGCCGGCAAAGCGCGAACTAAGCGCCGTGATGTCTGCGTAACGTGAAGTCTGGTTTGGCCCACGCAGGACGACGCTTTGCAGGGATTCGTGCGGTTGATTGGATGCTTCAGCCATGATAGTCAGATAATCATTAGTCGTAATATTTGGGAGGTTGCCGATCAATTAAAACACTACAAATAAAACACTACAAAACAGTCGGCGGACAAATTAAAAAACACTTGGTTGATCAGAGGACACTCGCAGCACTGATTCGCGCTCAATTTTTTCCTGAAGCTTCATGACCGCATAAATCAATCCTTCAGGGCGTGGTGGGCAGCCGGGAATAAATACGTCTACGGGGACGATTTTGTCTACCCCCTGGACAATGGCGTAATTATTAAAGACGCCGCCAGCCGAAGCGCAAGCCCCCATCGAAATGACCCACTTGGGTTCTGACATTTGATCGTAAATACGGCGCAGGACAGGAGCCATTTTGATGGAAACGCGACCCGCCACAATCATCACATCCGCCTGACGCGGACTGGCGCGAAAAACTTCAGCCCCGAAGCGCGCAATATCATTTCTGGCATCAGTCACCGCCATCATTTCAATGGCACAACAGGCCAGTCCGAAAGTGGCAGGCCAGAGACTTGATTTACGTGCCCAATTAATAAGCCAGTCAAGTTTGGTCGTTAAGACATCCGGCATTGCTTCGCCGAGGGTAGCTTCCAAGCTCTTCATGCAAACTCCTGAAATTGAACTGTTAATATTTGCCCAACGGAAAATTGTCTTAGCGATTCCATTCAAAGACCCCTTTTTTCCACACGTAGATATAGCCGATTAATAAAACAGCCAGAAAAACCATCATTTCCGCATAAACAAAAGGGCGTGAAAGCTGGAGCGCCAGAGATTTGAACACGACTGCCCAGGGCAATAAAAAGACAGCTTCGATGTCAAATAAAATAAACAGCATGGCGACCAGATAAAAGCGTACTGAAAAACGCTGATGGGCCGAACCCACCGGGTCCATCCCGCATTCATAAGGCATCAACTTCGCACGGGTGTTGTGATGCCTGCCAAAAAGATGTGCCAGGATTAAATTAGTAACGGCGAATCCTAGGACGAAGACGAAAACGACTAGAATTGGAAGAAAGACTTGCATCGTTGTTGCCAGTTAAGCTGGTTATTATTACGAGGGTTTAATCACAAGTTTTAGCGCAAAAACCGCTCAGCCGAAAAGTACAATAGTTTAGATTGAGAAGAATAGTACAATCTCTGATGCGATGCAAACTGACGCTTGACCAAGTCATCAGATGGAAATGAATTTTAGCTGGCAGGTAAAGTAAATTTTGTGATTCAGGCAAAAAGCTGGACAACTAAGCAAAATCGGACAGAGAAATAGCCAGTTCAATTGCTTATAACTGGCTATTTCTCTGTCCGATTTGTAGGTGAATCATCTTCGTAGATGGGGAGAGAGGTTTAGTCCTGTAGTTGATCCGGTGGGAGGACAATAGCCTCGCCGGGGATGAGGTCTCCTGTGCGACGACGCGGAAACGGATCCGTTGCCCGGCGACGCGGAGTTGAAGTATCTCCTCGACGGTCTGGCGAGCCGGGAATCGGCTGACCCAGGGCTTCGGCTAAAATCCTGATTAGTTCCTGCGAGAGGGTGCGGTGCTGGAGTTGTGAACGACGCTTCAGTGCTTCTTTCATCTCCGGCGGAACATAAGCTCCAATTAAAACGCCTTTTCTTTTCATGGTTGGGCGATCCTTTCCTAAGTAGTAGTAGTTAAGTTAAGTAGTTGGTCTACTCATTCGGTTTATCGTTAAGTAAACCAGTCAGTTACCGGGGCTTGTTTAACGATTTGCATTCTACACAGAAGTGTTAAAAAAGCCAAGACCTTTCTCCGCCACTTTCACAGCGCCTGAAATAACTGCCCACCGCGCATCAGAACTAGCAAGAATCCTGTGAAGATGGATAAAAACTTGACAGCATTCTGAGGAGAATGTTAGTTTTCGCATGAGTTGTCGTTGTGATTGAAAAATCCGCTGGCACACCATAAAGAAGTCCCTGGTAAATATTTACCGCATTCGTTGATAAATTGAGAAAGCTTCCAGCTTATTTTCTGGCAACGAAATCACCTTTACTCAAATGATGAAATCAAGTGTGGAAATGCCAGATCGGCGCGGGCGTGAGATGTTGACGCTGATCATTAAAGCTCACCTGGCTTCGGGAGAGCCGGTCGGGTCGCGGACTATTTCCAAACTCTCCAGTGAAGGTTTATCGGCTGCCACTATCCGCAATATCATGTCTGACCTTGAAGAGGCAGGCTATCTTGAACAACCGCATACCTCAGCGGGTCGCGTACCGACGGATCAGGGTTATCGCTATTACGTTAATAATACGCTGGAACCAACGCGCATTTCTGCGGATGATGAAAACACCATCAAGCGGGAAATGCTGAGCGGCGATTTGCCTAGTGGTGATCAAATTCTCTCCCGCGCTTCGCACTTGCTCTCACATTTATCGCACAGCGTCGGGATCGTCATTTCTCCGAATATTTCCCGCGATGTCGTCAAGCACATTGAATTTGTCAGGATCAGCGATGGACGAATTCTGGTGATTACTGTTTCCCGTGCCGGTCTGGTGCAGGATCGGCTGGTCAGAGTTGCGGATGATTTTAATCAGGACGAATTAGATCGCACTGCACGCTATTTGAATGCCAATTTTATTGGGATGACCCTGAGTGCGATTCATACGGAATTAGTCCGGCGCATGACCGAAGAAAAAGCACTATATGATCGTCTTTTACAAAACGCCATCTTACTTTGTCATCGTGGGTTGAGCCGTGATAATGAAGCGGAACCAGAAGTTTTTGTGGATGGCGCGTCTAATATTATTTCCAGAAAAGAATTTGTAGATATTGAACGTTTACGTGAATTACTCCAGATTTTTGAAGAAAAACGCCGTCTTATTGATTTGCTCAATGAATGCGTATCCTTCGAAGAATTTCAACTGCCGGTGGCCGTTCGCATCGGGTCAGAAAATAGCTTGCCCAGTCTGCACAATTGTACAATTGTTACCACGTCGTATCGTTATGGCAATCAAATGTCTGGTAGTCTGGGAGTTGTCGGCCCATTAAGAATGGAGTACGCTCGGACAATAAATGTGGTAAGCTATGTCGCGCAGATGCTGGAAGAGGTTTTAACCGATGCACCTGCCACTGTGATGAGTTAGCGTTCCCGCCCTGCCGCTTTCACTTTTCCTGTGTTGCCCGCCCTGGTAACAATCAGCTCTGATAATAACCCACAGATCATTAAACTTATTCGTTGCCCCTTTAACTTTCTGATTTGCAATTATGCAAATCTATTCAACGATGCAAAATTATGGGTAAAGTAATTGGTATTGATTTAGGCACAACAAATAGCTGTGTTTCAATTATGGAAGGTGGGACAGCTCAAATTATCCCCAACAAAGAAGGGGGACGCACGACGCCCTCGGTGGTTGGCTTTCAGGAATCCGGTGAACGAATGGTCGGGCAAATCGCCAAGCGCCAGGCGGCGACGAATTCGACTAACACAGTCTATGCGGTCAAACGACTCATCGGACGTAAATTGAATTCACCCGAAGTCCGACGCATGCAGGATACGGCGGCTTACCCGATTGCCGACAGTCCAAATGGCGATGCGCGTGTGCGCCTTTTTGGGCGGGATTATAGTCCTTCAGAAATTTCAGCAATTATTTTGCAAAGACTTCGGCAGAGCGCTGAGGAATATCTTGGTGAATCAGTCGAAGAAGCCATTATCACGGTTCCGGCATATTTTGATGATGCGCAGCGACAGGCGACCAAAGACGCCGGGAAAATTGCCGGCTTAAATGTTCTCAGAATATTGAATGAGCCAACGGCAGCGGCGCTGGCTTATGGCTTAGGTCGTGAGACCACTGAGAAAATCGCTGTGTATGATTTAGGCGGTGGAACTTTCGATATTTCAATCCTTGAAATGCACGATGGTGTTTTTGAAGTGCTGGCGACTTCCGGTGACACTTTCCTGGGTGGCGAGGATTTCGATATGCGGATCGTGGACTGGATTATCCAGGAGTTTCAAAAAGAAACCGGGATTGATCTGCGCACTGATCGTCCGGCGCTTCATCGCTTGAAGGAGGCTGCCGAACGAGCCAAATGCGATTTGTCTTCAACGCTCGAAACCAACATCAATCTTCCGTTTATCGCCAGCGACAACCTGGGGCCAAAGCATTTTAATAAAGTTCTCACCCGTTCGCAGTTTGAAGAGATGATTCTGGAGTTGGTTGATAAAACGCTTGAACCCTGCGAAAAGGCCATGTGGGACGCTAAAATCAAGCCTGAGGATATAGATAAAATTCTGCTGGTTGGCGGTCAGACACGCACTCCGCTCGTACTGCAAAAGGTGACTGAGATGTTTGGCAAACCTCCGTCCGCCGAAATCAATCCAGACGAAGTCGTGGCCATCGGTGCGGCAATTCAGGGCGGGGTGATGAGTGGCGAAGTCAAAGAACTGGTGTTACTTGACGTTTTGCCGCTCTCACTCGGCATTGAAACACGCGGCGGATTGTTTACTAAAATTATTGACCGCAACTCCAGCATTCCGCTCAAAAAAGCGCTGACCTTTACCACCGTCGCTGATAATCAAACCACGGTCGAAGTCCACGTTTTACAGGGCGAACGCGAATTGGCGCGCGGCAATCGCAGCCTTGCAAAATTTGAGTTGACCGACATTCCTCCAGGCTTGCGTGGTTCAGCCCAGATTCTGGTCAGCTTCGACGTTGACTCGGACGGAATTGTCAACGTTTCCGCGCATGACAAATCAACCGGACGTGAACAGGCCATCCGCATTACACCTTCGTCAGGGCTGGGGCCGGATGAGATTTCTCGCTTGATTGACGAAGCGCAGCGTAATCAACAAGCCGATAAAGTTATGAAGGAATTGATTATGGCCCGCACCCGCCTGGATGGTTTAGTTGAAAGTACCCGCCGCACCTTCAGCGAATTTGGCGCGATGCTCACAGAAGAAGATCAGGCCCAGGCCCGACAATTGCTGGCGCGTTCTGAATTAGCCTATCGCAGTGACGAAATGGAAAAACTGATTGCGGCCTTCAATGAGCTGGAATCCTTTGGCATAAAATTGACGGAAATTATGTTTGCTGCGCCGGCGATGGCGGGCGGAAAAAAATAATTGTTTCGTTCCCCCTTTGAAAGGGCAAAAAAAGCGAGTAACCTGGTTCGCTTACTCACTTTTTATTTGTCCTTTTTCTTTTTTCGAGCAGGACAACTCGACTTGAAATCCTGCATCAAATGCTCCACAACCCGACCATTAACAAAGAGGATATTCTTATGAAAAAAATATTATTTGCTTCACTTCTATTCTCGCTGCTGACCTTAAACGCTTGGGCGCAGGACGCAAAGGCTGAATTGAAATCAGAGTCCACTTTCGTTAAGGGGCTTGAAATCAGTCTTCTGGATGCCAAAGGCGTAGTCGTCCAGCATATCAACACAAATGAAGAGGGCGAATTTGAACTTAAAAATGTGAAGCCGGGAAATTATATTGTTGCGGTCGGCAAACATATTGGGAATGTCAAATATGAAAATCTCAAAGTAAAACATACCGTCACCGCGCCGCGTGATGCGGCTAGTGGACTAGCCACTGGCCGACGGATGCACAAGCCATTTGTCATTACGAAAGAATGGGGCAACGCCGCGCCGCGTATGATCAATGTTGAGGACAAAGGGATTCAGGAAAACGGCATTAAGGAAGCGGGAAGCAAAAAGGTGAAAGCGGATAATGGCAAAGTGTCAGCCGGCTTACAGCAGTCTGGCTCGGCGCTAGCGTCTGGCGCTGCCCTGGTTGGTGGAGCCTTGCCTGGTGGGGCGATACTTTCCGCCGCCTTCGATGTGACAATTGAGGCGCAGGACATCAAACAGGCTAATGCGTCGAATACAGGCAATAATACGGCGCGGATCAATCCTTCGCGTGCAAATATTCGTACCGCCCATGAAGCCGCGCCTGCCGAACTGGATAACCTCAGCTTTGCCTTTGCCCTTGACGTCCAGGAAAAAGAAGTTTCGCTGATTGGTAATGTGCTGAAAACGAAACACGATACCGTTAAAAATTCCATCAACAATGTTCGCTGACAGGCCAGTTTCATCTGTAATAGCGGGTGGAGCAAAAAAGTAGCAATTGAAGATATTTTCTGTTCTTCAGTTTCTACTTTTTTTGACGTGATCTTCGCCAGAAAAAAACTTGTGGTATTCTGTCTAACCTCGTTTTTTAATTAATTTTTCTTGAGAAAGGTAGAACAGGTTTGAGTAAACGTGATTATTACGAAATTTTAGGCGTCAATAAAAATGCTTCGGATCAGGAGTTGAAAACCTCTTATCGCAAATTAGCGATGCAACATCACCCGGATCGTAATCCCGGCGATACCGTCGCCGAAGAAAAATTCAAAGAGGCTGCGGAAGCTTATGGCGTGCTTTCAAATACTGAAAACCGTACCCGCTATGATCGTTACGGGCACGCAGGAGTTGGCACTTCAGCCGCTTCCGGGAACGCATGGACAGGCGGAGACTTCCACGGCTTCGAAGACATTATTGGCGATTTGTTTGGCGAGTTATTTGGCGGTTCCGGGCGTTCACGACGTGGCGGCGCACAGCGGGGCGCAGATTTACGCTACGATTTACAAATGACGCTGGAGCAGGCGGCTTCAGGCTTCAAGACCAAAATCAATGTACCGCGCTACGAAAATTGTAATACCTGCGGTGGTAATGGCGCTGCGCCGGGAAGCTCCATCAATGTTTGTAGTTTATGCAACGGTGCGGGACAGGTCAGATTTCAGCAGGGCTTTTTTTCCGTCAGCCGTACCTGCCATCAATGCCGTGGCACGGGGCGCATGATTACGAATTATTGCAAATCATGTCAGGGCGCAGGCCGCGTCGAAAAAGATCATTCCATCGAACTTAAAATTCCGGCGGGCGTGGATACAGGCGCACGTTTACGTATTACCGGCGAGGGCGAAGGCGGCGCACAAGGCGGCACACGGGGCGATCTTTATGTGTTCATCGAAGTCGAAGAGCACGATCTGTTTGAGCGCCAGGAAAATAATATTTACGTCAATGTGCCAATCTCTTTTACCCAGGCAGCGTTAGGCGCTGAACTCAAAGTGCCGACGCTGATTGATGGCGAAGCTCCGCTCAAAATTCCCGAAGGCACGCAGACTGGCTCTGTCTTTCGTGTCCGCGGCAAAGGCATCGTGTCATTGCAGGGGCAGGGGCGCGGAGATTTGTTCGCAGTAGTTACAGTTCAGACGCCCGCCAAAATTAACCGCGAGCAACGAAAATTATTTGAGCAACTTGCCAAGCTGGAAGAGCAGAAAAACCAGGCTCGCAAACTCGGCGATAAAGTTAGAGAAATTTTTGGTTAAGAAATTTAGCTATAATTAACGGCAGGCAGGATTGATTTGCAAATGATTTAAGTGGTAATTTACCAGCACCTTTTTGCATCCCCAAACTGTCTGCCGTTTTCTTCTTTTGCAGAAAAATTATTTATGATCACAACTCAATTTCGGCGTGGAGCTGTTTATTTACTGGCTTTGATTGTCTCAATTACTTCCCTGATCATTTTCGCCACTATTCATTCTCAGGCGAACCAAACTCAGCCACCAGCCACAGATGACTTGGAACAAATTTCGCAACGCAATCGCAAAGCCGAAAAAGAGCGGCAACTAAGAATTAGTGAGCTTGATGCCAAAATGAAAAATCCAGGGATGCTGTTGTTACGCGCTGCCGAATTTGATCCGCTGAAAACTGCTCCTGCTGCGCTCAGCATTGGCAATCAGCAACTTCAGATGACAGCACCAGGAACTGCGAAAAATCAACTTGAATTGGCTGCTGGTCAGACAAGCGAGTCGGCATATTTAATCGTCCAGTTTCCTGATCGCATCTTACCGGAGCAAACCGAAAGCCTGCGCACGCGCGGTTACGAAATCAAAGGCTATGTGGCGAACAATGCCTATATCGTCAAAGCACTGCGCACCAGACAAGCGCAACTGATGGCGAATAAGAGCCGCGAATTCAGATGGGTTGGCGCTTATGGCGCGGGCTTGAAAGTGCAACCAGAACTGGTAAAGCTGGCTGATGTGGCGGCGAGTACGGCACAAATTGAAGGCGATGCGACCGCGAATGTCAGAGTTTCCTTTACCACTTTCAGTGGCGAAAAATCGGATGGTATTAAGGCGGCGCTGGCAACGCTCAGTCTTAAAAATGCAGCTAATATCACCGACACTTTCGATGGCGTCATCACTGGCTTCGCCGATGTTTTGCCAACTGAATTACCGAAACTCATCACCACCCTGGCCAATCTTGAAGGCATTGAATGGATTGAGCGTAAAGAAAGACAACGCTACGAAAATGATAACAGCGTCAAAATCATTCAATCGGGCGCAACCGGAACTGACACGCCACTGTTTCGCAATGGCCTGACTGGTGCGGGGCAAATCGTTGGCCTTGCCGATTCCGGCATTGATGCCGATCACGCCCAATTTAAATTGAGCGCAGACGCTTTCGCCCAAACACTTTCTTATGCGACGACCACGAGAGCGTTGGTGAATGGTGAACTGCCTTTTGCCGTCACCAACCCCAATAATAAAATCCTGACATATTACCTGCTGGGGATTGGTAATTTGATTGATAATGCCAACAATCCAAATGGCGGGAAAACGCTTGATCCCAATGAAACGGACAGTTTTGGTCACCTCAATGCGGTCGCCTACGATGACAACGATGGTTATCACGGAACGCACACCAGCAGCGTACTCGCAGGCCGGGATTACAACGCTGATGGCAGTGGCGCAGTGCCAGGTATTCCCACGCGCACCAGTGGCGATGGCATGGCGCCTGATGCGCGGATAGTTTTTCAGGATGTCGGTCATCCGGCGGGGGAACTGACAGGTTTGAGTGTCGGGCAAAGATTATTGCATCAGCAGGCCTATAACACGGGCGCACGCATCCATTCCAATAGTTACGGCGGCAGCGCAGGGACAGCTTATGGAACAGATGCCGGGAATATTGATGATGTCATGTGGCGGTTGCGTGATTACACAATTTTTTTCTCGGCAGGCAACAGCGGGCCTAACGCGACAACGCTTACCAAAGATACAAAAAATGCAATTCTGGCGGGCGGAGCAAGCAGCCCGACCAATGGCGGAAACGCGGAAAATGTTGCGAGTGGCAGCAGTCACGGCCCAACTCTCGATGGTCGCATCAAACCGGATATTGTTACTTTGTATACTGTGCGTGCGGCGACGGAAACATCCGGTCTCAGTTCGACCTTTACCTATCTGACCTCAACGACGGCCAATGATGCAGCGGTGAATCCGACGAGTCCGAATAATAATCGCACTTTTTCACAAATTTCAGGCACCAGCTTTTCCTCCCCGATGGCAGCCGGCGGCGGGACACTTGTGCGCCAATATTTTACGGATGGCTTTTATCCCAGCGGTGCCAAAAATGCCGCGAATAGTTTCAATCCCTCGAATGCCCTGATCAAAGCCATGCTCATTAATTCGGGGCGTAATATGACGGGAACTTATACTGCGGACAATGCGCCTGCCGGACAGAGCGCTCCGTTGCCAAGTATGGGACAAGGCTGGGGCCGGATGACGCTGGACGATGCGCTTTACTTTCCTGGTGATCGCCGCGAATTAAAAGTCTTAGCTGATGTTTGGAATGGCGCAACGGCGGCGGACAGCGCCCGTCCGGCGCCAAATCCGGCGATCCAGACAGGCCAGACACACACCTATCAAATCAATAATGTCAGCACGGTTGAGCCATTGCGCATTACGCTGGTGTGGATTGATCCACGCGGTACAGCAGGCGCGTCTGTTGCGCTGGTGAACAATCTGGATTTGGAAGTTACCGATCCGCAAGGCAAAGTTTTTCGTGGCAATGTGAATTTTGCCAACGCTTATTCGCAACCCGCAGGCACGACCGCTTTTGATAATAAAAATCCGCTGGAAGCCGTTTATGTGCAATATCCTGTGCCAGGAACTTATACCGTCAAAGTCATTGGCGCGAATGTTCCGGGCAATGGACAATTTGGCATCACGGCGCAACCCGGCAATCAGACAATTGACTCCAACAAGCAGGGGTATGCGCTGGTTACGACGGGGAATTTTACGGCGGGCGCAGTGCCGATTATTGCGTTGAATTCAACCAGCGTGAGTGGCGGCGTCAATGCCGACCGCTTTGTTGGCCGCAATGAAACTGTTACGGCAACGTTGAATGTCAGCAACGCCACAGTCGTCAACGCGACAAATATTACGGCGCAAATTTCGGTTGCCGCAAGCAGCCAAATTTCCGCCAGCCTGGTGCGTATTAATGGCCTGGCTGCGGGACAAACCGCGACCATGACTTTGGGCGATATTGCCGGAACCTCAAGTTTGACCAGAGCTTTTCAGGTGACTTTACTGGATAATCCAACTGTGACAGCGGGCAAAACGATTACCTTTAATGTCACCCTGACTCCAGCCAATGGGATTGCGACTACGACCCAGTTTACGATTACCGTCGCCCAGCGTCTCATTACTTATCGGACACGGTTTGAACCGACCGCTGATCCGGGTGAAGCGGGCGTGATTGTTATTCCTGAAGCGGATTGGGGATTGCGACCAGATAATCCGAATCCGGCTCCGGCAGGGAATTTATTTGCTGGTAACTGGCTACTGACGACGGCAGTGAAAGCAGCTGGTTCGACTGCGAGTATAGGCGATCCCAGTGGAGTTGGCACAGGGTATGGAACCAGTTCGACCAATCGTGCTGGCGATATTCACGATGATACGCGCTGGTGGACGACGAAAAAAATTGTTTTGCCAGGCTTGAATGTTGACACCGGGGCTGATCGTATTGCCAATCCGGCGGCAACGGCGCAACTTCAGGCGGCGCTGGAATCCTTTGACGTTGACGTGAATGCTGATTTTACAGGCGATACGAATAATAGCGTTGGTGACTTTACGATTTTACGCCTTCGCCCTTACACCAATAATTCCTCAATCTCGACTACGCTTGATACGGGCTTTAACAGTAACACGAATACCAATTTGCTGATTGCTGATTCGAGCACTCCTGCGACCAATGGCTTCAAACATTTTGGCGGGAGCAATTTTTATCAGGGCACAGGTGTCTTTACCGTTGATACGCTGACGCCAAATAATTCAGACGTCGCTTTTCGTTTTGAGTTGCAATTCAAGCGCAACGGTAATTCACAAACAGGCGAGGGTGTGTTTTATGACAATTTAGTCGTGCGGATGCGCGTTGGCGATGCCACGCTTTACGCCCCACCTGGGACCATCACTTCGGCGACGCTCAACGGTGCAAGTTTTCTGCCAGGTGACAACGCGCCCGGTGGATTGCTCTCAATTTTCGGGTCAGGACTTCCCGCTGGAACCACGATAGATCAGCCTGTGACTGCCTTTCCGATTCCGATCGTTGTCAGTGGTGTGTCGGTGCGGGTGAATGGAATTCTCGCGCCGCTGTTATACGTTGGCGCTGGTGCGCGGTTTGGCAGCAATGGCGCCTTTCAGATCAATTATCAACTGCCTTATGAAACGACTCCGGGAGTTGCTTTGGTTGAAGTCCTGAACAACGGTACACCTGTTACCAGCGAGTTTATGAACGTCAAAGCAAGTGCGCTGGGCGTATTTTCGTATAGCTCTGATGGCAAGGGGCAGGGCGCAGTACTGAATCAGGATTATCAGCCGAATAGCAGCGCGCGACCAGAAGCGCGTGGACGTGTCTTGCAGGTTTTCGCCACCGGCAGCGGAGCGCTTCTGCTTGATAACGCAACACGTCAGCCCGCAGTGCCAGCAACGGGAACTGCTCCGCCCGGCGACGGCAGCAAATTATATGTGACTTCGTTTAACCCTACCGTGACAATTGGCGGAATTCCGGCGGCGGTTGAATTCAGCGGTTTAGCGCCTGGCTACGTTGGGTTATGGCAATTGAATGTCAGAATCCCGGCAAATGCTCCTACAGGTAGCGCTGTGCCGTTGGTCTTCACGGTTGATGGCAAAACCAGTAATCAAACAACCGTAGTCGTGAATTGATAAAATATGGCAGTGCTATCCGTCATTACCGATAGTACTGCCACTTATAGCTTCCAAGGTTTGCAGACCTGTTCGGTGCGATGTAATCTAAGTGAGCTTTTCTTGATTTAAAAACAGCAGTAAATAATTTCACACCTGAAGAAGCGCAAACTTTCAAGTTTGCGGTCGTGTGAGAAAACATTTTTTGCGCTACATTTTCTTAGGAGCTAAACATGAAAAAATATCTCTGGTCACTTTGTTTTGTCGCGATAGGAATTACGATTGGATTTTGGCTTGGCCGTGCCACACCAACCGAAGCGGCGATGGCGGGACGAGTTTTTGAACTGCGGACATACCATACCGAAGAAGGAAAACTGCCCGATTTACAGGCACGCTTTCGTGATCACACGACGAAGATTTTTGCGAAACATGGCATGACGAATATTGGGTATTGGGTTCCACAGGATGAGCCAGCTTCAAAAAATACCTTGATTTATCTGCTGGCTTATCCGAATCGTGAAGCTGCCAAAAAATCGTGGGAGGCATTTCGTCTTGATCCTGAATGGAAGAAAGTGCGGGAAGCTTCCGAAGCGAATGGCAAGATCGTGAACAAAGTCGAATCCGTGTTCATGGATGCCACCGATTATTCGAAGATCAAATAATTGTGGTCGCCGCCAAAGATAAAAGCCTGAAGAATTCTCTTGTTACAAATCGTAAGCAGGGAATTTTTCAGGCTTTTTATGTTTAGAAAATCACGTCAAAGTCCAAACGAATCCGCCGCTTATTCTGCCCAAAGAACAAGCCAAATTGCGGATCAGCGTTATTGTTATGCAATGAAGGTGGATTGAAATGATTCGTCAGATTGAATCCACTTACTGATATGCGCAGTGAATACTTATCGTTTACTTTGAAATCTTTTTGCAGGCGGCTGTCAAAGGAAAAGAATTTCGGGAAACGATAATTATCAGCATTCGGAACGCCTACATAATTTTGCTGCGCGTCAACGACTGCATACGGGAATCCGCTGCGCATTTCAACCAGTGGTGACCAGTAAATCTGCTTTGGTAATTTCACCATTCCCCAGGCCAGAAAACGATGCGGCAAATCACCTGGCAGATTGCTGTATTGATTGGGACGTACAACGGGATATGGAAAGCTGCCCAGATAGTTATTGAATTCGTTTATGTCACCACGCGCCCGGCTGTGAACATAAGAGAAAAACAACTGCTGCCCATCTTTCAAATCCACGCGGGAAGTCAATTCAAATTGCTGATAGCGAGATTTACCGCCGCTGCCTAAAACCAGGGCATTGCGGCCTTCGACAATTTTCGGCGTGACAATAATCAAGCCCGACGAATTACTCTTTTGAAAATTTGCCCGCAGGCGGAAACGGCTGGTGATTGGTTGTTCGATTTCAAAGGTCGCCGTTGCCGTATAAGGCGCGAAATTACCGATAATGTTTTTCCTGCCGCGCACAAAGACTGGGCGCTTGGCTTCAGCCTCATCAGTGAGGTTGTAAAAACGGCGTGGCCCGTCCGTGATTACTCCGTTTGCTCCATAGGTGGTGATGACCTGATCGGGATAGGTACTGAACGAGTAAATATTTAACGGCACCCGATCATAAAACAACCCATAGCCGCCGCGCAGGACGGTTTTCTGATTGCCGAACGGAGTCCAAGCAAAGCCACCACGCGGAGCATAGCGGAGCGTATTCGTGATGCTCTGATGCTCAACTCGCAAGCCATAATCCAGCGCGAAATTTTGTGTAATGACCCAATGATCCTGTCCAAAAGTCGCTACCTCAAGGTCTTTGCGATCATACGGATGGCTATGGATAAATTCGATGCGCTTGAGCAATTGCCCGACGTTGTCCAGGATGTTGACCGGACGCGCCGTGAAGGTGCCTTGATTGCGTGTGCGCGTGAGATCGGTGCCAAGTTTGAAATTATGAACACCAAATTTCTTCAGCGGATGCAGTGAAAATGTTTCCATCCACTCCATGCGATGCGAGTCCCGCTCCTGTTCGTTAAAATAATTTCCTGTGTTGCCGGTTGGCGTCAGAAACATTTCCTGCTGTCCCTGTCCCCACACATTCTGGCTGGCGCTTTTAATGGCAATGGTGCTTTCCAGTAAACTTGTTCCCAGCGTCCAGCGATCCTGGATGGTTCCGGTGTAATCTTTCGCGGCAAAATTTGGCGTTACCGGACGACGGTTGAAATAATCCAGATTAAAGAATTTCGCGTGACGTGGCGCAATGTGCATCGTACCGGTCAGAGAATGATTGGCGAGTCCGATATAATCCAGTTGCGTAAACGAATTCACTGATTCATTGACTGTTTCATTATTTGGGAATGGCAGCGAGAGGACACGATGTTTCTTGATCGCATACTCAATCCCCTGGGAAAAATACAGCTTGTTTTTAATTAGTGGGCCGTTGAAAGTGACACGCGGTGTGGCATCTTTCAGACCGCGTAAACTCCCTCCCAGGTAACGGAATTCTGGTAACGGATCGTTCAATTCAAAGTTCCATTTATCGCCGCCGCGCCGTGTTTCTACTGCGACTACGCCAGCGGTAAAGCGCCCGTATTGCGCGAAAAATGGTGATTTGTAAACGTTGATCGTTTCCACACTGTCAACCGGAACGGTCAGGCCAAATTGCCCCGTTGCCGGATCGGTGACATCCATTGAATTTACCAGCAAAGCACTGCGATTTTCGCCGCTGCCATTAATCTTAAGCTGTCCCTGCTCATCACGGACAACACCGGGAACCAGCGGCAAAGCCTCAGCCACCGTATGCGGACGAAGCGCAGTATCTTTGACCTGTTTACGCCCTAAATCAGTTGAAGTTGACGCTCCCTGCTCGACCGGATTCACCGTCGCGGCAGTGGCTGTAATATTGACTGAATCGCTGATATTAACTTTCGGAACCAGCAGGAACTCAAATTCCTGCGGAGTTCCTGCCGTAACCACTACATCATTTTTGCTGCGCGGCTCTAACCCGTCGCGGCTGGTTACTATTTCATAAGTTCCTGGTGAAATGTTGCTGAACTGTGCTTCACCTTTTTCATCGGTGGTTACCGTATTGATTACGACACTGGCTTTTTTCAACTCAACCTTAACTGTGACAAGCGGTTTTCCCGCTTCATCAACCGCACGAACTTTGATATTTGCCGATTGGGCGAAGCTTGCGAACGAAAGAAAAAAAGATAAGAGTAAGGGGGAAAGAAAGACGAAAGTTTTTCTGTTCCAAAATTGCATATACTTAAAAACTCCAGATTGCCTTTGCGAATAAATAAACCATCTCGCATTATACGCTAAGCGGAATGTTAATGCCTTATCGAGATTGTGACTTTGTTTTCACAAAGCCCTCACAAACCGCTTCAGACGCCTTTAGAGGCTGGAACGATAATGATAGTTGCCTGAAAAAAAGTTGCTAAATTATGATTACAACCATCGTCCTTGACCGGGAAAATAAATCCTTTACGAATCTTACTGATCCCGCGCAAATCAGTGATCTCAGAGAAGATACGGAAAATGTGGTCTGGGTGGATGTCTTACACCCCGACGAGCAGGATTATGCTTGTTTAGTCGAGGAGTTTAGTTTTCATCCATTGGCGATTGAAGATTGTCAGCAACCACATCAACGCCCCAAAGTGGATGAGTACCTCGGTTATTATTTCATCGTCCTTTATGAAGCGGAATTTACGCCTGCCAACGAATTAATCCTGCGGGAACTGAATATTTTCCTCGGCACAAATTATGTTGTGACCGTTCATCAGGAGCCTGTCAAAGCTCTGGTGCAGGGCGAAAAATTATGGCGGAGCTGGACTGATCTGGCGAAGCGCGGCTCCGGCTTACTGGCTTATTTATTAATTGATGCTGTCGTAGATGGATATTTTCCCATTCTCGACACAATTTCAGAATGGATGGATGATATTGAAGATGAGCTATTCGATGAAACCAGAGACGCCAAGCTGGAGGATATTTTTGCCGTCAAAAAAGACCTCCTGCTTTTGCGTCGTTCGATTGCGCCATTGCGCGATGTTTTTAATACCTTATTGCGCCGCGAACAACAGGTTTTTTCTCGTGAAACACAGGTTTATTTCCAGGATGTCTATGATCATATTTTGCGGGTTGGAGAAATGATTGATAATTTGCGCGACCTGCTCGGCTCCACGATGGACGTTTATCTTTCGCTGCAGAGTAATCGCATGAATATCGTAATGAAGCGGCTGACCGCCATTTCGACTATTTTAATGTCGGCTGCCCTGGTGTCCGGGATTTACGGCATGAACTTTGTGCATATGCCGGAATTGCAATGGGAGTATGGTTATTACCTGGCGCTTGGTTTTATGGCGCTGCTTGTGGTTGGGCTGTTAATTTTCTTTCGGTACATCAAGTGGTTGTAACGGCAGTTCGCAGTGGTTAGTTCGCAGTTCGCAATCAAGACCCGTACCACGCGTCACCCCGTCGCTACGGCTCCGGGTACAGTACCGCGAGCCGTAACGAGCCGGGTTCTTTACATTGAGGGGTATTACCTATGAACGATTTGCTTTCTTATCGCGCACAATTTCCGATTCTTGATCAATCAATTTATCTCATCAATCACTCGCTGGG
>JANMKB010000428.1:0-6802 GCA_031371805.1 Blastocatellia bacterium | reverse complement strand
CGGCAGTGCTGGTGGCACTGATCGCCGTTTTCAGCTTCAACTTCCTAACCCTGACGACGCTGCGCACTATCGTCAATCAGATTCCCGATGCCATGGTTATTGCCGTTGGTATGACGCTGGTGATGATCGTGGGCGGGATTGATTTGTCCGTTGGTTCAGTGCTGGCTTTAAGGCGCCGTATTGGGATTCTGCCTGGTTGATCTGAAGTTCGGATTACCGCTCGCAATCGTTGCCTGTTTGTTAACGGGTGCGGCGTGCGGCGCCGTGAATGGGGCGGTCACGGTGCGTTGGCGGCTGCCTTCGTTCATTGTTACACTGGGCATGCTGGAAGCGGCGCGGGGGGCTGGTTATCTGGTCACGCATTCGCAGACGAAATACATTGGTGCCAGCGTGGAAGCGATTGGCAATGTTTCGCTGGCAGGTTTATCGCTGCCGTTTCTGATAGCAATGTTGGTCGTAGTTGCCGGGCAGTTCGTGCTGTCGCGCACGGTACTTGGACGTTATCTAGTGGCGATTGGCACGAATGAAGAGTCCGTGCGGCTCTCAGGCGTTGATCCACGCTCGCGCAAATTGGTAGTCTTTATTTTGTGTGGAGCGTTGAGTGCGTTGGCGGCTGTGATTCAGACGGCGCGGCTGTCAGCAGCGGATCCGAATGCTGGAACAGGCGCAGAGCTACAGGCCATCGCAGCAGCAGTTATCGGTGGTACGAGTTTGATGGGCGGACGAGGCTCGGTGGTCAGTTCATTTTTTGGCGTGCTGATTATCGCCGTCTTAGGCGCGGGACTTTCTCAAGTGGGCGCACAGGAACCAACCAGGCGATTAGTAACGGGCGGCGTAATTGTCGCCGCCGTAATTTTGGACGCTTATCGGGCGCGGCTCGGCGAGCAGGCGTGACTCAACAAAATCAACTCGGAGAAAATAATCACGCATCCCTATTTCAGGCTTGCCCTGCTAGTTACATTGGCGCTTTGGCTGACGGCTGACTTGACTCTTGCCGGTTCAATACAAGCAGGCACACGGCCCGTCTGAAAGTTAGTGCAAATGGCCGCCAACTGATTACCGAAAATAATCAGCCTTTCTTCTGGCTCGGCGATTTGGGAAGTAAAAATTCTACTCAAACGATCTCTTTCGTCATCTCATCCCGTTATTGGGTGCGAAGCTTCTCATTCCCTCTTTCCGGTCAACCTAAAAACCGACGCCAGCAAAAGTCACCCATTACAGTCGGCACTCGCGTTGCCCAAAGTCTTCGATTTCTCTGACTTGTTTTTGTTCTTTCGGTTTTTGCCGGAAAGGGGGGAATAGAGGTTTCTCCTCAATCGCGCCTGCTGATTTTTCATTGTGGACGTGAGAGCAAACGGCGAGGAACTATCTCGCCGTTTGCGGATGAAACCTGGTTACACCGCAAATCGAAACGCAACGAAAACAATCGCAACGGAGATGTTGACGAGGAAAAGAGAAATTGATAGTTTTTTGAAATAATCCGGGGTTTAGGGCATAACCTGGGTGTAAAACCAGCAACGATTACACCCCTCGCCCCGGAAAAAGCATTTTGTCCTAACGTAGACTGTCCCGCCAGAGGACAAGCTGACAAAGGCAACATTCGTGCGCATTCGCAAAAAGATCAGCGCTTCAAATTCACCGTCTGCCAGAAAACCTTTAGTGCGCGGCAAGGCGCACCGTTTTATCGCTTGCAGTCAGAGGCGGCGCTCGTCACGCAAGTGTTGCACACGGCTGTTCGATGCAGGCGATTGTCGCGGGCTTCAAGCTGGCTGAGCGGACGGTACGCGCCTAGCTCGCCAAAGGCGGTGCGCAGGCGGTACACGAACATCCGGTCGAGCAGCCACAAGACCTGGGGCAACTGCAGTGCGATGAAATTCGCGTCAAAGCGCAGCGTGGCGTTTTCTGGTTAGTCATGGCGATGTCCGTCAAAACGCGCTTATGGCTGGGCGCGGAAGTCAGTCCGCAACGGGAGAGTACGCTGATCGAACGCCTGATCCAAACGGCTCGCGGTACTGTACCCGGAGCCGTAGCGACGGGATTGATGTTAGGGAAAAATTCCCAGTTGATCGTAAGTCGTCGCTACTTTATCAATCGCACTGATATACGCCGACGTGCGCAAATTTTTGAGTTGCTTTTGATTCCGAATTTCCAGGATTTGCATGTAAGCGTCAATCATCGTTTTCTCCAATCCTGAAATTACCAAATCATATTCATCCGAGCCGTGGACAATGCGCTTGCGTTCAATTTCAGGAAATTGCGTGCTGGTCGCCTGCTCAATGGCACGTAATAAATTGCTCTCAGATTTTTCTTCGGCGAGTTGCGACAGCCTGCCAAACCGCACGTGTGAAAGATTTTTCAGCCATTCAAAATAGGACACGACGACGCCGCCTGCGTTCGCATACATATCCGGGATAATCAATACGCCTTTGCTGACTAAAATTTCTTCGGCATCTGGTGTCGTCGGGCCATTGGCTCCTTCAAGGATAATTCGGGCTTTGATCAGCGGCGCATTTTTCGCCGTCAGTTGATTTTCGAGGGCTGCCGGAACCAGCACATCACAGTCCTGTTCGAGCAGTTCCAGCGAGTTGGCAAAATTTATCGCGCCAGGGAAATTGAGGATGGAGCCGAACTCTTTCCGATGCGCTAACACTAAATTAATATCCAGGCCATTGTGGTTGAAAATCCCGCCTTCAAATTCTGCGATACCGGTGATTACCGCGCCGCCTTCCTGCGCGATGATGGCAAAGTTGGAACCGACATTGCCCAGTCCCTGGACGATGCAACGCTTGCCTTCGACTCCGGTTGCTAATCCCAGCACCTTCATATCTTCGGTTTGCAGACAGGCTTCGCGCAACGCGTAAAATAAGCCGCGTCCGGTGGCTTCACGACGACCACGAATGCCGCCCTGCGCCACCGGTTTGCCCGTCACGCATCCCAGCGCGTTAAGTTCCAGCGGGTGCATTGCCAGATAAGTGTCAGCGATCCACGCCATCTCTCGTTCGCCGGAGCCATAATCAGGAGCGGGAACATCAACCGCCGGGCCGATGAAATTTTTCTTAATGAGTTCGTGCGTATAACGACGCGTGATGCGCTCAAGCTGAGGCAGTGAATATTTTTTTGGATCAACTTTGACGCCACCTTTGGCGCCTCCGAAGGGCACGTCTACGATGGCGCATTTGTATGTCATCAGAGCGGCGAGCGCCTGCACTTCGTCTTCGTTAACATCGGGTGAATAACGGATGCCGCCTTTGGTTGGCAATTTGTGATGGCTATGCTCAACCCGCCAGCCGTAAATAATTTCGATAGTCCCGTCATCATGGCGCAGCGGGAATTCCACGCGATAAGTGCAATTACATTGCTTGACGTGATCGAGCAATGGTTGTGGATGTTTGGTATAGAACGCGGCCTGATCAAAATAGCGGTTGACGTTTTCAAAAAAGCTGATGGTCTCATTACTCATAGATAAATCCTTCGCTGATGGTTGTCCTGCTCGAATCACTTTCAAATGTAAAACTCATGCGGCTGGCATTCTAATCAATCTGTCTTACAAGCCACAAGCCGGAAAGCAAAAAACAGCGTGCGGTACAGTACCGCGAGTCGTAGCGACAGGGTGACGCACGGGACAGTATCCGAACATTGATTTATTAAAAAAAATGACAAAAATTAAACATAACTGTAGAAGAGTCAAATCTTACTAAGATTTTAATTAGTAGATAAGGGCGCTTCCTCTCACTCCGGCAACCTTTGATCTGGAAAAGCCTTTCAAATATTCATTCCTGATTTCTTAGCGACCTGTTATCTCTACTTCTCCCCCGACAGCGTTGCAGCAGGAATGCACACTAAATTTCTCTTTTATTCACTGGAAAACATTTCTTTATTAGCTCAGCTATTCTGCCTAAGTCTGTTGTCAGGCGCAGCGACTCGTCAATTTTCAATATGTAGTTGCCCTTCAAAGAAGCGCAATGATTTCGTTGGGAGACTTGATAATGAATCACACACCCTCACATAAACTCACACACACACTATTAACGATTGGTTTCATGCTGATTTTAGGATTAGGTTCAGCATTTGCCGGAGCCGTCATTATTGATGGAACCGATGCCAGTGATCACGGATTTGCAAGCGGAGGCGTCAATTTTAATGGTTGGTTGTATATGCAAAAAGTCCTGGAGAATCTGGCTGCGAATGTGCCTCCCGGCGCAGCGAAAGTCGTGGTTGACATCGGCACAGAACCTGGCTCACAAGCACGGAATGCAATTGATTCAGCCTTTAGCAAGTCCTCACTACCGGCGGCAGGCTGGACGATAGTGCACGTGAATGGTGCTGCTGCTGTCGGTGCGTGGATGGTGGCTCTTTCGACAAGCAACACCGGGATTCTGGCGCTGCCGACGTCTGGTGGCGAAACTCCTGGAGATATGGATAGTGCTGAACAGGCAGCAATCAATGCAAATGCGACGGCGCTGGCAAATTTTGTGAATAGTCAGGGTGGAGCGCTGCACGCAATGGTGGAAGAAGGAGTAGGAGCTTTTGGCTGGTTGACGACCCTGATCCCTGGCATCATGGCCGATTATAGCGCTCCTAACACAAATATTATTACCCTGACACCTGCTGGCAACACTGCCTTTCCGGGGTTAACCAATGCGGATGTCACCAATGCAACCCCCTGGCATGCGTTTTTCAAAGGGACGTTTGGTGCCTTAAAGATTCTGGCCTTGGGCGATAATGGGCAACCACTGATTTTAGGTGGAGGAGCCGGAACAATCCTGGGAGTCGCTGATCCAAATGTTATTGAAGTCAGTGATCAGAAACCCGGCTCCTTACTGGTGTTTCCATTTTACAAACACGATGCCCAGAACAAAGTAGACACGCGCCTGACCATCACCAATCTTGGCAAATTGCCGATCAACGTTCACTTCCTGTTTATGGATGGTGCGACCTGTCAGGAATTTGATCAGTTCGTCTGCTTCACGCCGAACGCCAGTATTGAATGGAAAGCCTCGCAGTTTGATCCGCAAAACAAAGGCTATGTGATTGCGTACACCGTAGACAATATGGGGCGTCCGATTGCCTACAACGGACTGATTGGCAACGCCTTCGTCAATGATGGGGAATATGTGGACAACTATGGGGCAGAATCGTTTGCCTCGCCATTACTCGTTGGCACTCCCCTGGGCGCGGTAGATACAGTTGGCGCATCCTGGAAGATTCCGTTTGATGGTGCAGCCCTGGATATGGTTCCGACGACTTTTGCCGTGGACATTCAAAGCCCGGTGGATACCGTCAATCAGAAGATTGTTCTGGCTGGGCTGACCGGGGATGCGTATGCCGGAAAATTGAGCGGTGTCACGCAGCTTGGCACTGGTTTAGCCTACAACGGACACGAGTCATTACGCAGCTTTTCCCCGTTCATTAGCGGTCAATGTTTCGTCGAAAAAATCATTGACAGTGCGAATCCCAAAGTCACAGGCACACTGGCAGGCCTGGTTCCGAAGGGCGAAGTGGGAACATTAAGATTCAGTGTCACGGCAGCCGTTGGGTTACTGATGACCTCGAACAGGAATTTCTTCAGCGGGATCAGAACCCTGCATAAGGTGCAGGTGGTCAAATCCTCCATCATCATTCCGCTGTTGATGCCGGATTGTCAGTATTGGGTAAACCCTGGCTAGGCAAGCAGGAAGTTGCACAAATAAAAAAGGACTGAGATTAACCTCAGTCCTTTTTTATTTGTGCAATCACTTGAGTGATTATTTTTTCCTCTTCAGTTTTTGCTCTTTAGTCAGAGGCTCAAAGGGAAGGGGATGTGCCGGAATTGTTTTGGTGTTAATTAAATTAACGGGAAGATTTCTTCTGACGGTTTCTGCAAATAAGTCCATGTCGTAATCACACTCTCTGGACATCTCTTCACGGATGGCGTGTAGTTCTTCTAAAAAGCGTGGTCTTAAATACATTCCTGGTTCTCACAAATGAAAACAGAGTTTACAAGTTGACCAAAACTTACTCCCCCGAATAATCCTGATCATCACATAAACCCTGTTTTCAGAAATAGCTTGCGCTATTATTAATGGGCTGTCAACTCTGCTGGTAACTGCTTGTCTACTTTGGGTCGGACTGGTGTGTTACCCAATTCCCAGGCGGTTGCATAAACCGTGCGAGCAATTTTTTCCATTTTGCGGAAATCGATTTTTTCTACCTGATCGCCAGGCCGATGATAATCTTCGTGTACGCCATCGAAGTAGAAAATGATCGGCACACCTTTTTGCGCGTAGTTGAAATGATCGCTGCGGAAAAAGAAACGATTCGTGTCTTTCGGATCATCGTAGCGGTAATTGAAGTTCAGTTTGATAAATGAACTATTAACTTTTTCGCTCAATGCACCTAACTCAGAACTCATCATTTTTGAGCCAATGACATAAATTTCATCCGGCCCGGAAAGTTCATTATTGGCCGGATTGGTATCACCGGAAAGCTTGCTGCGACCGATCATATCAATGTTGAGTTGCGTGATGACCTGCTTGAGGTCAACCGTTGGAAATTTGGTGAAGTATTCTGAACCCCACAAGCCTTTTTCCTCACCGCAATGCCACACGAACAGGATCGAACGTTTTGGATGCGGGCCTTTGGCAAAAGCTTCGGCGATGCCCAGTACGCCAGTCGTGCCGGAGCCGTCATCGTCAGCGCCGTTGTAAATCGTATCGCCTTTGGCATCAGGTGCGCCAATTCCTACGTGGTCGTAATGAGCGCCAATGGCGACGTATTCGCTTTTCAGCACAGGATCGGTGCCTGGTAAGACGGCGACTACATT
>JANMKB010000154.1:0-3291 GCA_031371805.1 Blastocatellia bacterium | reverse complement strand
AACCATTTAATTGGCTTTGTGGTCTCGTTAGGAGTCCCTTTCCAGCGAGAGCGAACAGAAAAAGAAGTAGAGATAGGGTTATTAGATGGGTCTTTAATAACTAGATTTGAAAACGAAACAATATTATCAGTTTCTTTTAATGGAACACCCTAGGAAACAGGCAACGCCTTGAGTACGGTTAATTTGACGGGTGTCATCGCAACAGTTCCAGCCGGTGTAGTCACTACCACTTGATTGCTATTTGCTGAATCTCCGCCTGCATTGTATGCCCGTACACGGTATACATAGGACGTGCTGGCGGTGACATTAGTGTCGCTATACGTAGTGGTACCGATTCCTGTTGTTGACCCAGGCTGGGCGATTTGGGCAAAGTTGGTGCAAGTCGTACCCGGACAACGCTCAACCTTGAAGCCAGTTTCAGTGGTTGCATTATCCGTCCAGCTTAAATTCACCAGCGTACTGGATGATGGTACAGCAGATAAAGCTGTTGGCGCGGCTGGGGCAATGGAAAAAGTTATTGCTGTTGCGGATGTCGCAAATGTTGAATTCCCAGCCGTATTATAGGCACGCACGCGATAGCTATAACTGGTTGCTGCTGTCAACCCAGTATCGCTATAAGTTGTCACATTTGCAGCCACATTTGTAAGCAGTGTAAAAGCAGTGCAACCTGCATTGGCACAACGTTCAATACTAAAACCATTTTCATTATTAGAATTATCCGCCCAAGTCAGATTGATTTGTGTTTGCGAAGCTGGTGTTGCAGCTAAAGCTGAAGGAGCAGTAGGGATTGTCGGATTCGAAGCGCCCGGGGCAAAGAGTTTGAATTCATCAATGAGGTCGGTGCAGGCAAAGAAGCCGCCCGGATTCACATCCGTCACGGCGCCACGATACGCATCCGCCCCAAACGTTAGCAAACCATTCGTCCCCCAGGTTGGCTCCGCCTGTTTCGTCTCCGTTCCTGAATCCTTGACAACGCCGTTGAGCTTCAATGACCACGTGCCACTTGTTCCCCAGTCCAATACTACTGCCACAGGTGCCGCCGCCGTTCCGTAAACTGTATCTTCCGTGCCTGCCGGAATGAAATATGGATGACTGCCTGTGCCACCCGACTTCCACTCAAAGATTAAGCGCCCACTCGACTTCACAATGGAAAAGTAGAACGGACGACCATTCGCGCCGTCCCGCGTATCAAACACCACATCTGTCGCCGTTGCCGCACGCGTCGCAAAATTAGTCTTTGATTTCAGCGTAAAGGTAATTTGCCCCTGACTGGCTTTAAGTAAATTGTTCGTTTGCGTTCCCAAAAACCGATAAAATGCCGTGTTGCTATTTTGTTGTCCACCCACGGCAAAGCGCACTCCTGAGCCGGTGAACCCTGTCGGACTTTCATACACCGAACTCCCCGTTGTCCCATTGACGACTTTGCTCCCAACCACAGCCGGCGTTAAGGTCAGACTTGCCTGCGCTGCATTTCCTGCGACCGCCTCACTACTATCTCCCTTGATCCATAACACATTCGTTAGTGCGGTTTGGTTGGAAGCCAGGCGCTCGCCAATCATAAATGCCAAAATAACGCCCAGCGAGACAACCGCCAGCCATCCTGTTTTCCCGAACCTTGTGTCTGAAAAGTACGCTTTCATTATTTTCTCCTGAGTAGGTGTAAAGTTAATCTCGCCGATTTAAATAAGCCGTTAATTAAGTTTGCTGATTGTCATGATTAGCAAAACTCCCCACCTAACTTCCCTGCCAAAGAGTGGGAAACTGAGTGTGCAGAGTTGAGAGGTTTGCTAATGAGAACAATACACGCGAACTTAACTCACACTGTCTCAAGCATAAATTTTGCGGGATCAAGAACGCTGAGGACTACAAGCTCGCGGTCGCGTCCCAATTCATAATTCCTCAAAATTTATGCTTAGGTGCTTTATCTAATCAATCCTTATGCCAGGCTGTATTAGTTTTGGAAAAGAAAGTGCCAACATCTTTAAAGTAGCTAAAGGAGTAATATTTAAGGCAAGAATATTGGCTAAGGGGAAAGCGGGGGAAAATCTGAAGCAGAAAATTTACTGCCAACTTTGTTCATATCATTTCAGCAAAGTTTCGGCTGACGTTAAGAATAACCTCGAATAGACAGCAAATTATTCACTGCCAACTTTGTTTCGCAGAGGAGAGCAAATTGACAACAAAGTTGGCAGGCAAACTTCTGGTTACTCCGGCGCAAGGTTGAATTGGCGGATCATTTTGGTTAAGCCGTTGCGGGTTACTTCCAATTCAGCGGCAGCGTGGCTGATATTCCAGTTATGCCGCGCTAAGGCTTCGCTGATGGCCTGGCGTTTAATTTCCCTGATTGAACGACTAGCTCGTTGCCGCCCATTACCGATGGCGCGTTCATCCCACGTCCATGCATTTTGTGAAATGGCAGGCGAAAGTTTTGCCACCGCAATCAGGCTGTCTTCGGGCGTAATGGCGACCAGGCGGCGAATTTCATTACTCAGTTCCCGCACATTTCCCGGCCATTCATATTGCAATAAAGCGTTCATTGTTGCCCATCCAAATGAATTCCCTGTTTGTCTTCCGTTTGGCTATGAAGTTTCATGAAATATTCGATTAAAACCAGGATGTCTTCTGTGCGCTTGCTCATCACAGCCGACAAAATAAACAACTTTCTGAGTTTGAGTAAAGATCACAATTTCACTAAGACCAAAATCTTCGTACCAGATAATGGCAAGTTCACGCAGCAACAATTCCGGCGAGTGTTTTGCGGCTAATAATCGTTTGATGCCTAATTCAGTGGGCGAGGCCGTGAACCCCGTGGCGGAATTCTCTGTGTGAGCAATTTGTTGCCGCGCACGTTCGGCCATTGCCTGCAAGGGCGGTGACGGGAGCCGTTGCGCTATCGCGGCGGCACGAGCAAGCGCGAATTGCTGCCATTTTTTTCACCATTCAGCGCCGGGATGGTGGCAAAAAAACAGAGTGCTTTGCCCAGGCGATATTGATTGCCCGTTTTTTCCCAGAGCGTAATGGCTTGTTTGAGCCAGACATAAGCATCGGGGTAATTTCCTTCTGCCAGCATTACTCTTCCATACAGCTCACGCCAATGAGCCTGAAGTTCCTGATAATAAGATATTTCTACTTCTTCGCGTAATTTATCAAGTTGCCGCTGCGCTTCGGCAAATTCGTCGCGTTCACAGTTTATTTCGGCGAGAAACAATAAGGCCGCTAAGATGTCCGGTTGAATCTCATTTTTTGCAGCATTATTCAGGCAGTCACGAAAAGTTAGTTCAGCTTGCTCTA